>NZ_CP075175.1:2290000-2360000 GCF_021223605.1 Paenibacillus sp. 481
GGCACTGTGTCCTGACGCGTATAAATTTGAATGCGACCTGTGAGGTCTTGAAGATGTGCAAAGCTTGCTTTACCCATGCCGCGCTTCGCCATAATGCGACCAGCGATACTAACTTCTATAGCTTGCTGCTCAAGATCTTCTTTAGTGAGTTCATTATATTTGTCCAAAATAGCTTTTGCTGTATGCGTGCGCTCGTATTTAGCACCGAACGGGTCAATGCCGAGCTTACGAAGCTCGTCCAGCTTGTTACGGCGAATTTGTAATAGTTCGCTCAACTCAATTTCTTGTGATTCGTCTTGATTGACTACATCCGTCATGAGTTCCACTCCTTCACATCATTAATGCAGCATATCGTAATGCACCGTCATATTTCATATACGGTGCAGAAAGCATGTTAATATAGATCGAATTACGCTGATGAACTTGCTAATCTAGTCAGTATCCAGAAGATATCGTTAGCGTTCGCTTATTATTATAGGCCATATACGGAAAAAAAGCTTCCCTACGGAAGCTTTTTTTGACCCGTGCCTGATATCCAGCTTAATGACGCTTAGATTAACGTTTAATGTCTATAATTTTGTATTGAATAACACCAGCTGGAACACTTACGTCCACAACCGTGCCGATTTGCTTACCTAAGATAGCCTTACCTACAGGGCTTTCGTTCGAAATTTTGTTTTTCAACGGATCCGACTCTGCTGTGCCCACAATTGTATATTCCATTTTATCGCCGAATTCCAAGTCCTCAACAACTACCGTCGAACCAATGCTCACTGCATCTGTATCGATATCGTCGTTGTTGATGATGCGTGCATTACGAAGCATTTTTTCAAGTGTAAGAACACGACCTTCAATAAACGCTTGCTCGTTCTTTGCATCTTCGTACTCGGAGTTCTCGCTAATATCCCCGTATCCAATGGCGACTTTAATTCGCTCTGCCACTTCGCGGCGCTTTACGGATTTGAGATGATCAAGCTCTTCCTCCAACTTTTTCAGCCCGTCTTGGGTCAGAATGACTTGTTTATCGCTCATCTTACCGATTCTCCTGTCATGATCATTATTTTCGCAAACTAGCGCTTTAAGATCTACAAGCATGTAATCCAGATAGCGGTTGCGAATGCCTTACTCCATCATATGGCGCCCACTCCATATAATGACTCCTTAGAACGCTTGTTGAGTGCTTCACATCCAAAGGGAAATACACACCAAGGTCCGAGGCGAATTATCTAATGCTGAATTATATGGGATGGATTTGCAAAAGTCAATTAGATCACACACATGGGTGAAAACGCTTCACAGCGTTGTGCAGAACCGCATTTACGCTAAACCTTGCGTATACGCTCTTTTATCGTTTTTCCACCAATTGTAATCAGCACTCATTTTTCATATGAAATTAGCTGTTTCTTTACGATTTATGACGATCGAATTCGCCTTGATTAACTTGGTCGACATAATGCTCCATCATTCGCACCACTTCATCACGACGTGTTTCTTCCATAATGGCATCTTTCACGCGAGCTGCACCAGGCAGACCTTTCAAGTACCATGCTAAATGCTTACGCATTTCTTTAACTGCCACATGCTCACCTTTTAAAGCACACAGACGATCCATATGCACAATGGCAATACGCACTTTTTCAGCTGCGTCTGGATCTGGCAGCAATTGTCCTGTCGATAAATACTCAATTGTCCGGTAGAGCATCCAAGGATTGCCCAACGCCCCGCGACCAATCATAACGCCATCGCAACCCGTTTCATCTAGCATGCGTCGCGCATCTTCTGGAGAAAATACGTCGCCATTCCCGATAACAGGGATGTTCACAGCTTCTTTTACTTGACGGATGTAGCTCCAATCCGCTGTTCCACTGTAGAGTTGCTCGCGCGTGCGACCGTGAACGCTGACCGCTTGTCCACCAGCGCGCTGAACAGCAAGCGCATTTTCAACGACAAAAATATGTTCGTCATCCCAGCCAATACGCATTTTGACTGTAACAGGCTTCTCTACGGCATCAACAACGGCGGAAACCATCTCATATATTTTTTCTGGGTTCAACAACCAACGTGCTCCAGCGTCACACTTTGTCACTTTAGGAACAGGGCAGCCCATATTAATATCAATAATGTCCGCATTGGAGTCCTTGTCGACGATTTTGGCTGCTTCTACAAGCGATTGACGATCCCCACCAAAAATTTGCAAGCTTAGTGGCTTTTCTCGATCATCTACGTACAGCATTTCGCGTGTACGCTCGTTGCCGTGTACTAGTGCCTTGTCACTGACCATTTCTGCGCAAACGAGTCCGGCACCGAACTCCTTCGCAATAAGACGGAAAGCAGGATTACACACGCCTGCCATCGGGGCAAGCACGACTTGGTTTTTCATTTCAATGTTAGCGATTTTCAGCAATTCGCTCACACTCCTTTCTCTTGTTGCACTTCATATATGGTTATTGTATGGTTATGGTCGAATTTGCCGAAAGGTCAGCTCTTCTTCAGAAACATTCAATACTTGAGATAACTTTAGAACTGTCTTTGTATCGACATTCCTATTTCCCCGCTCCATCTCGCCAAGCACTGCAACGGACAGCTGTAAAAGATCTGCCAATTGCTGTTGTGTCAATCCCTTTAGTTTGCGGAAAGCGCGGATCCGTCTGGCCATTTGCAAGGACTCCACAGCCGAATCCCTTCCTTTCCTTCCAGTGTTCCCAGCGCTTGCTGCACGAATGCGTCTAATGCTTGCGCTTCAACTGAAATCACGTCGGCAAGCGGCACTAATACAAAGAGCCGCTCAGCGATTCGAGGATGCGGTAAAGTTAACATCGTTGTATCCATCGTACAACCTTCCACCCATAACAAATCTAAATCTATGCTGCGTGGTCCCCAACGAACTTCGCGAACACGACCAAGTTGCAGCTCTACATCTAACATATAGCGAAGCAAAGCTTCAGGATCTAGTGAGGTACGTACACGGACTGCCATATTTAAAAAGGCAGGCTGCTCCTCGTAACCGACAGGATCCGTTTCATACAGTGGGGAACTTTGCTCAATGAGTATCTCCTGATGTTCGCTCAGTTTACTCAACGCTGCATAAAGGGTCTGTTCACGTTCTCCAATGTTAGCACCTAATGCAATATACGCCTCTACGGTACCACTCGTCAACCTTTGGCCACTTCCCCATTGCTGTGTCATCGATTACGCCCCGCTTTCATCGGGTGAATCTTCACGTGCACGCGTAATTTGAATCGTTACACCTGCATAGTGAATGTCGAATGGCGGATGTGGTTTAGTGACGCTAACTGTCGCTTCATGAATAAGCGAATACGTATCAAGCAAATGTTCGGCTACTCGCTCTGCCAACGTTTCAAGCAGTTGAACAGACTCCCCTTCCATAACCGACTTCACACTGTAGAACAACTCAGCATAATTAACGGATTTGGTTAGGTCATCGGTCAATCCCGCTTCCCGAGTATCCACCTGCAAATCGAGATCGACGTACCAGCGTTGTCCCAAAGCTCTCTCTTCTGCAAATACGCCATGCCGTCCGAAAAACTCCATTCGATGCAACTGCATACGGTCCGGTCGCACTACCTTCGTCTTCGCCATCTCTTCCACCCCTTATTTATTTAGTGATTTATACAAAATGGAATCGCACATCCGTGCGAGGCGAGCAATTTCCTGCACATCGTGCACGCGTACGATTTGGCAGCCTTGTGCAATACCTAAGGCTACTGTTGCAGCGGTCCCTGCGACAAGGTCATCTACTGGAAGCTGTAACGTTTCACGGATGAACCGCTTGCGTGAAGTGGCAAGCAATACAGGGTAACCGAGCTCAACCAATTCATCCAAATGGTGCATCAGTACAAGGTTATCATCATAATTTTTCGCAAAGCCAATTCCGGGATCTAACCAAATGTTCTCGTCACTTACACCAGCAGCATGGGCAATAGCCACACTTTCTAGTAAATCCTGCTTCACATCTTCGATATAATTCGAGTAATTCCATTCCTGTCGATTATGCATCAGTATAATCGGGCATCCATAGGCAGCGGCTACGTGTGCCATTTGTTCGTCCTTTTTACATCCCCACACATCATTTAAAATATACGCTCCGGCTTCTAGAGCTTGTCTCGCAACTTCTGCCTTATACGTATCTATGGATATCGGGATATGCGGAAATTGTGCATGAAGTGCCTCGATAACCGGAATAACGCGCCGCAACTCTTCCTCGACATCGACCGGGGCGTGACCTGGACGTGTGGATTCGCCGCCAACGTCAATAATATGTGCGCCATGCTCAATCATGATTTGTGCATGAGCAACTGCTTCTTCTAAACGATTATGACGCCCTCCATCCGAGAATGAATCAGGTGTAACGTTTAAAATACCCATAATCAAAGTTTGTTGTCCTAGTTCAAGCGTAGTGCCTCTATAGTTATATGTTCTATTTAAAAATGATGGTTGCAGTACCATATGACTAACTCCTCTTTAGCTCACTCACCACGGACTGCCTTATCGTCAACATGTGACTGAGCTTGCTTCTTATTCATCTTCGTCTCGCAAAGCGGCACTACGATATGCGGTTAATAAGCTCGATGTAATCGGCCCAATCTGACCGCTACCTATTTCCGTGATCACCTGCTCTGTATCAATAAGCTTCGTTATAGGCACTAACTCTTGAACAGATGTCGTCATAAACACTTCATCAGCTTCTAATAGGTCTGCCCATGTATACATGCCCTCATGCGTCTTTATACCTAAGCGCCATGCAAGTTCTAAGACGAGTCCGCGAGTAATACCTGGCAAAATGCCCGTGTCTACACTTGGTGTATACAACTCTCCTCGCTTGATGAACAACACGTTGCTCACAATCCCTTCCGTGAGGAAGCCATGTTCATTAAGCATTAGACCTTCTGCTCCCTGTAGAGCAGAGGGAAGTGAAGCAAGTTCACGCTTCGCGATAATATTGTTCATATAGTGACCCGATTTGAAACGTATCGTTGATTCTGGGCTGTTGCGACGGGTGCGGAGTAGCTGTAGCGGCTTGCCTGTATCGTAGAGTTGATCGAGCACGACAGGGAGCGGTTTCGCAAAAACGATCGTCATCGGTCTTGAATAGTCGCCGACAGGCAGACCGAATTCATTCTCCCCTGCGCTTATTGTATAACGAACATAAGCTTCGGCAAGTCCATTCGCAGCCATAACATCTTGGATATGCTTGCGCGTTGTCTCTAATTGAAGCTCATAACTAATTCCGAGCGATTCACAAGCCGAAGACAATCGTTCCAAATGTCTTCTCAAAAGAAACGGTCGTCCATTGTATGTCCGCATCGTTTCAAACAAGGTCATTCCGTACAAAAAGCCGTGATCCATTACGGGAATCACGGCCTCCTTTGCTGGCTGCAGCACCCCGTTCCACCCGACAACGTTCATGTTATTTGCCTACCTTTGTTTGCAAAAAGTTGCGCAATATTTGATGCCCGTGATCAGTAATAATCGATTCAGGGTGGAATTGGACACCTTCTATAGGATATTGCTTATGACGCAGGCCCATAATTTCACCTTCGGCCGTTTCTGCTGTAATCTCCAAGCAGTCCGGCAACGTCTCGCGATCCACGATTAGGGAATGGTAGCGAGTTGCTATAAATGGACTTGGCAAGCCTGCAAATACGGACGTACCTTGATGTTGAATGGGAGACGTCTTGCCATGCATGAGTCGTTCAGCACGGACGACATTGCCGCCAAACGCTTGTCCAATCGATTGATGGCCAAGGCATACACCGAAGATCGGGATGATGCCTTTAAAATGATTAATAACTTCTAGCGATATACCTGCCTCATTAGGTGTACATGGCCCTGGTGAGAGCAGCAGGTGATCGGGCTGCAATTGCTCGATGCCTGCAATATCAATTTCGTCATTGCGAAATACTTTTACTTCTTCGCCAAGCTCTCCTAAGTATTGCACCAAGTTATACGTAAACGAGTCATAGTTATCAATGACGAGTATCATTGGGGGTCACCTCTCCTGTGCGCATTCACGCCATCGTATTATATTAAATGTATAGGTTCATTAATAATAAAGCTACGAATAATGCTATAAAAAAAATTGAAAAAGATATGGATTGCGTTACAAACTAAACGGCGTTCCCGTTCAAGGATCTGATTGGTTACAGCTAGTATAATCAAAGGCGGGAACAATGAAAAGAGAGAGCTTTGTCGCTGTTTGTCGGATATAACAAAAATCCTCGCTGCGCGAGGCAGACGATACAGTTCGTCGGCACTCTTTCGTTGCGAGGATATTGCAATACGTTCTATTATACGCTACACGTAGCGTTTCAATTAGTTGTCGAAATTGAACAGCGGCGTACTCAAGTAACGTTCGCCATTGCTCGGCACGATAGCGACGACGCGCTTGCCTGCGCCAAGCTCTTTCGCGACTTGCAGGGCAGCGTGGATAGCTGCGCCGGAAGAAATACCAACGAGCAAACCTTCTACCTTCGCCACTGCGCGTGCAACCTCGAAAGCAACCTCATTTTCAACCGGAATAATTTGATCATAAATTTCACGGTTCAAAATTTCAGGTACGAAGTTAGCACCAATACCTTGAATCTTGTGCGGTCCTGGCTGGCCGCCGGACAGGATAGGCGAAGCGGCTGGCTCAACGGCTACAACGCGCAGGCCTGGGAAGTTGCTCTTCAACACTTCACCAGCACCAGAAATCGTACCGCCTGTACCGATACCTGCTACAAACGCATCCAGCTTGCCATCGAGGGATTGAATCGCTTCGACGATTTCTGGACCTGTCGTTTCAATGTGGACCTTAGGGTTTGCTGCATTTTTAAATTGTTGTGGCATAAAGTAGTTAGGGTTCTCAGCCGCCAACTCCTCCGCTTTGCGTACAGCACCGTTCATGCCTTCAGCACCCGGAGTTAAGACCAACTCAGCTCCGTAAGCGCGCAGCAAGTTGCGACGCTCAACGCTCATTGTCTCTGGCATCACAAGAATCGCTTTGTATCCTTTAGCCGCTGCAACGAGAGCGAGACCGATTCCTGTATTGCCGCTCGTTGGCTCGACAATAGTATCTCCAGGTTTCAACACACCTTCTTGCTCTGCTACTTCGACCATGCTAATTGCAATACGGTCTTTTACGCTTGAACCTGGGTTCTGATACTCCAGCTTCACATAAATCTCTGCACTACCCTCTGGTACGATGCGGTTAAGACGTACAAGCGGCGTATCCCCAATCAATTCGGTTACATTGTTCACGATTCTTGCCATTGCGAAGCCCCTCCCATAATTATACCTGTTTGTGTATTATTTCCGACTAAGTAACTAGGTTTTATTCGATCTTAGCAATCGCAGAACGGAATGTCAACAACTGAATTTGAAAAATGTGGATTATGGGCGTTGTTCCACAGGGCTTTCATCAGCACGCACACAACGAAGCGGTGTAATACAAGGGTATCCTCCTTGTTCATGAACGATCGCTTCGATTTGAAAAACGTCGCGAAATAGTTCAGGACTGAACAACTGTCTAGGTGGACCGTCGGCCACGACACGCCCTGCCTTCATGACGACGAGCCGATCGGTATATTGGGCTGCTTGATTAATATCGTGCAGCACCATGATGATTGCGATACCGTGCTTACGGTGCAGCATCCGCACATGCTCCATCAGCTCTAGTTGATGAGCGATGTCCAAATATGTCGTTGGCTCGTCTAACAGCAGCAGACGTGGTTGTTGAGCAAGCGCCATTGCTAGCCATGCGCGCTGCCGTTCCCCGCCAGATAGCGTATGCAGTTGGCGTTGCGCCATTCGCTCGACGCGCATCGCTTCCATCGCCCAGCGCACAATGTCCGCGTCTTGCTCAGCTTGACGCATCGCAAAACGTCGATACGGCCGCCGCCCAAAGTGGACGAGTTCCTCAACGGTCAGCTGCACATCCATTGGTGGTGCTTGCTGTACCATCGCCAACTGCTCTGCGATATGGTTGCTGGGCAGTTGGCTTAACGGCTTACCGCTTAAGTAGACAGCACCGCCATTAGGTTGAAGCAAACGGGCCAGCACCCTTAACAAGGTAGACTTGCCCGAACCGTTTGGCCCAATGATGCTAATGGCCTCGCCACGCTCAACGGACAATCGAATACGGTCTAATCGGAAGCCACCCGCGCCCGACTCACGAGCATATTCAATATTTTCGGCTTCTAACAAGGCAACGCTTCCTTCGGGATAAGGAAGCTTATCTGATTTACCCACGTATCGTCTCTCCTTTCCGTAATAGATAAAGGAAGAATGGCCCGCCTAGCAGCGCGAGCAATATGCCGACAGGCATTTCTGTCGGTTCAAATGCTGTGCGCGCGACCGTATCAGCAGCCACGGTGAGCAATGCCCCGCCTAACGCTGAGGCAGGGAGCAAATATTTGAGGTTGCTCCCCATAATCATGCGCACGATATGCGGCACAACGAGGCCGACAAAGCCGATAAGGCCCGCGGCGCTAACAGCAGCTGCTGCCAACAACGCGCTGACAGCAATGACGAATAAGCGGCTGGCTTCAGCATTTTGCCCTAGTAGCTTTGCCGTGTCATCGCCAAGCATGAGCAAATTGGCTTTATGCCCCGCCCAAAACGATAGCACGAGCCCCACCACAAAATACGGCATAATCATTTCGACATGCACCCAACTACGGGATGCAAGTCCGCCCATTAGCCATGGCAATGCCGATTGCACACGTTCACTGTATAACGTCATAACGGCAGAGGTAGCTGCACCTAATACGGCATTCACAGCAACCCCAGCCAAAATAATGCGTAGGACAGAAGCCCCTTCTCTCCAAGCTAGTACGTATATAACGAGCATGGATATCATTGCCCCAATAAAAGCACCTAGTGGTACAAGGTGCATCCATTCAGGAAAAGCCAGTGTAATAAGCACTGCGGCAAAGCCTGCTCCAGAACTTACACCAATCAATCCCGGGTCTGCGAGCGGATTGCGCATTACGCCCTGTAGCAATGCGCCCGCAATACCGAGGGCGCAACCGATACATAGTCCGAGCAAAATGCGTGGCAAGCGAATGTTCCATACAATTTGTGTAGCCAAATGAGAGGCTTGTTCGGGTCCGAAAAGTGCAGCGTAAACTTCTTGTAGTGGAAGTCGAACAGCACCCACCATCAGGGATACAAAGAAAATTGCGGTCAGCCCCACTGTTAACACAGTGAAGACTGCCGCGCGTCGCTTAGCCCAAGCTTGTTTCATTGTTGCTTAACCTTTAATGCTTGCTGCAATGTCGTTAAAGCTTCTCCCACTTTGGTTCCCGGATTCGTACCGAATAAGGTCGCTGGCAACACAACAATTTTCCCAGCACGCACAGCCGCGAGATTTTTCCACGCTGCATTCTGCTCCATTTCCTTCGTAAACGATTTTTTCACTTCTTCTGGATTGCCATGTGTTAATAAGAAAATAATGTCTGGATTGGAGGCAACTACGTTCTCAACGCTTAGTTCAGCGTATTGGGTGTACTGTTTTAGCTGCGGATAGTCAGATGCTACATTTGTCCCACCAGCTAGTTCAAGCAAGTTACCAGGCAAAGAGGTCGGCAAAGCCGCGGCAAAACTGCCTGGCGCTCCGTACACAAGCAATGCTTTTGGAGCTTTGGCTTGCGCTGTTCCTTTAGCCGTATCGATGACGCTTTGAATTTGAGCTGTAACTTTGACTGCTTCATCTTTACGATTCGTAAGTTCTCCAATAAGGGCAATGGATTTCAAAATATCTTGCACCGAGTTCGCTTGCGTCAAAATAACTTTCGTTTGAATCGCTTCAATAGCCGCGACTTGTCCTTCATGTACATCTTTGCTCGCAATTACAACATCCGGCTTAGCAAGTGCAATTTTTTCAATGCTGGCCTGATGCCCCGACACAACTTCGATCGCATCTTTAGCTGCTTCGGGAGATACTTTTCCACGGAATGATGGACGGCCTACTGCTTGGCCACCAAGTGCGTAAAGTACATCGAGATCACCCTTTGTAAGCACCACGATCCGTTCAGGCACTTTTTCAAACTCAACTATGCGGCCAGCCATGTCGGTAATTTGCAATTTGCCCTTAGCTGCTGACGTGTTTGACGCTGGTTTCGTTTGTGCTTGTGGTTGATTCTGTGTAGTAGTTGTTGCAGCCTGTCCTTGAGATGTGTCGTTCGAGGAAGATGTTCCGGCTGTTCCGGTAGAACAACCGACCAACCATGATAATGAGATGACGGCAGCCAACATGAAGATGGAACGCTTTAAGTGAGCAGATAGAAGCTTCTTTCGGGTGGGAGCTTCTTTTGTATGTAGATTGGACATGAGTTATAATCCCTCTTTCTGTTCAAGGTAAAGTAAATAGCATTTAAGTAAATGATAATAGTTATCAACGATACGCATACACGAATTATATTGATAATGATTATCAATGTCAATTAAATTGTAGTAGACTTGTATATTTTTTGCTAAGGGTTGTATTGACAGAACTATTTTTCAGAAAATAAAATAATGGCAGCAGTAAATACTAAACGTTTAGTATAAAACATTTTCTATTTGTTGAGGTGGTTAGGTGACTAGATTGATGGTGCTCGGACTGTTGCTCCAACAAGGACCGATGTCAGGCTATGAGATGCAATCCATGATGCAATCGGGGGAAACCGATACGTGGGCAGGCGTATTTCCTGCTTCTATTTATCATGCTTTACGTAAGCTGAATGAGGAAGGATATGTCGAACTGGAACATGTCGAGAAAACAGGGAATCGTTCTAAGGCGATTTATCGCATAACGGAGGCAGGTAAGGAGGAGTTTCAAAAGCTGCTGCTCGCTTCCGTTGCAAAATGTTCGGTTGAGTTACCTACTGAGCTCTATACCGCTTTGACTTTTCATGCAGCCGATGATGTATCGATGATTGCTTTAGAACGTGCGTTGGATGAGCAGGAGCAAGTCATTGTGAAGATGCGGCAAAAAATGAAAAATGGGCAAGAAGCGAAAGCCGAGCATATGGTCATCCCGCAGCATGTCTTGCTTATTTTTGAAAACATTTATGCGCAATATGAGTTGCAGTTGCAAATGATCCAACAGGTAAGAGACTTCTTATCTACTAAATCCAATAAGGAGAAATAACGATGAGCGAACAGGAAAAAGTGGATATGCGCTTGCGGCGAATGCGGACAGCTGCTCTCTGGGTCGTTGGGATCGCCGTGTTTACGGATATGCTGATTTACGGACTAATTGTACCGATACTTCCACACTACTCGTCTATGCTCGGAGCATCGCAAAGTGCGATCGGCCTCTTGTTCGGAAGCTATGCCGCGGCGCTATTGCTGGCGACGCCGATTATGGGCGTGTGGTCTGACCGCGTTGGGCGAAGGATACCGATGATTGTAGGTTTATTCGGCCTAGGTGCAGCCACGCTGTTGTTCGGATTTAGCGAGCAATTTGAATGGCTTATCGTTGCACGCGTCTTGCAAGGAATCGCCGCGGCAGCAACGTGGACAGCGGGGCTTGCTCTGCTCGCTGATCTATATCCTGCGGAGCAAAGAGGGCGGGCTATGGGTATTGCCCTTTCCGGTCAGGCCGCAGGTATGCTGCTCGGGCCTACTATCGGCGGCTGGCTGTATGAGTGGGGAGGATATACACTACCGTTTATTGTCGCCGCCTTATTGGCGTTTATCGATGGTGGGCTGCGCATATTTTTGCTACGCGAACGCGAACCTTCATTATCTACGGCATCTTTAGCCGATGGGGCCTCTGTTCCATTCGATGCCTCGACCAAGCCTAAAATGGGATCTTTATTGCGCAAGCCACAAATGCTACTGCTTACAGGAACGATTGTGATTGGAGCAGGGATATCTGCTTCATTAGAGCCCACCCTGCCGCTCTATTTACATCAGCAATTTTCATCAACAGCTGCAACTATCGGCATGTTGTTCGCTATTCCTACTATCGCGTACGGTGTATGCACACCTATTATAGGCGGATTGTCACTTCGAATTGGGGGTACAAGAACGAGCATAATCGGGATGCTTATTGCAGCAGTCGTATTACCCTGCCTCACGATCACCAATGCGCTAGCTGTCGTCTGCTTACTGTTAGCACTGCTCGGTATTAGCTTTAGCTTAATTCTTACACCCACTTTGCCTGCGCTCGCCAGTTTGGCGGACGATCACGGATCACATGCTTATGGACTTACATTTGCCGTCTATAATATTGCGTATTCCGCCGGAATGTTTATTGGACCGACCGCAAGCGGCTGGTTAACTGAACAGTACACTTTTTTGTGGGCATTAATTGTACTAGGTTTCCTATCTGCTTTTTACGCTCTACTACTGATCCTTAAATCTAAAAAGAGTTCATATACGGCAAAATAAATACAAAAAAGGGACAATCGCAAGGGCAAGCTGATGACTTGCTCTTGCGGTTATCCCTTCCACGTTACCTTACTACACTAGCTTGACACATTATCTTGCCACATTAAAACGTAATTATATCCCGTTGTTCGAATCTGATGACAAATAAATAGCCGCCTTATGTTTTTCTCGGAGCGCATCTTCCACTTCAGGAAGTGGACGCGCTTTAGATAAAGCGATATCCCGTCTCACTTGTTGACGAACGATAGCGCTCTCTAAAGGTTCTGCTTCCTTTTTCCCCGTCAACTGAACGATTGCATATCCATCATCTACGCGGATAGGTTCAGATACTCCGCCAATGTCCAACTGTTTGGCTGCTTCTAGTTCGGCTGCACTAACAAATGGGTCATCCTCGTCGATCCAACCCAATTTACCACCCTGCAAGGCAGAAAATGCATCGTTAGAAACTTGCTCTGCTAACGACTGGAACAATTCGCCTTTACTAATCCGCTCTAATACGCCCCTAGCCTCACGCTGTGTAGACACAACGATATGTGACAATTCCAACTGATTCACAGGAACATAAATGTCCGCATGATCTCGTAAATGGCGATCAATTTCATCTTCTGTAACGGCTACATCAAAGGTAGCAATTTTCTCTAATAACAATTTGTCGGACAGATCTGTCCGAATTTGAGTGGGCGTCATGCCCAGCTGCTGCTTCATCGCCTCAAAGTATGCTTGCTCACTCTCATATCCTGCCATGCGTCGCTTTAGTTCCAGCTCTACTTCGTCTGGTGTGATGTCGATACCAAGCGTCGCTGCTTCTTTAACTGCTGCCCGAGATGTTAACATCTCTTCCAGCACTAAATAACCGTATTGACGCTCCAGTTCGGCATCCCATTCAGCCTTTGTAACTTTCTCATCCCCCAAGGTTGCAACAACCGTTGAGGTATCGGGATGAGGACGTGCATCCGGCTTCGCTGAGGGTACATCGAGCCGAGAAATGAGAATACTTGCAAGTACAATTACGCAAGTAAATAAAACGATGATGCAGCCCCATAAGCTTTTGACTTCTTTCGTCATATTGCTTGCTTCCCTTACCCCATTATTTAGTGAAACTGACTTGTATATTGACTTGTATATTTACTTCTTTATTTGTTCTACCAATTCCTGCAATTGATCTTGATCAAAATGATAAGCTTCGTTGCAGAAGTGGCAGACGACTTCCGCTTTCTTCTCTTCAGTTATAATTCCTTGCAACTCTTCTACACCTAAGCTGATTAACGTCTTCTCGACGCGTTCACGGGAACACTGGCAACGGAACGAAATGTTCATCGTCTCCATAATTTGAACGTCTTTCGCGATCCAAGACAATAACTCGTCCGGTTCTGTGCCTTGGCTAAACAACGCAGACAGTGGCGGCAAGCTGCGAAGTGCACCGTCCAGCTGCGTAATCTCATCGTCAGTCAAGCCAGGCAGAAGTTGCAAAATGAACCCGCCTGCATTCATTACCGAGCCATCCGTATCCACGAGAATGCTCAATCCAACGGAAGACGGCGTCTGTTCGGAAGAAGCAAAATAATACGTAAAGTCTTCCCCAAGCTCACCCGAAATAATCTCGGAGCTACCGCTATAAGGCTCTTTCATTCCGAGATCTTTAATGACGTGGATAAAACCACTCGTTCCGACCGCACCTGCTACGTCGATCTTGCCTGCTTCATTGCTTGGCAAATGCACATCCGGATTTGTAACGTATCCACGAACTTCGCCTTGTGCGTTAGCGTCAACTACGATTTTACCAATCGGTCCATCGCCTTTAACTTGAATCGTGAGCTTTTCTTTGCCTTTAAGCATTGCTCCCATCATCGCTGCTGCTGTTACCGTACGGCCAAGTGCTGCTGTTGCCGTTGGCAAAGTCTGATGACGACGCTGCAATTCTTGCACCAGTTTCGTTGTGCGCACTGCAAAGATGCGTACTTTACCATTCAATGCGGTACCGCGTACTAATATATCCTCTTGTTCTTGCTCATGCTCTGTGTTGTGATCTAGTTGTATATTCGCTTCCATTGGAAACCTCCTGTTGCCTTACTTCATTAATGACGTACCCATTCAAAAAATAGTTACACTTGATTGCGATTATATATTAAGCGCAAACCTTCCAGCGTAAGTAGAGAATCAATATGCTCGATGGTCCGCGATTCGCTAGCAATAAGTTCAGCCAAACCACCTGTTGCAATTACTTTCGGCTTGGCGCCCAGTTCATCTGCAATCCGGTCAATGATGCCATCAACCTGACCCGCATATCCAAAAATAATGCCCGCTTGCATGGAGTGAACCGTGTTGCGTCCAATCACGGATTTCGGTTTCGTCAGTTCGATCCGCGGCAGCTTGGATGCACGCTGATACAGGGCCTCTGTCGAAATGCCGATACCCGGCATGATAGCTCCCCCCATATAGTCTCCCTTAATATCAATCACATCAAACGTTGTTGCTGTACCAAAATCAACAACGACGAGTGGTTGCTGGCCACCATATAAGTCCACAGCTGCTACCGCGTTAACGATTCGGTCAGCGCCTACTTCACGCGGATTTTCATAACGAATGTTTAAGCCTGTCTTCACGCCAGGTCCAACGATGATTGGTGTCTTGTGCAAATAGACCTCGCACAGAAGCTCCATCGTCCGCATAATCGGCGGCACGACAGAGGACAAAATAACACCTTGGATGTCACTTACAGACAAACGTGCCATAGCAAATAAATTATGAATCATAACTCCGTATTCGTCAGATGTTGCTTGACGATTAGTCGATAGCCGCCAGTGATGAAGCAGCGTCTCGTTCTGGTATACTCCGAGTACGATATTCGTATTTCCTACATCAACAACGAGTATCACGTATTTAACCCTCTTTCTTGGCGTTCAAATCCAGACTAATATCTAGCGCAGCGAACGAATAGGTCAAGGCACCAACAGAAATGATGTCCACACCCGCAAGCGCCTTTTCACGAATCGTATCAAGCGTCACTCCGCCCGATGCTTCTATACGTACATGAGGTGATGCAGCCCGAATTACAGTGACTGCTTCCTTCATTTTATCATTACTCATGTTGTCCAACATAATGATGTTGGCTCCTGCGGACAATGCTTCTTGAACCTGTTCCAGTGTCTCCGCCTCCACCTCGATGTTCATCGTGTACGGAATATGCTTGCGGGCACGAGCAACAGCTTCGGTAATGCCGCCTGCGCCTTTAATATGATTATCTTTAATCATAACACTATCATAGAGTCCAAAGCGATGGTTGGCTCCGCCACCAACCCGCACTGCATATTTTTCTAAGGCACGGTGCCCAGGTGTCGTCTTGCGTGTGTCAACCAACTTGACGTCCAAGCCGTCGAGTGCATTCACATAGGCCTGTGTCTTTGTCGCGATACCAGACATACGTTGCAGCAAGTTCAATGCAAGTCGCTCTCCGGTAAGAATGCTATGCGTGCTGCCTTCTACTTCAGCGATAACGGTACCTTTAGTGACCACGTCACCGTCTTGTACGAAGCTATTGAATACTAGTGAAGCGTCCACAACGTCAAAGACCATTTCTGCGACTGGAATACCAGCAATGATACCGTCTTCTTTGGCATGAATAATGCCTTTGGATTGATGTCCCTCCGGAATCGTGAACGCTGTCGTGACATCACCAGTGCCTAAATCTTCATGCAGCCAAGCTTGCAGTTGAGTTCGCAAAGCTAATCGTTCCACGCTAAACATCGTTGATTCTCTCCTCCGTTATTCCCCGCTCTCGATGGACGAGCGTATGCTTACGCCAATACTCGTCATCGCGTTCAGGGAAATCCTCACGATAGTGTGCTCCTCTACTTTCTTCCCGCCAATAAGCCGATTCGGTTACGAGCATCGCGCAAGTTAGTAAGTTAGCGAATTCAAACTCTTCGCGCTTCGTCAACTTTGCCTGGAAAAATGACACCTGACGCATCAGCTCGTCCAAACTTTTCATTAAGCCCTCTGCTGTACGGCGCAATCCAACCTGCCGTACCATCACCTTCTGCAGCTTCAAACGTCTTTCTACGACAGGCTGTGTTGGACAGTCGTGACGCTTGCCATCGTAACTTAGCTTCGGATCAAAGCTAAGCAGGGTACATATTTTCGGTTGTGGTGAAAGCTGTGAAATACGATCTACGATACGGCGACCGAATACAATTGCTTCGGACAAAGAGTTGCTGGCAAGTCGATTGGCACCGTGGACGCCTGTAGACGATACTTCACCACAGGCGAATAGGCGACGAATGTTGGTCTCGCCGTTCAAGTCTGTCTTGATTCCGCCCATCATGTAGTGGGCGGCCGGGGCGACTGGAATCCAGTCTGTCGTCATATCTAACCCATAGAGCATGCACGTATCATAAATGGTTGGGAAGCGATGTTTAATCAATTCCTCGGACTCATGGGTAATATCCAAATAAACAAAGGTCGATTTCGTAGCTTCCATCTCGCTTACGATAGCCCGCGCGACAACGTCGCGCGGCGCAAGCTCGAGCTGGTGATGATATTTTTCCATAAAACGTTCGCCCTTAATATTACGCAAGACAGCACCTTCACCACGCACGGCTTCGGACACAAGAAACCGCGGAGCGCCAGGATAACAAAGTGCTGTCGGATGAAATTGAACAAATTCCATATCTTGAATGTATGCCCCTGCACGGTAAGCCATAGCGATGCCATCACCTGTAGCGACTTCTGGATTAGTTGTATATCGAAACAACTGACCCGTGCCACCTGTGCACAAAATAGTCGCTTGACCCGATACAAATACCCGCTCACCATCAGGTCGCTGCACAATAACACCGTAGCATTCTCCTTGAGCAGATACTAAATCGATTGCAAAATGATCGTCCCACACGGTTACTTCGGGCAGACTGCTTACCTTTTCAGCTAGTGCTCGTACGATTTCAAAGCCTGTGGCATCACCATTGGCATGCAAAATACGACGATGACTGTGCGCCCCTTCTTTAGTCAGAGCAAGCTCCCCATTTTCGAGATCAAATGTCGTCCCCATGTCCATCAGCTCGCGCACTCCATCAGGCCCTTCATGAACGAGCACGTTTACGGCTTCCGGTGAACATAAACCGGCACCAGCCACTAACGTATCTGTTCGGTGATAGGCAGGAGAGTCTTCCTCTGCGATGACCGCTGCGATTCCACCTTGAGCATAACGGGTGTTACTGTCAAAAAGCGACTTCTTCGTAATCATGAGAACTCGCTGCTGCCTGCTGCTCGCTTTAATAGCGGCAAACAAACCTGCGATACCCGCACCCACTATGATAACATCTGTTTCAATATGAGGCAGTTCATCAAGTGAAAAATCGATCAAATACGGCGCGATCATATCCGTTCAGCTCCTACCTTGGCTTGTGAGCATATCTAGGCATAACTTATATTCAGAACGCAGACAGAAGAGTAGCGCATGCTACTTTACTTGTAACATGCGCTCCAAAGATAGACGTGCACGCTCAGCAACTTGCGACGGCACATAAATTTGCGGCTGCATCGTTTCGAGACATTTCACGAGTTTTTTCAAGTTGTTCACTTTCATGTTCGGACAAACTAGAAATCTTGTTGCGAAGTGAAACTCTTTATCTGGGCTATCTAAACGCAGTTGGTACCCTGTTCCGTCCTCTGTACCAACTATAAATTGTTTACAATCTGACTTTTTACAATATTCTAAAATGGCGGTTGTACTACCTACAAAATCACCGATTGCGACTACTTCTGGTCGACATTCTGGGTGAACCACAAATTGTGCATCCGGATACTTGGCCTTCATCTCATGAACATCCTTGACCGTTAGCATATCATGCGTATTGCAGTACCCTTCCCAAATGATTAACGGTTTTCCAGTCTTCTGCTGTACGTAGTGACCTAGATTTTTATCTGGTACCCATATAATTTCATCAGCATCCAACGACTCTATCACTTTAACTGCATTCGCTGATGTACAGCAAATATCAGTCTCTGCCTTAACATCAGCAGAAGAGTTAATATACGTTACAACTTTAGCGTTAGGATGCTGTGCTTTGAGTTTACGCAACCCTTCTACGCTAACCATATCTGCCATCGGGCAGCCGGCTCGTTCGTCAGGTATAAGAACAGTTTTATTAGGGGCAAGTATTTTAGCGCTCTCACCCATGAAATGTACGCCGCAGAACACGATGACTTCTGCATCAGTCTCTGCTGCTTTCTGAGCAAGCAAGAATGAATCACCGCGGAAATCCGCTACCTCTTGTATTTCATCTCTTTGATAGTAATGGGCCAAAATGATAGCATTCCGTTCTTTTTTGAGCTGCATTAATCGCTCGCGAAGTTCACGACTCTGCTCTTCTTTACGAGCCAATGCAAGTGCTTCTAACTGCACGCTGTCTTCCCCCTTGACCGTTATCATTAACACTAAATGTACACAACGCTCTGCAAAGTGTCAATTGAGAAAACAGGTCGTTTTAATCGCATTTCGGCATCATATTCACATCATTTTGGCATTGGTTCTGTAATTGAAATGACGACCACATCTAACTACCCCGAACTGCCTCCACACACTTATCAAAAAAAGAGCTGCCCATTAGCTGGACAGCTCTTTCAAAACCTGTGTTTAAAGCGCAGACACCAATCGGTGCATGATCATAATATTACGTACGATCGCCCTTTTTGTTGTCTTCGTTGTCACCGTTCGATTTAGTATCGTCCGGTTTATCTAAAGTAGACGGTTTAGCATCAACAGCGCCGTCTTGCTTCTGTTCGCTCGCGTTTGCTTCGTGATGATCCGTCTTAGCCGAAGAATCACCCTCCACTTGTGCGTCAGAAGAAGTGTTAGCTGAGTCTGCATCCTTGGAATCGTGGGCAGTAGCTTCATCTGATTCTGGCTTGCTAACCAGATTCACCTTCACATCGCCTGTTTGCTCCAATGTTTGCGTCGTCGCTTCTTCTTTGTCGTTCTCTTTCAGCTCACCGTTCTCGATAAGCTGTTTAATTTGCTCAAGCTCCAACGTCTCTTTTTCCAAGAGTGTGTTGGCGATCAAATGAACTTCCTTCATATGCTTGTTGAGCATATTACGAGCACGATCGTAGCAAGCGTTAATAATGTTCTGCATCTCTTGATCGATTTCGTACGCAATCGCGTCAGAGTAGTTCTGCTCGTGACCAAGGTCACGACCCAAGAATACTTCCCCTTGGCGATTACCGAACTGCAACGGTCCAAGCTTGTCGCTCATACCGTACTCCATAATCATCGAGCGCACGATACGCGTCGCTTGCTGGAAGTCACTGTACGCGCCTGTGCCGATTTCACCGATAAAGATTTCCTCGGCAACACGGCCGCCGAGCAAGCCTGTTACTTTATCCAGCAATTCTTGCTTCGTAACGAGCATGCGATCTTCCTTCGGCATCATGATGACATAGCCACCAGCTTTACCGCGTGGGATGATCGTTACTTTATGAACTGCGTCTGCATGCTCCAAGAAGTAGCCGAGAATCGTATGACCTGCTTCGTGGTAAGCGACAATACGCTTCTCACGGTCGCTAATCATGCGGCTGCGCTTCTCCGTACCTACGATGACACGATCAATCGCTTCATCCACGTCTTGCATGTTAATGTCTTTATGGTTTTTGCGAGCTGCAAGCAATGCAGCTTCGTTCAACAAGTTCTCCAAGTCTGCGCCTGTAAAGCCTGTTGTACGTTTCGCAATCGTATTTAATTTGACATCTTTGTTCAAAGGCTTATTGCGAGCATGTACATGCAGTACTGCTTCACGGCCTTTAAGGTCTGGACGGTCAACCGTAATTTGACGATCAAAACGACCAGGACGCAGCAATGCCGGGTCCAAAATATCAGGACGGTTCGTCGCTGCAACAATAATGATGCCTTCATTTGCACCAAAGCCATCCATTTCGACGAGCAATTGGTTCAAGGTTTGTTCACGTTCATCATGGCCGCCACCAAGTCCTGCGCCACGTTGACGACCTACTGCATCAATTTCATCGATGAAAATGATACATGGTGCGTTCTTTTTCGCATTTTCAAACAAATCACGTACACGTGATGCCCCGACACCGACAAACATCTCTACGAAGTCGGAACCGGAAATGCTGAAGAACGGCACGCCTGCCTCACCTGCTACAGCACGTGCAAGCAACGTCTTACCTGTACCTGGAGGACCGTTCAAGAGAACGCCCTTCGGAATGCGCGCACCGAGTGCTGCAAACTTGCGAGGATCTTTAAGGAACTCAACGACCTCAACAAGCTCTTGCTTCTCTTCATCTGCACCCGCAACATCTTCAAACGTAACTTTCTTCTTCTCTTCATTATAAAGTCTAGCTCGGCTCTTGCCGAAGTTCATTACTTTACCGCCGCCACCTTGGGCTTGATTAAAGAAGAAGAAGAACAGGATGAACATAATGATAAACGGAATAATTGACGTTAGAAACGTAAGCCACAGGCTCTGCTCCTCCATCTTCTTCACGTTGATCTTTAAATTCTCCTGACTCACACCCGCATTCATAATTTCTTCTACTGCCGGTGTGCTGTCTGGGATGTAGGTTACAAACTGCTTTGACTTTGCATCTTTGGGAAGCGTTTTGTATTTACCAACAACTAAGTAAGCTCGGCCTTCATATTGCATCGTCAGATGCTCTACGTTCTTAGCCGTAAGCTGCTTTCGGAACTGGTCATAACTCGGTGTATCTGTAGGTTCATTTCCGCTCCCAAGGAACTGGACAATGCCGACTACGACCAAAAAAAGAATCAGATAAAACCCTGAATTCTTAATTAACCTATTCATCCCCCAACCTCCTCTCAACGACACGAAATTATTGTATCATAGCACGTCTTACCATCACAACTTGACCATACAGATCGTGATAGCATCTAACTATTTTTCCGCGTCTGTGTAAATTTCAGGCTTCAAAACACCGATATACGGGAGATTGCGATACTTTTCAGCATAGTCCAAACCGTAACCAACGATGAATTCATCTGGAAGAACAAATCCTTTATAGTCCGCCTCCATATTCGCTGTACGGCGCGCTGGCTTGTCGAACAATGTTACGACACGAATTGAATTAGCTTTGCGACCTTGCAGAACTTCAATGAGATAGCTCAGCGTTAGTCCAGTGTCGATAATGTCCTCTACAATTAGAACATCGCGACCTTCTACCGATACATCCAAGTCTTTCAAAATGCGAACAACACCGGACGA
This sequence comes from Paenibacillus sp. 481, assembly GCF_021223605.1. Classification (NCBI taxonomy): domain Bacteria; kingdom Bacillati; phylum Bacillota; class Bacilli; order Caryophanales; family Paenibacillaceae; genus Paenibacillus; species Paenibacillus sp. 481. The sequence continues at coordinate 2,311,615 of NZ_CP075175.1, forward strand.
TTTCGTCGATGCACCGTAGCTTGAAACCGCCATAAAGTCCGTTTCGAGGTGAACCGAGACGTGTTTCACGAGATCAGCCATAAAAATAAATGCGCCTTTAAGCACACAAACAACGAGCGGAAATTTCCCCTCGTAGTCACGGCTGAGCTGCTCGCCCAAATCCTTTACTCTGGCTTGAATTTGCTCTTCGCTAAATACAACTTTCTCAATGTCGTTATGCAATGGTGGGCCCTCCTAGAATAATTACTAATACTTATGTGAACGATTATCGTTCCATGCGGTAGGTTTGACGAGCGAGTAATGTCAATCTCCTGCTGTTACGACGTCGGAGCAAATGCCCCGCCTTCCATATACATATGTAAGATGTGACGAGTAGATGGCTGAACAAGTGCGATCTCGGAACGACGCACTCCAGGCACCCATACGATATGTCCATCTGTGTCCGTTAGTATGGGAACGACATTTCGCATCGAGGGTGCGATTTTGGCATCAACGAACATATCTTGCACTTTTTTGCTGCCATTTAATCCTTTCACTCGCATACGGTCTCCTGGCTGCCGTGTCCGAATGGTCAGCGGCCAACGAATGTGATCTGCATCTAGGCTTATGGCCCAGTTGCCTCTATTCGTAGGGGCTACTGAATAACCCGAAACCAATTCTGATTCGGACTTCAATTCCGACTCGGATTCGAACTTCGATAGAAGCCACGACATATGCAAGACACCACCACTCCAAGGAATGGACAAATCACCCGGGATGTCAGTTCTATGTATTGTAAGGCTTGTGCTACCACGTACATCTGGGTCTTGCCCTGTACTTGGCTGCACATCTTGACGAAGCCACAGCAAGCGGTCATATTCACGCTGAAACAATATCCCTTCTGCTACATGCATGCGCCATGTTGTTGGCGCTTCTCGAAGAGATGCTTTACGCAGCGTTTCGATGAGGTCATAGTCCACCTGATCCGCTTCCCGTAAGAGATAATTTAATATTAGTTTAATCAACCTGCGTTGTAAAGCGACATGTACGTCAAGAAGCGCCTTACGCTCTAACGTAAAGCCAACGTTACCATGATCGCTATGGACCGATTCCGTACCTTTATCGTTACTAATCGCTTTAACTATGGATTGAAACAGCTTCTGCGTTTCATGCTCCATCCAATCATGATCGGCACGCATCGTTTCTGCTATACGGCATAGTGAGGTGGTAAGCTGGGGATTTTCCTGCTCCAGCACCGGAATAATGTCTAGCCGAAGGCGATTGCGAAAGTAGTCACGCTTCATATTGCTACTGTCCGAAGCATACGTAATGCTTCGCTCTTTGCACCAACGCAGCAGTTCTGCCTTCGTTAAGTGGAGGAGCGGTCGAACGAAGGCGATATGTTCCTCGTTTCGCTTCCACGCAATTCCACTAAGCCCGGAGCTACCAGCACCACGCAGCATGCGCATGAGTATTGTCTCTGCTTGATCATTCGCATGATGTGCAAGCGCAATGACGGTGGCGTTGTGCTTCTCCGCCACTTCCTTTAGAAAGGAAAAGCGCAGTGTTCTTGCAGCTGCCTGCGCATTCATGCCATGCTCCTGAGCATAGCCAGGCGCATCAACACGGATCATTTCACATGGCACACCAAGGCGGACTGCTTCTTCTGCGACGAGTTCTGCTTCGTCATCAGACTCCTCGCCACGAAAGCCATGGTGCACATGAGCGACAACGATACGCGGGAAAGGTAGCTGTGCGGCATGTGGCATCTCACCCGCCCCACATGTATTACCCGCTTCGTTCATTTTTCCTGCGCTGCCGACTGTACCGCTATCTTTACTGCTGCCCTTGCCTTTGCCTCTACTGCTCCCTATCTCGAGGCTTGAATTCAGCAGGTCTGTATCCAAGCTTGTATCTATGTTTGTGTGCCTGCCTGTATGTGGGCCTACATCTTCGCTATACATCTTCTGCATACTCACTAAAGCGTGCAGAAGCAACATCGAATCAGGGCCGCCTGAGACCGCCGCTACGATGGTTTCCCCTGGCAGCCATAGCTTATGCTGCGCAGCTGTGTCAGCTAACTGAATAATAAATTTCCGCCAACGGTATTCCGATGGGGAATATGTTCCCGTCATGCGGACCCTCCATTATATGTATATTATTTATTTTTATATATTACTCGATAGACTATGTCATGTTCCACAATTATTATTTTCTTTTCCTAATCTTATTGCAACTGTTGCTGCTAATACGCATCTGTCGCTACTCATGCAACTATTGCAGCTATTGCCACTATTGCGACTATTACGATTACTGCGGTCAACCTTGATCCCACAACCAGAACATAGCGCAAAACACAAGCAACATGATCGATAAAGCCAATGTCCATTTGACCCAAATAGGAGTCGGACGATAGGCTTTACTCGGAGTACGATACAATTGATGACTAATTTGCTGCCATAGCCGATACGCCTCATCTGTTGATGAAAATGTACCTTGTATCGCTTTTGTCAGCCATACTTCGTAACCCCTCAACACATGATGTTTGCGCACAATGTCCAGCAAATCTTCGCGGCTGCGCATTTGCGGCAGCTGTGTTTTTGCACGTTTTTTTAATCCCGCTTCATTTAAAGAATATATGGCGAGCACCGCGAAGGAGAACAAGTCATAGCTTGGTTCTGCTATCCGAGATCCGGCATGCCAAAAAGCACGGTCGTACCACACCGTAAATTGTTTGACACTGCGCCCGATCGGCGTTACTCCTCCGTAATCAACCAATTCTACCTCGCCATGCTCGCTCACCAATACATTTTCCGCCTTGATATCACCAAATACCCAGCCATTATGATGTAGCTCTTTCAGCTGCACAAGCAGCTTACCACCAATAAATCCGAACCAGTCCACGCCTCTTTTTCGCACATAAGATTTTAGCGTTATGCCCGGAACATAACGCATAATATAAAATGGCAGGCGTCCCACGTCAGTGTCCATGTCGTCGACATCGATCAGAAAAGAACGGGTACTGTTCTCAGCTACTCCAGCCCCTCCAGCTCCACCTGCATCAAGGTGACGCTGCTCTTCTCGCTTCTCCCTCTCTTGCTCCAATGAAGTTAGCGCGTTGATTTCAGATTGAAAATCAATCGCGTCACTACCAAACTTTAAGGCCAGCTGCTCCTTAGAATAGCCGCTACCACTGGATAATCGCGTCACTAAATACACGACGCCATTAGCTCCTCGACCAAGTGGCCTTTCTATGCGATAGGCCTGTCTGTTCCACACACCTGTTACGACCACGCCAGGAGATAGTGAAGGTAAACGAACCCCTTCAGCCGAGGTTTCCTCTTCTTTATTATGATGAAGAGGCTGTGCGGCTCTTCCCCCCACGGCTCTCCCGCTGACCCGACCGTTAAAGGGCTTGCCAGCCTGCATACGAATTCGTTTACTACTCGTGCGCGAGTGCCCTCCTCGCCTATGAGATTTTTTAAACGATGAAGTCACTCCACATCCCGTCCGTTCCTGTTCGTTCGTTTCGGCAGGAATCAGAATGGTTCCTGTTCCTGTCGATAAGATTATCGTCCTTTCTATCATATTGGTAATAATCGATAACTTTCAAGAGGGCAGGGCCTGTTGGTGTAGTTCCTCGCATATTTAATCGTTGAAATAGCCGTTTTACACGGCTTAAATCAGCCGTCCAATCTAAATCAAGCACCGCTTCCTCATCACTATGGGCACCCGGAAAATGAAATACAGCTAATTCGCTGTGGCCTGTGCGCGCTTGCAGGCTCAGCATTAAATCGCGTATCGCATCTTCCACCGCCGGTAGTTTAGGCTTCATACTGGCGCTCGCATCGATTAGCAACGCGATGCGCAGCGGTGATGTTTCACTCCATTCATCCATAACTCGGACGACCTCTGAACGTTGTGCAGGGGGAAGCATTTCAAGACGATACGATTCATCGGCATACGTGCCTTTCGTTTCTTGTGCTTCATGCCCGTGTACATGCGATCCCGTCGCTCCGAGAATATGTCTTAGTTCTTGATTCACAGCTTGATGAATCGTCTGAACAACTGTTTTTCGCGTCATCATTTGAATCGTTTGTGATAACTGGTTAGACTGAACGATACGACTTAATCCGCCCCCCGCTTGGGCGATATCCGCAATCTCAGCCGCTCCCAACTCACCGATCATGCCATAATCAACAATACCAACCACATTTACCGTAATGCCCTCCTCCCTCGCATGTGCGGCAGCTACGGCAGGCTGCACACCTACATTTGAACAACCATCTGTAATGAGCATAATTTGTCTTAGCATTGCGATGAACCCTCCCCAGCTTAGGTTAACAACTCTTGCAACCATCTAAATCTCTTGTACATTCCGTACTAGATTCAAGTGTTGCCTAAGTTAAGAGAGTTTAATCGCAAATAAACCTTGCTCCACTCACCACTTACTTACATCCTACCGCCTCACTTCCTCTATTTTTCACAAAATACCATCAACTAACGGTCAATTAATGTCCAACTGACAGTCAAAGGGCGATCTAGCTGATCACGAGCCTTGCCAACACTTTTTCCCCGACCATTCCAATGAAGGGTTGTCCACTGTGGCTGATGCCTCAATATTCGTGTAACAACGACCGACATATCATCTTCTATTTGTCCCCCTGTATGGCGAATAACCGTATCAAGCAATGTATCGGCAATTTGCTGCGGATCATCCGTCTGCAAATCCCCAATAATTCGTTTCAACCACATCTCCTTATTAGCAGCCAATCCAGGAGCATCGAACACCCCGTCTGTCATCATAATGACGATATCCCCTGATTTAAGCGGCGTACTTATTAGATCTATATCCACGTCTTGCAAAATACCAATCGGCAAACTGTTGCCCCTAATAAGCCTCACCTCTTTTCCACTTTTAATAAAGCTTGGCGTTGATCCTCCTTTAATAAAGGTTGTGTTTGCCGTATATAAATCAACAATCGCCATATCCACAGTGGCGTACATCTCATCCGGTGATCGAATGTTCAAAACTGAGTTCGCAGACTTAATCGCAACCTGCTCATTCATGCCTGATTGCAGCAGCATCGAGAGCACCGTCAGAGCGGTGCTGCTTTCATCGCGAGCACGCTCTCCGTTCCCCATCCCGTCGCTAAGTGCTACTGCATATTTGCCCCCTCCCAACTCCAACGCTTGATGGCTGTCGCCTGACAGCAAGTCTCCTCCTTTGGCTGCACTAGCAATCCCCGTTTCCACATCGAACGCTTTTGCCGAAACAAAAGTGACCGTGCCTTGCCCATCCTTTCCACTCATTTTGTCTTCCTTAACGGCAATATGCTCCCCTAAAATATCAGACAGCAACGGCGCGATCAGCTTGCGGCACTCGTCATAACCATCCGTGAAGGCGTGCATCATCTCTATTTCCACCCGTCCAGGGTCTAGCGAAAAAACGTCTACCCGATACACCGATAAGCCCAATTCATCAATTGCCCCTTGAATTTGCTCCTGCTGTACGAATATTTCACGATTTTCGCGCTGTATTTCTTGCGCTAAATCTTCCATTACTTGCGACATGCCTGCCAGTTGTTCAGATACAAATCGTCGATTATCTTGCAGCTGCTGTCGCCAATACTGCTCTTGCCGGATTCGCTCATGCTCCTCCCGCATAATGGCCAGCATATGCGTAGTACGACCGCACGCATCCTTCCATTTTCGTGGAATTTGCCGTTCATTAAAGGAGGGGTCATCCTTTATGACCGACCTCATACTGTTCATGTAACTCATCGTCTGGATCATCTTCCCGCTCCAGCACGTCTTCACTCGTGGACAGGGGCTACACGCCCTTCCGGCGACTGCTTGAATGAATGCATCTGCTTCATCATCCGCATGCTCTGCCCTTCCTTGCACCTCTGACCGCCCTGACCTATCGGATCTCTCAGGCCTCACGTGCCTCAAGCCCACGTCAATCTCACCGTTCTTGTTAGGCCCCGTCGCTTGGTCAAAGCTATGCGATAACTGCCGGAATACATCTGAAAATTGATGCACCCGCTCGGCAGTCATATCTCGCACCCGCTTCGCATATTCATGTTGGGACTGGTTATGTTCCGCCGTCCCAGGCACGTACTTAGCCAACGTGCCCAGAATACCCTTTGGCGTAAGTAGAAAGAACACAACGGCAATGATCGTCTCCCAGGTCGATGCCATCACTAGTGAAGGTGGGCCTAAGTAGACAGAGAAGATGGCCGTGCCTAGCAGCACGCCAAAAGCTACTGCCCAGCGCTTGCCTTCACGCATCATGCCGCCCAATAGCCCCGCAAAGGCGAGCACGCTCATTTGCATGAGAGAGCCTGGCTCTGCCAGGCTTAGGATGAGCCCCAAAATGACGCCTACCGAGGCCCCTAGCGTTGCCCCGCCCACAAAGGCAAACAACAAGACAAAATACCGTGACAGCATATGATCAAGCTGCATGTCTTGAATCGACCATCCAACCGCTCCTGTCATCACAGAAGCTAGTAATATGATTAAACAGATAAGTTCTTCCGTGCGAAGCGTGTAATTGCGTTTATTCATCGTCAATACAGGCAATGCTTGTATAAAGACGAGTGTCAGTACAAATCCGAGTATGGCGTCCGTTATATCCATAAGGAACGTATACCAAGTTAAGTGAGAGACGACTATCGTAACGAAAGACTGTACGAGTAGATTAGCCGTAAACACCATAAACGGTGCATAATTCATTTCAGTTCGTTCATACGCTTTCATTCCCCGCTGCATAAGTACGATGAGCAGTAATTCCATTCCTATCATGAGCGTCGTCGGTTGGGGGGTGAACAAGCTTCCCGCCAAAATAGCTGTTCCTACCCATGGAGCAAACTCACGTCTAGTAAAGTAGATAACCGCAAAGAATGCCGCTGCAAATGGAAAGAGCCCGTCCAATATGAATGCTTTGCCTAGTAAAAATCCGATCCCTGTAAAAATAATTGCCCATTTACGTGTGCCCAACACACGTTTAAACCGTTCCCAGCGCCATTTCCCCGCTTCTCCCCCACGAGACCAATGAGCTCCTCCCGTTTGCATTGCCTCATGCCACATTTGATTTGGAAAAGGAATCACTTTCGATTTGCTCATCCCTAAGCACCGCCTATTCTCTTAAATAGTGTGCCTCTGATTATAGAGGGCATTTTGGAAATAGTTTGTCAGAAAAAGAGGGGAGGACAAAAAAACTTTCCGACAAGGTAAGCGGTAAGTGCGAAATGCCTGCGATACAATATGTATCAACAAAAAGTGGACGTTTAAAGCTTCTTCGCAGCTGCGGAAAAGGGGCATTTTGTCGGTGCGGTTTGCTCATTGCATCAAAGATTTGCGGCTGCTTATACACTATTGCGTAACAATATGTCGGTAATTTTTTTTAGACGACAAAAAAAAGAGGCGTATTTGCCCTACAATTTTGGGAATAATCAAATCCCGAGTTATGTTTATTGCTGAAAGGTATCTGGCATGATGTAAGATCCACAGTAAAACAGGCTCGATAGCGAATTCACAACCCTTATGAGACGAGTGACAAACGAGGAGTTACAATTACATATTTGAATTTGAACGGTTAACAAAACAAATAAACCGCAATCCAGTAAAAACCGGATTGCGGTTGGATAAATCGGCAATATAGAAATTAATCGCGGCGAGCCCCACGGCCTCCACGCTTAGATTCCGTATTTTTCTTCAATGATGACATTCTTTCTTCACTATCTTTAAGGAAACGTGACATTTTATCCTCAAAAGAAGCGAAATTAGGCTTACGCCCTCCGCGGTCTCGGTTCCCAAACCCTGGTCTGCCACCGCCACCACCACCGCCGCCTTCTCTTGCTGGGCGATCAGGTCTTGGACCTCTTGGTGGTCTCTGTTCGGACGCTGGCTTATCAACTGCTTGCTTGATAGACAAGCCAATCTTACCGTCCTTGTCGACGTTAATTACTTTGACCGTAACGACATCTTCAATCTTCAAATGGTCATTCACGTCTTTGACATAGTTATCGGCAATTTCAGAGATGTGAACCAGTCCCGTGACACCCCCTGACAGATCAACGAACGCTCCAAAATGCGTAATGCCTGTCACCTTGCCTTGTAACTTGGTGCCCACTTCAATTGTCATAGAATAAAATGTTCCTCCCTTAAAATGTTAAACGGCACATTGCCCTTTAATAAAGCAATGCTTATGACGTGATTATACTGTAACGGCGTGATGTTGGTCAACCAACGGCTGTCCTGATTTACGCCTATTCGTCCTGTTTTCGAATAATGACTTCGTTCGGAAGTACCCATCCGCGGCTGCGGGCTAACTGCAGAATATACTCCGTTGTGTTCAACCGATCTACTTCCTGCTTCAGCTCGTTGCGGGCCTTTTCCGCTTGGGTCTTTATTGCTTGACGATCTGCGGATTCTTTCTCTAAATCTTGCATTTGAAACATTTGGCTAAAAAAAGTATATACACCCCAGCAAAGAAACAGCGTCATAAACATCAGCCATATGCGCAGCCTCCGCTTCGTTACATTCATTTGCGTATTGTCGTTGGCGCTACGTTTTGACGAGTGTCTGGACACGGCCATACGTACACCTCCTTGGCTAACCTGTGGAAATATCGTGCTAGGTTATATACCCCTTACGATTTCCGGCGAAACAGGCTCGAGATGCGAAGCCGCTTGATCGCCCTTGCGAGAGCAGTCTTTACTTGCCTTGCTCGCATGAACAACTTTCTTGCGGTAACATACGCGAACTCCTTGATTCGCACCATCCGTTTGGTCATTCCGAAGCGATTCCATAACGGCATCACTAGCGGGCGGAACAACCATACAAGGAGTAACCATAGCGGACGTAAACATTGTAGCACAATTTTGCAAATGAAAATAGCAACGGTTAGCAAAAAGCGGGATGCAGCCTTTATGAGCAACCACAGCCCTTTTAACGGCATCACGATAAGCACATACAGGCATCGCTTAACTACACGATATACACCTAATACGATACGTACGAGCAAAGTGACGATCCCGACCGTTAAACGGCTAAACAGGATAACGTACAGCCATGCTCCCATTACAAGGCCGACAAATACATAGAACCTTAGCTCTCCCTGATTGCCCTTAATAAGCATTTCAAATACGAATAGCGTCGCCCCAAGCCAATACAAAATATCCAACAACGGGATCGTCCATCGCGGAAACTTAAATTGACCTGCCACGACTCGGTAACCGTCAAACACCATTCCTAATGTCAGCCCACTTACTATCATAAGCAGGACGGTCATCCATTGTGTCTGCAGACTCACCTAAAAAGCTTCCCAAAAAAACCTCTCGTCTTGTCTTGCGTATTCGTATCCAAATAGGTCAGGGAGTTGACCGTGCCTTCAATCGCTACAAGACCTTGTTCTAGATTTAAATTTTTAATATGCAAATTGTGTCCGCGTACAGCCAGGAAGCCGCTATCGGTCTCCAACAGAAATTCTTCACTGTCGAAACTTTCAACATTGCTAACACCGCTCAATTCGAGCACCTTGCGGTTCAACATTTTAACTTCCTGACGCTTCGCCGACTTCATCGTATGATCGAGCATAGCATGTACCCCTCCTCTTCAACACTAGCTTATGAAGGGGCTGCCAAAATAGAACTAGAAATAGATCGACAACTAGCGGTTGTCTACCTTTTCTGGGTACATATCGTGATTCATCAAGCGGTGAGCCGCCATGTCCTCATACTTGGTCGCCGGACGGCCCCAGTTACAATATGGATCAATAGAAATGCCACCGCGCGGCGTGAATTTGCCCCATACCTCAATATATTTCGGTTCAAGCAAATGAATCAAATCATTCATAATAATATTGACACAATCCTCATGAAAATCACCATGATTACGGAAGCTGAACAAATACAATTTGAGCGCCTTGCTTTCAACGCACTTTTGGTCAGGAATATAACTAATGTACATCGTCGCAAAATCAGGCTGCCCTGTCATCGGGCACAAGCTCGTAAACTCTGGACAGTTAAACTTAACAAAATAATCTCTTCCTGGATGCTTGTTGTCGAACGACTCCAGCACATCCGGCGCATACGTCGTCGGATATTCCGTCTTTACCCCCAGGTGCGTTAGCTTCAAATCAGCCTCATTGCGGCCAGCTTCATGATTAGTCATTTTAAGAACCCCTTTATTTTGGTTGTAAAAAACAATGCCTGCTACACTCCGCGTTTATTGCCCCAGACGAGCGTATGAAGCTGCGGTAACACTCTTACATCGCTCAGACGCGGCTCCGCCGCCACCTGTTCGATGAGCCACTCATACTTGCGTAGCAGCTTGGCAATAAGCGCATCGTCATCCGGTCCGTGCACGTCATCATTTCCCGTTTGCAGCACAAATGGCACAGTCGAGTAACGTTCGTGCACGTCGACAGCATACGCTAAATCCTGCTCGTCGAACACGACGATCTTCAGACAATATCCGCGCTGCGGCTGCTGCCATTGCAAACGCGTCATCACCTCGTCGAGTCGAACGAAGTTTGTACTCATACCAGAGCTGGGCGGCTTCGGTGAAATGGTCACGTCATCAACGTCTAGCAGCCACGGCTGCCAGCGCGAGCCTTGCGTCTCCACCGCTGTGCGAATTCCGTTGTCGCGCAGTAAGCTTACTAGCGCCGACATCTGTGGGATTAGCGCTGGATTGCCACCGGATAGCGTGACGTGCTTGAAGCGATTGCCACCAAGTGTGTGCAGTTCGCTCCATATTTGCTCAGCTGTCATGTACCGGATATCATCTTTGGCAGAACCGTCCCAAGTAAAAGCCGAGTCACACCATGAACAGCGATAATCGCATCCGGCTGTGCGCACAAACATCGTCTTTTGCCCGACAAGCAAGCCTTCACCTTGTACAGTCGGCCCAAAAATTTCGAGCACGGGAATTGGCTTCATAGCCTGAGTGTCGTTACGCTCCTGCAATGTTTGCGTATCGTTACAACTCACACTTGCGCCGCTGCCTACATCTGCGGTTGTGCCAGTATACGGCTGGCTCATTCGCTCCGCCGCGGTAGGATGTGTCGTTGTCACTCGACCATCCACTCCCTTCTTGCTTCGGCATAGCTTGTAGGTGTCTCGTACAACCGGACAAATTCGACCCGCCCACCAGCGCAGCGCGTGGTATAAGGCTCTTGACGCAGAGCTGCTTCCATCTGCTCATACAACCACACAACCATATTTTCAGCCGTCGTATTCATCGGCGGCAATGTTTCATTTAAATAGCGATGATCGAGATACGGCTCGATCCGCTCTTTCCAAATCGTCTTGATATCGCCAAAGTCTAGCGCGATTCCTATTTCATCTACGTATCCGCTCAAGCCAAACACAGCTTTATACGTATGCCCGTGTAAGTTTTTGCACTTTCCTTCGTAGGCGTGCAAATGATGGGCTGCATCGAATGTAAACTCCTTGCTTACGAGGACACGCTTCGTATGATAGCGAAGTGCGGGCTGCTCAATATCTTTGCCCAGCTGCTGCAATTGTTCTACGATGCGATAAGGACCTGGCTGCATCATGAGCGACCCCCTCCTTGCGCGGACACTTGAGCCAGCAATTCCTGCTGCCCTTGATGCTTTGTCCCCTGCTGCGCATAAGCAGCAGCTTGACTCTTCACTTCGTACTCTCGTTGCGCTTCATTATCCCGCTCCTGCAAGTACATCTCCAATCCTGCACGACGCAAATGACATGCCGGACACTCACCGCATCCGTCTCCGGGTTGACCGTTATAGCACGTCACTGTCTCCGTGCGCACAAAATCAAACGCGCCAAGTCGATCCGCTAGGCGCCATGTTTCCGCTTTGTCCAGCCACATAAGCGGCGTGTGAAACACAAAATCATGATCCATCGACAAATTCAGTGTCACATTTAGCGATTTTACAAATACGTCGCGGCAGTCTGGATAGCCGCTAAAATCAGTTTCACATACACCAACTACGATATGGCGTGCCCCGATTTGCTTGGCATAAATAGCCGCAAAGGAGAAAAAGATTAAATTACGGCCATCTACAAACGTACTCGGCAGTTGGCCCTCCTCATGCGAAATGTCGATGTCTGATCGTGTAAGCGCATTTGGCGCCAACTGATTAAGTAGCGACAAATCAAGCACCCGGTGCTTCACGTTTAACGTCTTTGCGATCGACGCGGCATGCTCCAGCTCGCTGCTATGACGCTGACCGTAGTCAAACGTAATCGCCTCTACCTCATCGAACTGCTTCATTGCCCAGAATAGGCAAGTGGTGCTGTCTTGGCCACCACTGAACACGACAACCGCCTTTTCACGGCTAAATACCTTGCTCTCATGATCGTTTGCTGCAACACGTGTAATCTTTGTTGTCATTACCTTTTTTCCACCTTTCTGTTTCCCTCAAGGTGAAAGGCATTGTGTCAGAAGACACAAAAAAGACAGCACTAAGGAACACAGGTCCGTGGATGCTGTCAGCCTTAGTTTTTTATAGAGGGAGTTCGCGAACCTCTGCCAAGTACAATCTTGGGCTTATGATAGAGTTGTTCTTGCCCCATTATAGGAGTTTTGTTCCAAGGAGGCAACCTGAATAATAGTTGAGCGCTGAGCGTCTGTATGTGATCCGACAGACATTACTGGCGATGCTGTATAACTTGCCGATGCTCCTACCCGCCATTCCGACATCGCCCGTGAAACGATAAGCCACATTTCTGAAAAAGGAGTTTTGGTATAGCTGCTAACAGCAGCAAGCAATGGATGAATCTGATTGATGTGCCAGCGGTGCCAGTATACTCCTATCCACTTGTCACGATCATCGCGCGCAATGGGCAATAAATCAATGAAATGAACAGAGAATGGACATGCTGCATCTGCATTATGGGAAATACCGATCTGACTCGGTCTCCAATCGATTTGTACATTATATTTAATCGCGACGGCAACAATTCCTGTAATAAATCGGGCATACTTATGGGCAAAAGGAATACCGAAAGCGTGGAGATCAAGGGCTGGCATTCCGCTCCATTTCTGAGTCCGAGCATGAATATACATTTCAAATCCTTCATTCGTTAATAAGTCTCCGAGTGTATACGCTGATTTCTCAGCGTCTGAGCCATAAACGGTAATCCCATATTCGACACGTAGCTCTTGTTCAGCCGCTTCAAATTGCGACAGTTTATCACAAGATACCGCATAGTCTGATCCATTTGAGGAATGATTAAAATGACTCATTTTGAAACCATTATTCATGTCCGCACCCCTATATAATCGAACGGCTTATCCATCCTATTTGATCTCAACAATATGTACTATGGTTGCTATAATCGCTATATCATTTATTCTACCAATTATAACTGATAATTATTATCAATTAGAATATATGACATTTTTGTGGGTGTCAACTTATATTATGTGCGATCAGCAGATCAGAATTGTCTGTATTACGAAACAAAAAACGACTCCTCGATAATGAGGAGTCGTTGATTTTATGCGCTATGAATTACCAACCAAAGTCATCAGACTTCGGAAGCGGTTCTTCTTTTACTAGCGTATACATTCCTGCTGCTTCGTCTTTCTTGGTCGTCTCTTGCAGACGTTCTACACGAACGGTAACGAGCTTCTGTCCAAATTGGACCGTAATTTCGTCACCAACTTTGACCGTGCTGCTCGGCTTCGCTTCCCGACCATTCACGACGACGCGTCCTTGCTCAGACACATCTTTAGCAACAGTACGTCGCTTGATGAGTCGCGAGACTTTCAGGAATTTGTCGAGTCGCATTATTTTACAGCTTCTTTAAGCTTGTTACCCGCTTTGAACGCTGGAACAACGGATTCAGGAATCTCGATTGTTTTACCCGTTTGTGGGTTGCGACCTGTGCGGCCAGCGCGTTTGCGAGTTTCGAATGTACCGAAGCCGATCAATTGTACTTTGTCTCCGCTTGCCAAAGCATCTTGTACTTCGCCGAAGAATCCGTTCAATACGGATTCAACGTCTTTCTTAGTCAATCCGCTCTTTGTAGAAATGTTGTTGATCAAATCAGTCTTGTTCATGTGTATTGGCCTCCCAAGTTTTCATCAATAATATTTATAGAGCTGTCATGGCTCGTGAGCTTCCGCTCGTCTCAACCGTAAGCTGCGGAATACTGCGCATGTATGTATTCTTGCTTAATGAGTGAATTCCTTCTCTGACGCGGCATTTTTTGAAAATTTGACGATAATAGAGCACGTTCAAATGACCTTTGCCAGAATTACGGTTCGAGTCGCTTCGCTTCTTGCCACAAACGCTCCATTTCTAGTAAATCAGTTTGGTCAAAAGATTTGCCGTTTATACGAAGTTGTTCTTCAATATATTGAAAACGGCATATAAATTTACGGTTTGTCATCATCAGCGCTTCTTCCGGATCAACCGATGTGAAGCGTGCTGCGTTAACAACCGCGAATATCAAATCACCAAGTTCTTCCTGTACATGCGCTTGCTCTGCTTCACCAGAATTTAATTCTGCTGAAACAATTGCCTCTCGCAATTCTTGCAATTCTTCCACTACTTTGTCAAGTACATCTTCGATTTTATCCCAGTCAAAGCCTACTTTTGCCGCTTTTTTCTGTATTTTTAACGCTTTCATCAGCGCTGGCAAATCTCGTGGAACACCGTCTAGTACGGAAGAATGCTCAGTGGTAATCCCTTTATTGCGCTTCTCTTCCGCTTTCATCTGTTCCCAATTATTGAGTGCAGAATCTGCGTCAGATGCATGTTTGTCGCCAAACACATGCGGATGACGGAAAATAAGCTTCTCGTTCAAGCCCTGAACCACATCATAAACGTTAAAGGAGCCTAGCTCTTCTTCCATCTGGGAATGAAGCATAATTTGAAGTAATACATCTCCAAATTCTTCCTGCATACCGACAGGGTCGTCATTGTCGATAGCTTCAAGCACTTCATACGTTTCTTCGATTAAGTTTTTACGAATCGACTGATGGGTCTGCTCGCGATCCCACGGGCAACCGTCAGGACTGCGCAATATCGCTACAATTTCGTGCAACCGTGCAAATGTGCGGTTGCGCACTGCATCGTTACTAGTCCGCGGAACGAATATAAGCGATAAGTTCGCGAAGCCTTCCACATGGTCAAGCTCATGCAAGGGTACACGCACAATTTGCTCTTGTCCCTCTACGCCAAGGGCATGACCAACTACGACTTCGTAGTCGTCAGGGTAGACGTCCATTAAGCTGAGCTTAACGTCAGAAGCCGTAAACGTATCATACACTTGTCCGATGACCGTATGCAACTGCGGATTGATGGTTGATAACGACAATTCCGTGGCATCTAGCAGTTGGAAACCTTCAATCGGATCGAAGCCCAGTCGGACAAACGCTTGGTCAAGGAAGCTTTCGCCCCCTAGAATGCGCAGCTCAATATCGTGCTGTGGGCACCGTTCTTTGAGCAAGCGGACAGATGCCTCCGCGACCATCGGATGGCCGGGAACAGCGTACACAACTGGCTCTTCTGGCTTATTGACAGCTGCTTCAATCAATCGCAAGCTAATCTCGTTATAGACGGCTGGAAACGTGTCATGCGACTCGTAAATGCTGTCGAACGACTCGAATGTGACGTGATGTTCACGCAAGAGATCCATAACAGGATGATGTTCTGTGCGTACATAAAGACGAGTTGATTCACGTAGTAAGTTCCATGTAGCAAGCGTCAGTTGGCCAGGATCTCCGGAGCCAAGGCCGACGACCGTAATTTTTCCGCTCATATGAAGGTTCTCCTTTAAAGTTCTATGTTGGATGTTGCATAGTCGGTATGGGACGGGACTGATCCGAAATTAACGTCTTCTTTAACGCCTTATCCTTAAGCGTGGCAGACGTGCGGCCAGCGTCGCTAAGCGCGGGCCCACACGCGGTAAATCAGCTAGCTCTTTCGGATGAACCGCGCCTAATATAACAGCAAGTGCAGCAAAAGTCAGCGCCCCTAGAGGCACGCCGATTGCAACAGCCCCTACGGCGGCAAAGCGCTGGCTATCTCCGCCTAGCCTCTGCACGTACGCCGTCACAAAGTGAACGACAGCGGCCATGCCAGTAAGTGCTCCTGCCAAGCGACCGCTTCCCGCTCCCCATACTACAAAGCGCACCCCGCTGCAGCGTGCAATTGCGACTGCATTCAACACAGCGGCCAGCGTAAGCGACACCGCTGCGGCTGCGGCTGCTCCGTTAATACCGTATGCCGGAACTAGCCCTACATTAAGGATAGCCTTTACGATTGCGGCTATAACAAAATGGATCATAGGTGCGCGCAGCGATCCCATGCCTTGTAGTAAGGCTGCGGTGACTGCGTGGAATGCTCCACCTGCGGCTGTTAACGATAAGAGCTTAAATGCGGTTGAACCCGCATCGTTCATATAGAATGCGGTGTTGAGCGGCTCAGCCAGAGCTGCCAACCCGACTGCTGAAGCCAAACCAAGCAGCCAAGACCAGCGCGCGGCTGTTATTGTCATATGGGACAGCGTCGCTATATTGCCGCTCCGCCACGCTTCAGCAATTGCTGGTACAATTCCTACTGCCAATGAAGCAGCAACCATCGTCACCAGCTGCACAAGTGGTAGAGCTCGGCTATATATGCCGAACTGTACCATGCTTTCAGCTTCAGACATGCCCTGCGCTGTAAGCAGGCGTGGCAACGTAAATACATCAATGAGATTTATCGCAGGCATAACGATAGCACCTAGACATATGGGAATGGCCGTCCATACTAAACGCCGCATCCAGCTTCCTACTGGTAGGGGTTTGAGTACTAAGCCACCTGAGCCGTCAGTTTTGCTCGTTTCGCCAGTTCTGTCGACTAATCCAGTTATGTCAGTTGCGTCAGAACCTACAACCCTTAAAGCCTCTTCAGCTCTTCCAGCTTTTTCAGCTCCTTCAGCCCTTTCAGTCCTGTCAGCCTTTTCGACTCCTTCAAGCCTCTCGTTCCTAATCCCTATCCACCAGTATATCCCTATTGCCAACAAACCGCACAAGCCTCCTGCAAACGAGCCAAAAGTCGCCCCCGCAGCTACGACATCATCCGATGCTTGCTGGCCTGTTAAATAGAGCAGCAGCACAATCATTACGGTGACGCGGCCCGTCTGCTCAACGACTTGTGAAACGGCTGTAGACATCATCCTACCTTTGCCTTGTTCAAATCCCCGTAAAGCAGCGGCTACTGGCATAACGAGCAAAGCATACGCCGAGCTTCGTATTGCAGCCTCAGTATACTCATTGCCTATCCAGCCAGCAATCTGTCCTGCACCAAACAGCAGCCCAATAAAGCCAAGCAACCCCGTGGCGATCGTTAACAAGCACGCAGCCTGCAAAATGCGCGTGGAGTCCTCCGTATTGCCAGTCGCCTCACATTCAGCTACTAACTTCGCAACAGCTACTGGAATACCCGCTGACGCGATTACAACTAGCAGTACATAGAACGGATATACTGCGTTATATATGCCAAATACGCCATCCCCTGCAATATTTTGCAGCGGTATTTTTTGCAGCGTACCAATAATTTTGGAAATGACTGTCGCTAGACCGAGCGTCAGTGCTCCGGATAGAACCTGTCCAGCTCCACGGTCAGAGTTGCGTCTTATTTTCATGCTATCCATCCTATTTTTAGCGTATCACCCTAATTATATTATACATTAGCGAAGCCATAACAGCGAAGCGTCAGCGGTGTAGATCAGCAGTGTGCAGCCTCCCTTACAAAGGGCGAAGCACATCTGTCCTGATCGCTAAAAATGTTAAAAAAACGCAAAAAACTCCTGCCAGCTTGAGCAGCGCGTTCTGCGCATACTCATCGAGCAGGAGTGTTTCATTTACGGAAGGAGATAATATTACTGCTCCATTTGCTTGCCGAGGAACCCAGCAGCTGTTTCCGCCATTTTAATTTCAAGTTGTCCCATTTTAACGCTGTCGTCTTTGTTCAACAATACGACTGTACCGATTGGGTCTCCACCCGTCACGATAGGCGCTGAAACGAATGTAGACAACGCTTCTTGGTTATCTTTCGCTACTTCATAAGTACCGGAGTTTGTTTCCACAACAGTCTTGCGGTTCTCCATGCAGTTCTCAAGAATCATACCGATTTGCTTGTCCAAGTAATCCTTTTTAGAACCACCAGCGACAGCAATAACGTTGTCACGATCCGTGATAAGCGTAATGTGTCCTGTACCTTCATACAATGATTCCGCATATTCCTTCGCAAAGTCGCCAAGCTCGCCGATTGGGGAATATTTCTTCAAAATAACTTCTCCGTCACGATCAACGAAAATCTCCAATGGATCTCCTTCGCGAATACGCAAAGTACGACGAATTTCTTTAGGGATGACGACGCGGCCGAGGTCATCAATACGACGAACAATACCGGTAGCTTTCATAATTGTTGCCCCGCTTTCGATTGAGTTAAATTTTTAAAGGTCTACTGTATTATTAATCAGGAGAGGCGCAAATATGGACACAGGATATTTATCGCTGACCATAGTATTCATCTGCTCCCAAGTTCTTATACATAACTTATACGTCGGAAGACCGAACCAAGTTGCAAAAAATATAACATTTTTCGACACTAAACGACAGTCTTTTTTCATCATTTTCTCAAAATTTTCACAATTTTCTGATAATTTTATGAAAATACCTCGTTTCATCTCGCTTTTTGGCAACATTAGTATACTACAATTTGGTGGATTTTTATCCATACCTTCATTTTGTGAACATTTCATTGTGTATTCCACTGATAGCGAACACTTAAGCAAAAAAAGTCCACCAGCGCTTATCGCGGTGGTGGACTGCTCCCCGAACATACTGCACGCACAGCTCGAATTTTGTCGAAATGACGTACCTTGTACCTTCGGCGATACTCTTATTCGATATTTAATCCCTCGTATTAAGGAGTCGTCGTTGTTCCTTCTTGCTTCGGTTGTTGAGCCGGTTGTTGCGCAGGCGCTTTGCCGGACTCAGGCTTTGTTTCAGGTGCTATTGGCTGTGGTACTGCTTCTTTTTGAGGCTCTGGTTTAGGTAATTTGACTTCTTTAATAATCTTTTTCAAATCGTTCTCCATAAACTTAGCCATAATCTCGCCAGCTGCTGCAACTTTAACTTGATCTTTTTGTTCCTTGGACAACTTGTCCAAAGTCGGAACGTTTCTCGACTCAACACGCATTACATGATAACCGAATTGTGTCTCAACAGGGTCACTCACTTTATTCAGTGGCAATGTTGCTGCTGCTGCTTTAAATTCAGGTACCCAATCCGTAATTTTCGCGTCTTTGTACAAGCCGCCTGTCTTCTTCGAACCTTCATCATCCGTCAACTGGGTAGCCAACTTCGCGAAGTCTTCACCTTTATTCAAACGTGCTTGAATTTCTTTAGCTTTCTTAAGCGCGTCTTCCTTCTTGCGCTCTTTGCCAGCACTATCTTTAAGTGCGACTAACACATGGCGAACCGATGCTGTCGTGAACTCAGGCTTCATTTTTTCGTATTGAGCCTTGATGTTCTCATCTTTTACTTGATTGTTGAAATGCTCTACAACGATGAAGTTACGTGCCATGAAGTCTTTAACCTCAGCTTCAGTCAACTTCTGCGTCTTCAAACCTTCTTGAAGCTGCTTGTCGTTGTTTTTCTTAATGACAGCAAGCTGCTCTTCAGCTTTCTTCTTGCCATCTGCTTTTTCTTTGTCGGAAGCTTTATCAACTATATAAATATAGGCGATTTGCTGCTTCACAAAGTATTCACGGAATTGCTCCATATTAATAAGTTGTGCGTATTCTGGATAGAAGAACAAAGTCAATGCGATTTCTTTATCGAACTCGTTCTTTGTAATTTCGCCGCCCTCATATTTCGCGACAACCGGGCTCGTATCTTTTACTGCACCTGCGCTGCTCTTATCTGCAGCTCCAGCGTTGCTCTTGTCCCCACAACCTGCCAATACGGACAAAGCCATAACGGCGGACATTAGAATTAATAGAAATTTTTTGGAACGCTTCTTGTTATTTTGTAACATTCTGCAATTCTCCCTTCAATTTAATCGCTTCCTTGGCCTGCTGCATAAACTGCTCTAGCTTCATCATGAGCTGCAAAGCATCCCAGCTTCGCGCATTTACTTTAATTGTGCCGTGCGCATTGCGGTCAACAACAAATCTTCTGTCGATTTCGGTTGCGATTGTAGCTAACTTATTGCGGTCGATTTGGGACTCTGCCAGTGGAAACACTTTAAGGATAACGTCGTCCCCTCGCTGCACGATGGATTCAAAACCGTACTGCTTTGCATACATTTTCAAGCGAGCAACTGTAAGCAATTGCAGCACTGCTAACGGTGGCTTTCCGAAACGGTCATCCAGCTCGTCGCGCAGCTCTTCCACCTCGTCCAACGACGCTAATCCAGCCACTTTTTTGTATATCTCAATCTTCTGAATACTATCATAAATATAATCCGGCGGCAAATAGGCATCGACGTTCAAGTCGATCAATGTTGTCCATTCCTGCTGCTCGTCAATCGTTAAGCCATCCAGCTCCGCTTTGCGCTTATTAATCTCGTCAGCCAGCATCTGCGAATACAAGTCAAAACCTACCGACGCGATAAAGCCATGCTGTTCTGCTCCAAGTAAATTACCCGCTCCACGGATAGACAAATCACGCATCGCAATTTTGAATCCGGAGCCTAATTCTGTGAATTCCTTGATTGCTTGCAATCGCTTCTCGGCCACTTCGTTCAGTACCTTATCGCGTTGATACGTAAAGTATGCATATGCGATTCGATTAGAACGGCCTACACGACCACGCAACTGATACAGCTGGGACAAGCCCATCTTGTCAGCATCGTGGACGATAAGCGTATTGACGTTAGGAATGTCTACGCCCGTCTCGATAATACTTGTGCTCACAAGCACGTCGAACTCCCCATCCAAGAAGTCGAGGATCGTCTTCTCCAGTTCCTGCTCGGACATTTGGCCGTGCCCAACCGTCACTCGCGCTTCTGGAACGAGCATTTTAATGTGGTCAGCCATTTGATGAATGCCTTGAACACGATTAAACAGGAAGTAAACTTGGCCGCCTCGCGCGAGCTCTCTCTCGACAGCTTCCCGTACGAGCGTATCGCTGTACTCCAGTACATACGTCTGTACAGGGAAACGATTCTCCGGTGGTGTTTCAATAACCGATAGATCACGAACACCCAACATCGACATATGCAACGTACGCGGAATAGGCGTAGCTGTCAGTGTAAGCACGTCTACGTTCGTTTTGAGCTTCTTTAGCTTTTCCTTATGGGTTACCCCAAAGCGCTGCTCCTCATCGACGATAAGCAGCCCCAGGTCTTTAAAGATAACGTCTTGTGACAACAGGCGATGCGTACCGATAACGATATCGACGACACCTGTCTTCAATCCTTTCATCGTCTCATTTTGCTCTTTACGGGAGCGGAAACGACTCATAACTTGGATGTTGAATGGATAGCCCGAAAAACGCTCACGGAACGTCTCATAATGCTGCTGGGCTAGAATTGTCGTCGGCACAAGGATAGCGACCTGCTTGCCCTCAATAGCCGCCTTAAAGGCTGCGCGTACAGCAACTTCTGTTTTTCCATAACCGACATCACCACATAGTAGTCGATCCATCGGTCGGCCCATTTCCATGTCACCTTTAATTTCTTCAATGGTGCGCAATTGATCTCGTGTCTCGTCATAGGGGAACATATCTTCAAATTGCTGCTGCTCCGGTGAATCTTTTTCAAATGCGTAGCCACGTGAATCTTGTCTTGCCGCATATAACTTGATTAAATCGTCGGCAATGTCTTTAACCGATGAACGCACCTTACTTTTTACTTTCGTCCACTCGTTGCCGCCCAGCTTGTATACTTTCGGTTCTTTATCTTCCGAACTAACATATTTCTGAATCAAATGTAGTTGATCAACCGGAACGGAAAGCTTGTCACCACCTGCATACAAAATGTGCAAATAGTCTTTGTGGATTCCGTTAATCTCCAGCGTACCAATGCCTATGTACTTCCCAATCCCGTGGTTTTGGTGTACGACATACTCTCCGATTTTCAGCTCCGTGTAGCTGCGGATGCGCTCTGCATTATCTATTTTAGCCCCTTCAGAACGACGGGCTTTGCGTTGTTTCTGTGAGAACATCTCACCTTCAGTAATGACTACAAGATGGATGGATGGCATTTCAAAGCCTGTCTGCAAGTTGCCGTTCACGATAGTCGGTTCAGCAATTTCATAATCTTGCAGTACACGACGAATACGCTCAATGCGTTCTTCACCGTTGCCCAGCATGATTACTTTGGCCCCTTGCTTCTTCCACCTTTCCATTTCTGCCTTTAACACATTCATCTGACCGTGAAAGTTTTGCATGGAACGGCACATTACATTCACGATGTTTTGCGGGTGAGTGTGTGGCACTTGGCGTAAAAATAAAGCCATATAAATCGTTTGAAACGGGCGATTATTTAACACTTCATCGGATGTTCGTCCGAATTGGAGCGCTGGCAGCGTCTTTCCGTTCTGTAGCAGGTGTGTACTCCATTCCAGCTCATCCCGTTCTAACTGCTTAGCTGTTTCCAAGACACGTGCTGGTTCATCAATAATGAGCAGCGTATCTTCCGGCATATAGTCATACAGTGTATGCTTCTCTGGATGAAGCAGCGCTGCGTATTTGTACATTTCTGAGAAGTACATCGCTTCACGCAACTGTTCGATTTCATAACTAATTTCTTGTCTTAACTTTTCTTTCGTCTGACGATCGTTCATTTTATCGAGTTGTTGTTCAAGGCGTGCCGATGCCGCTTCTGCCGCAGCGGCGAAGCGTTGCTTGTTAGCTATTAGGTCTTTACTTGGGGTTATCGTTAATTGTTCTAGTTTATTAATCGAACGCTGATCCTGTGGGTCGAATGACCGAATGGATTCAATTTCATCATCAAACCATTCGATTCGATACGGGGTAGGCGATGTGAGTGGGTAAATATCGACGATGCCGCCTCGCACACTCAGTTCACCTTTAGCTTCCACCCGCTCCACGCGCTCGTAACCAAGCTCTATCATACGCTCCAAAAACGATTCGAGCGGTAATGTTTGATCAACTGCAATGGCAAGCCCTGCGTTTGCCATGACGTCACGCGCCGGTAAATAACGGCGTAGACCTGCATACGGCACGACGACAACGCCACGGAACCCTTGCGCACAGCGCATCAGTGCGTCAATACGTTGGGCGTTCACTTCTGGGCTTGATATGGCTGCCTCAGCCGCGACCAGTTCATTCGCTGGATATAGGAGCACTTGCTCTGGTGTGAGGCATTCTTGTAAATCCTCCGCTACCTTTTGTGCGGAGAACATATTGTGCGTCACCACCAGTACCGGACGCTCCATTTGCTTCGCCACCGCCGCCATCATAACTTGGCGGGCCGATCCAGACAGCCCTGACACGAGCTGCTCTTTCATGCCTGCGCGAATACCTGCGATAATCGAATTGACATCGCGTTCTTCGGATAAGGCTTGCATAAGTGCATTTAACAAAGGATTGGCACCTCTTTCTTACCGACTATTACCCACTCTTTCACAACAAATAGGAACGATTCCCACCGCGGATTTGCACTAAAATAAGCCTCGGCACACAAGCCAAGGCTGACGTATATCTTATAAACGATGCGGAACATAGTACTCCAGCATGTGCTGTTCATCTCCATAGCCATGCACCTTCTCCTTTTCTCCACATCGTAATATGTCACTGTAGAGGCGAAGTAAAAGAGGACAGCTCGGGATGTCTTTGCAGCGCTTCTGAGCAATATTCACAAGTTAATCGCACCGTTACGTCTCCATTGGAATGATACAGCAAAAAGTGTTGGCGATCTTCCGGCGTCAAACGGTCAAATCCGAGACGGTCCTCTTGTACGTGTCCGCTTTCGATGCGCCCTATTAACGTATGACAATGTTTGCAGACATAATTCACAGACATGTATATGCCTCCAATCTCAGGAATATACCGATTAGTATTACCCGATTAAAGGAGGTTTAACCTAAATTATCCTCTGCATGATGTCTAATGATGTCTAACCGTTGTGCTTAGCCATCGTTTGCTCAAATGTATGGGTTAAAGCGTGCTCCACTGCATCACAAGTACGCTCAACGGTCTGATTCAGTAACTCTTGCTCTGATTTCGCAAATGTAGACAGCACATAGTCAGCAATATCTCGTCCTGGCTCAGGTCTGTTTATGCCCATGCGAATACGGTTGAATGATTGTGTGCCAAAATGCTGAATAAGTGACTTAATCCCATTATGGCCGCCTGCACTCCCTTGGTAGCGCAATCTTATTTTGCCGAGTGCGGTATCCATATCATCGTAAAGGACGATAAAGTCTGATATGTCTGCCTTATAATAATCCATATACGCTCGTGCAGATTCACCTGACAAGTTCATGAAAGTCATAGGCTTGATGAGAACAACCTTCTCTGTTCCGATGCGCCCTTCACCTATGAGCGCTTTGCACTTGCTGTCCTGTACCTTTATGTTATATTTATCGGCTAAAGCATCAATAGCCATAAATCCGATGTTGTGGCGCGTTTGAGTGTATTTTGATCCTGGATTACCAAGACCGACGATCCACTTCATTAGTGTGCTGGCCTCCTTATAATCATCGACACATTCCTTATACCTTTTTTTCTCAAAAAGATAAGATCTTAAATGCCGATAAGGGTTACATCTTCTTGGACGCTATTTAAACCTCATCCAAGTAGACGTAACCCTATCTATTATCTAACGCTACAACACGTCAACGTTATCATTACTCAATTTCAAACAATTTACTAATGGATAGCTCTTCGTGAACGCGAATAATCGCTTCACCCATTAACGGCGCAACCGATAATACGTGCAATTTGCTCGATGGATTCGGATGCGTAATTGGAATTGTGTCGGTCACGACGACTTCTTTGAACGGAGAATTCTCCAAACGTTCCATCGCCGGTCCGGACAATACTGGGTGCGTACAGCATGCATACACTTCTTTCACGCCTGCTTCAACTAAAGCATTGGCACCAAGAACGATTGTACCCGCAGTATCGATAATATCATCGATAATGATTGCTGTCTTGCCCTTAATATCGCCGATAATGTTCATGACTTCACTTACGTTCGGTTCCGGACGACGCTTGTCGATAATGGCAAGTGGCGCATTCAAGAAATCAGCCAGTTTGCGCGCGCGTACAACGCCGCCATGGTCTGGAGATACGACTACGACATTCTCCAATTGCTTGGAGCGGAAATATTGAGCCAAAATCGGCACACCGAGTAGATGGTCAACTGGAATATCGAAGAAACCTTGAATTTGCGTCGCATGCAAATCCATTGTAATGACACGGTGAGCACCTGCTGTTTCGATCAAATTCGCAACAAGCTTCGCCGTAATTGGATCACGGGAACGCGCCTTACGATCTTGACGCGCATAGCCGTAATAAGGAATTACGACGTTAATGCTCTTCGCAGAAGCACGCTTCAACGCGTCTACCATTACGAGCAGCTCCATCAAGTTGTCATTGACAGGAGCACAAGTAGATTGGACAACGTAAACGTCGCAACCGCGAACACTCTCCGATAAGTTGATTGAAATCTCGCCGTCACTAAAGCTTTTCGTTACAGCGTCTCCAACCGGAATGCCAATATATTCAGCAATCTGGTTAGCTAACTTTGGATTAGAGTTGCAAGTAAATATTTTCAGCTTCGAATCACAATAAGTCATGGTATTGAAAACCCTCCGTGCCGGTTCTTGTTCATCGTTGTAATATATCCATTAATGGTACATCTTAATTGTAACGTTGATCATGGTGCATGTACAGCTACTATATAAACCATAATACCTAGTTCCTAGTATCTAATTGCTAATTGTACTAGGAATTTCGATCTTTTTTTGCTTTAGCCTGAGCGCGTATTCGATCCGCGTAGCCAGGTTTGTTCACTTGGCGCTCGCGTGCAATAGCAAGATCGTTATCTCCCACAGACTGCGTAATGGTTGAACCAGCAACTACATAAGCCCCTTTACCGACACGAATCGGTGCGATCATATTCACATTGCTGCCAATGAACGCATCGTCTTCAATCTCCGTAATAGACTTATTATAACCGTCGTAGTTGACAGTTATAGCGCCACATCCAATATTTACGTTTTTACCGACCTTCGCATCGCCAATGTAGCTTAAATGTGACACCTTGGAATGGTTGTCGAGTGATGCATTTTTAATTTCGACGAAATCGCCGACCTTTACATGCTCACCAAGGCGAGCACCAGGACGCAAGTACGCGAACGGACCAACACTGCTGTCATTGCCTACAGATGCTTCTTGAAGAACGGACTGCATAATATGTACGCGTTCAGCGACAAACGTATCTGTCAACTCGCTGTTCGGTCCGATTACACAATCTGCACCGATAACGGTACGTCCTTTAAGGCTAGTTCCTGGAAGGATAACGGTGTCAGGGCCGATCTCCACATCCGCTTCGATATACGTTTGTGCAGGATCGATAATTGTTACGCCGTTTAACATATGGCGTTTGTTGATGCGCTCCCGCATTAAGCGTTCAGCTTCAGACAGTGCCACACGATCGTTAATACCGATCGACTCTGCTGGGTCTGGCGAACAAAACGCCTGAACCAATTCGCCTTGCGCTTTTAAAATGCCAATAACGTCAGTTAAATAGTATTCTTGCTGGGCATTGTTATTTGTAACTTGCTCCAGCGCCGCAAACAGCTTCACATTGTCAAAACAGTACGTGCCTGTATTGATTTCTTTAACGAGCTGCTCCTGCGTCGTACAGTCTTTTTGTTCAACAATTTTCATGACCGAACCATCTTCTGCGCGGATAATCCGTCCATAGCCTTGCGGATTGTCCAGTTCAGCCGTCAAAATCGTCGCTGACGCCTGTGCACGCTCATGAAGCTCCATCAACTGTGCCAACGTCTCAGGCGTCACCAGAGGTGTATCGCCACAAATCACGATAGTTGTACCTTGCTCACCGTCTAAAAGTGCCTTTGCCTGTTTCACCGCATGACCAGTGCCAAGCTGTTCCGCTTGAAGGACGAACTCGGCGCGATCTCCAAGGTGACCCTTTACGATTTCAGCTCCGTGCCCAACGACGACAACGTTGCGCTCACATTGAACGCGTTCTACAGCATTAAGCACATGACCAACCATCGGTGTTCCACAAACTGGATGGAGCACTTTGTACAGTTTTGACTTCATGCGTTTGCCTTGTCCTGCGGCTAGCACAATGGCCATTCTTCTCAACGTGTTCGACCTCCTGATCCCTTTTCTCCATAGTTGAATATATCTCATTATGGACAAAAAGAAAAGAGAGCCCCCATGTTTGGCTCTCTTTCTTTGCAACCCCGTAGATTATTAGTTCTTAAGCGCCCTCTTCAATAACTTCCTCTTCAGTCGCTGCGCGCTCGTATTCAGCCAATACAGCAGCTTGAATTTTTTCGCGTGTCGCGGAGGAAATTGGATGAGCGATGTCACGGAATTCGCCATCTGGCGTCCGTTTGCTAGGCATCGCAACGAACATACCGTTATTGCCGTCAATGACGCGAATGTCATGGACAACAAATTCGTTATCGATCGTAATAGATGCGATTGCCTTCATTCTCCCCTCTGTGTTGACGCGGCGGAGTCTTACATCAGTAATTTGCACGTGTGTTCACCACCTTTTTCCATCAGGACTTGGTGTATAATTCCACACGTGCAACTAAAATCCTTCTTTGTTTTCCTGTTGAAACGACTTTTTTTTGAAAAATTAAACCGTTTTTATCTTTTTCGACAGTGTTCGATTCAGATCGCAGCAATTAATTCGATTTCGACAAGTACATCTTTAGGCAAACGAGCGACCTCAACAGTCGATCTTGCTGGCTTGTGCGAACCGAAATATGATTCATAAATCGCGTTTACTTGCGCAAACTGATTCATATCTTTTATAAAAACAGTAGCTTTAACGACATGTTGTAAGGATACTCCTGCTGCCTTTAATACCGCCTGCAAATTGCGAAACACTTGATGTGTTTGTTCTTCAATTCCACCTTGTACAAGTTCTCCTTCAGCAGTTAGTGGAATTTGCCCCGAAGTAAATACGAGGTTTCCAAGCTTAACGGCTTGGGAATATGGACCTATTGCCGCTGGTGCCTCATTAGTCGCAATGCTTTCAATCGGTTGTGACATTGTAGTAGCCTCCTTGATATCGTGTTCTGCCTACTTCAATCTTGTTTGCTCAAGTTATTTCCCAGACTTGTCGAAAAAATTACCCAAAGCAACGTTTAACTGCTTCGTACGTGGATCTACAGCTTCTGTCTTCACACGCATTAAGGATACGTACTCGTGTAGCAATCTTTCATCCTGCGATACGTCCTCGGATTCGACAAGCACGCCCACTCCAGCAACGGTCGCGTCAAATTCACGCAACAACTCAATCATTCCGTTAATCGTGCCACCAGCACGCATAAAGTCATCCACGATGAGTACACGTGAGCGTTCTTTTAAGGCACGTCGCGCCAACGTCATCGTATGCAGGCTCTTCTGCGAGCCTGAAACGTAGTTAATGCTTACAGCTGACCCCTCGGTGACGACATGGTCACGACGTACAAGTACGACCGGCAAATTCAAATAAGCCGCGGTTGCGTAAGCAATCGGAATTCCTTTTGTTTCGACGGTCATGACAACATCAATATCATGATTAGAAAATACAGACGCAAACATCCTTCCGATGTCATTCATCAAAGAAGGTTGTCCCAGCATATCTGTAATGTAAAAATAGCCCCCTGGAAGCATACGATCAGGATGCCCCATTTGTGCACAGAGCGCCTCGATTACAGGCTTAGCCTGTTCTAGGGCATATTTAGGTATATATTTAACGCCACCTGCTGCACCTGCTAAGGTGAGCAGCTCTCCTGTCCCTTCACTCTCGCACACTTCTTTAATAATAGCCAAATCCTCACTAATAGAAGATTTGGCTGCACCATAACGATCTGCGAATGTTGTGAGCGGAATGAGTGTATGAGGCTTGGACATTAAGTACTGCGTCATCTCGACGAGACGAGCACTGCGCTTGAATTTTTTCATTTAAAATTCCTCACTCATTAGATCCGAATATTATATTGTGATATTACATGAATGGTCGTTTGTTATCAATAATCGCCAGCAACAATTAAGTCAGCAATCGAACAGCGTACACTTCTTTACAGAAACCACGCAAACCGTTATACATACGCGCCACTTTCGACTCTTTAGATACAAGCCCAAACACAGTAGGGCCGCTGCCCGACATCAGAACACCTTCTGCCCCTAACTTAAGCATCGCTTCTTTAAGCTGCTGTACTTCAGGATGCATAGGTAACGTAACCTCCTCCAGCACATTGCCAAGTGCTTGGCACATGTCCGGAAATTGCTGTGTTTGAATGGAACGCAACATCGCATCCAAGGAAGGATGCTGACGAATGGCATTTGCACGCAAACGTCCATACACGTCCGCCGTTGACACATTGATCGGCGGCTTAGCCAACACTACCCAGCACTGAGGTGGGTTGCTTATATGCTCCAGCTTCTCACCTCGACCTCGAGCGATAGCTGTGCCTCCAGTAATACAGAAAGGCACGTCAGAGCCAAGTTCGGCTCCAAGCAGCTGCAATTCCTCTTCTGCAATATTAAGCTGCCACAGTCGATTTAAACCGCGTAGCGTTGCCGCTGCATCACTGCTGCCACCAGCAAGACCAGCCGCTACCGGTATCTTTTTATCTAGATGAATATATACGCCTTGCTTTACTTCATATCTTTCCTTAATCAACTTAGCAGCCTGAAACGCCAAATTCTTCTCATCTAGCGGTATGTAACCGGCTTGGCTCGATATAATGATCGTGTCGCGGGATAATTCCTCCATCTCTAGACGGTCAGCCAAGTCAACCATCGTCATGACCATCTCTACCTCATGGAATCCGTCTTCCCGCTTGCGTAACACGTCAAGCAGCAAATTAATTTTGGCCGGTGCCTTCTCGTATACTTTCACACGCGTTCACCCTTCTTTACCCTACGAATCGCTTACGCTATTATAACAGACTCTACCATACAAGTCATTTCCCGATATAACAGCTTCTTTCGTACTCCCCTCCTTATCTGTGTGTTAAGTCCCCTTGTCTCGGCCATATTCGATATATAGGAAAGCGAACCACTGACATCAACGTTTGTTAACGCCCAGTGGTTCGCCAAGATACGATCTTATGATTTCCTTGCAGCTGCTTGTTCCGCTAATTCGATAGCTCGTTTTACCATGTTACCAGCATCTTTAGCTCGAATGGCCCCCCAGCCTTCACGCTCTACTGTTTCGTAGAAGCCAAGGTCTTTGGCTAACTCATACTTTAAATCCTCAGACATGACACTGCGCCTTCTTCGGCTCATCGCTTTACCTCCTCAAGCAACGTAAATTACGATTTAAGCAACACGATGCGCTTACCTTTAATGTGCCATACTGCGTCCAAGCTTATGCAAGCCATTACAAAACAAACACACAAAAAAGCAGCCCCAACACAGGCTGCCTTATTTCGCTTATCCGCGAACATATTCAATCTTTAATTCGCCGTTCTCTGCACATACTGTGACTTGAACCGAATCAGTTAATATATCTGCATAGCTGTAGGACACACGCTTAAAAGCGTGCTGCTCCTGATCCAACTTAACAATAAACACAGAAGGGTAGGTCTCTTCTAATACGCCTGTGCGTTCGATCATCTTACGGCGACCACCATTGGCGCGCAGCAGAATCTTCTGGCCAACATGAGCCTCTAGACAGCGTCGAATTTCGAGTAGCGCGTTTTTCGCCATATCCAACTACCACCTCTTTCCTTGTCCATTATAAACAATTATGGAGGTGGTGTCAAATTAAACAAATAATTATATCAACATGTATTCGATTATGTCAACGAATTTTTATTTCCAAATTTTTAGGATGCCAAATGGGTACTTATTTTATTCAAATAACGGACGGCGTAACGTGAATTTTAGATAAGTCCTTCCAATTAGGCATACCTATACGGTAACTGCCTCGTGTTTCAATGCCGCCGATCCCATCAATCCCCGTTACCGTATGCGGTGAAATATCACCAATTTTCACCGTGTCACGAATAGATGTATATGCCGATTTGGCAGCCACATTAACGGGATCGAGAGCATGGATCATGACGCGCCCTGGCGAACTAGCGAAGTTCGCACCCGCTTGAAGCAACGCCTCGAAGTGAGACTGACACGCTCCTGCCACAATAGTGAGCAGATCGCGGTTTCTTTCGTACTGACGAGCGACAAGAATCGCGTTCACAAAGTTCTGCGAGTTCTTATACGTTTGCAAATTGTATAGATCCCGACGTCTCAGGCCCTTTAATACGCCATCATGCCCTGTAATAACCACAACATCAGGACGGGATACCGGAAGCACCCGATGCAGGAAATCAGCCATATTGCCTTCTAGTACAAAATGACCTTCCGCTGGCACTCGAAGCTGCTGGTACAATGCCATACTTTTTTGCAAATAGTTAGGATCACCGTCTAAATGAAGTACTTTACCGGGAACTTCAAAATACGAAGTTTGGTGTGATGAAATGGTTGCATGTTCAAATTCCGACCAATGACGCTCTTTTTGTCGACGTCGAAGCTCTTCAACTGCTTCTACCGATTTGAGCATCTTTATTTGCGCTTGCTGGGAGCGACGCTTTAATGTCGTCTCTGTTACATTCGTTAAGTCCTCAATAGGGGAATCAGCGACCAGCCGAAAATCCGTTCCCTTGATGACCGCGAAATCCTTATGCACTTGCTCGACGCGAAATGTAATATCGCCGCCATAGGACTTTCGAACGACCAATTCTCCTTGCTCCATAGGATCAATCACCTCTTTGACTATCCTATGGGCAAATGCATGGATTGGTGCCGTTCCAATTATGATTTGTTAAGGGCTCTTCCAATTGCATCGCTTAAACGAGCAAACTCTTCTAACGAAAGCGTCTCGCCACGACGCGACGGCTCAATATCAGCCTCGCTTATGGCTTGCTCTAACGCTTCTGTGCCACATAAAGAGGCATAGCGTGCCTTTAAGTTGTTCCAGAGCGTTTTGCGACGCTGCGCAAAGGAGGCTTGTACCACTTCAAAGAAGCGCTGCTCATCTTCAACTTGCACCGGTGGCGTCTCGCGTACTCTAAGTCGAATAACAGCTGACTCTACGTTCGGTTGTGGAATAAATACAGTGTTCGGAACCGTACATACGAGTTCTGGTTCGCCGTAATATTGTACAGCTACACTTAAGCTGCCATACTCTTTTCCGCCTGGACGTGCAGCCATTCGTTCAGCAACTTCTTTCTGAATCATGACGACGATGTTCTTAAGCGGCAATTTCTCCTCCAACAATTTCATCATAATTGGAGTCGTTACGTAGTACGGCAAATTGGCAACAACACTCACGCGTTCTACGCCTGTGAATTGCTCTTGGAATAAAGCTTGCAGGTCGACTTTCAGTACGTCACCATGTACAACTTGCACGTTAGGGTACGGTTCCAGCACTTCACCTAGTATCGGAATGAGTCTCCGATCAATTTCTACTGCTGTAACACGACCAGCCTGACGCGCCAATTGCTCCGTCAATGCACCGATACCAGGTCCAATTTCTAAAGCTCCTGTTTCGGTATCCAACTCGGCTGCATCAACAATGTTGCGCATTACATTCATATCAATAAGAAAGTTTTGTCCTAGGCTCTTTTTAAAAGCGAATCCATGTTTGCGGATAATGTCCTTTGTGCGCGAGGGTGTTGCAATATCTATAGCTGAATGGGTCATTTGTATATGTTCCCTTCCTTCATTCATTCCGTATTAGTTAGTTATAAATTAGTTGCCGTTAAACTCATCTATTTGTAGTGTATCCTGCAAAGGCATTGCTAATATCCCATTACTAGTGGTTTATTATTGTTCATCCAACTGCTTTAGCGCAGCGGAAAATTCCTCGTACCCAATTTGAAACGCCATGCAGCGCTTTAAAAATTGCTTTCCGTTGCAATATCCGATGCCTAATATTTCACCAAGCTTCATCCGGCGCTCCGCAGATCCTGCGTGCGTCGTCAATCCCGCTTCCACCAAATGCGTCCACGTGAGTTCCCCCTCTGTAGAAGGCATCTCTGTACGCACTTGCTGAAGCGCTTTGCGAATCGCTTCGGGCGATGCATTTTCTACGCCTAAGTCACCTTTTTTGATGGCCTCATGACGTGGCAAAAAAGCATGCTTGCAGCCAGGTACATGCTGCGCAATAATTTTACGAATACGTTCCCCCGCATGATCGGGATCAGTAAAAATAATGACCCCCCGCCGCTCTTGAGCGAGCGCAATTCGGCGGATGGTCATATCATTAATGGCGGAGCCGCCAGTTTCTATTGTATCGGCCTCTACAGCCCGTTGAATGGCTACCGTGTCGTCTCGACCTTCGACGACAATAATTTCTCGTATCAACGCCCTGCTCCTTTCCTAAAAACACAAAAGAAGAGGGGTTTCCCTCTTCTTAGCGTGACATAAATAGTTACCAATTACTATATCATAAATACACGGTGGTGCTCAACAAAGCATGCCTGCCGCATTAACGGTATTGTCTATCCTAGTTTGCCTCTGGCTTCACAGGTCCAATCACGTAAATCGTGAACCCTCTCTTACGGCCGAAGCGTTTAACTGTCTTAGAGCTGTCAAAGTATACATCGACGATCTTCCCTTTTACTGCGCCACCTGTATCTTCTGCGCGACGGAAGCCGATACCTTCAATATATACCCACCAGCCGAGTGGAATAACTTTCGGGTCAACCGCAATTGTTCGCCCTTCAGTTACTTTTGTGCCGGAAGCTGTTTTCGCTCCTGGGGAGCCTTTTTTCTCCGTATAAGCCGTAAGCTGCACATTCGTAAGCATCTTCTTGTATTTGAAATCAATATCGCCTTTTTCGGCGTTTGAAATGTCCGGCGAACTCGCCGACAACGTCATTACTTCCGGTTCCTTTTTCGTACCATACGCTACAACCTGATTGACTTGCTTCGCTTTAACTTCCTTGTTCACGAGTTGGGCATATACAAGTTTGCCATCTTCAAACGTTCTCTCAACTTTGTGAACAACTTCGCCCGCTTTTCCTTGTTGAACCGTTTTCGTCTTCCCTTTAAGCAATGTAGGGTCTTCTTTCTTTACCGTCTGGTACGGAACTTTCACTTTCCGCTCAACCACATCTTTCTTAACCCTAACAATTCGAATATTCATATCGCTCGAAACTTTAGTGTTTTTCCCCGGGAATACTTTGTCGCTCTTACTCAAAGGGATATTAAAGGAGCTTAATGCTTCCGCCACATTCTTTTTCGTTGTATATTGTGTCCTCGTCTGACCTTCGAATGTAACTTTTACAGGAACTGCACGTTGAATGTGTACTTGCTGACCGTCTTTAATCTCGGCATTTACGGGTATCGACACGTCGTCGTGTTTACTTACCGCTATCGCGTGCTCATCCAAAACAGCGCGAAGCGTTTCTTGGCGAGTCTCGATTAAACGCTCTCGTCCATCAACGTAGACAGATAGCTCTTTTTTCGAGAGGCCAAACATAATTAACACACTAACTAACGTAACCGCTACCGCAACAACAGCAATGACAGAAACAACACGTACATTTTCATGCTTCCAACGCAATGCGAGCGACATGCTGGATGATCGGGGATCATGGGAATCTCGTTTAACGAACTGTCCCATTTCTCGGTCCTCCTTCATAGTCCCGCCGTCGAGTGTAATGCATGATACATCTGACGTGACTATTTGCAAATTTTTTACGAAGAGATTGAATATCTCGCATGTATGAATAAACTAGCAATCATTCATACTCTTCGCACCAATTCCAGCAAAGGCCTTGTATTGCCTCCGTTTCTTACAACCTATGACGCTTTTTTCTTCTTTATTCTAAATTTTAAGAGAAAAAAGAAAAGAAGCCTGGCGTAAGAGGAGACTCTTTCGTGGCTTCAGGTATGAATACCCAAACGTCAACAGCTTTAGGACGCACGACGACCTCTCTCCGCACGCTTACGAGGTTAGCTGTCGGGTTCGGGTCTGAGAGTCACCCTATTTGCACACACCGGCTCATGGCTCGGCTGCCCAAAATTCACCCCAAGGATTAATAATCCGCATCGTAGGTTAATGAGAAAGTAATCGATCCTTTCGCCTACCGATGTCTTGGTTCCCCCGCCCTCCAAAATTGGAGATTCAGCGATACTGGTTAATTGGAACAATATTCAAATGTTTTTGAACATCTGTGAGAAATCATATCGTGTTTACAACATCATTGTAAAGACGGTATCAATCACGTTTTTCGTTAAAAAGGGTTAAAATAATGTAATAAATCGCGGATTTCTTGATAAAATCCACTTATTTCGTGGTGTAGAACTTTTTTTCATTGGTTTTTCATTCATTTTCAACGAATGTCAAAACATGTAAGAGCATTTGCGGTCGTCATTCTGCAAAATTCTTCAAAATCCATCCCTTTTAATTCCGCTGCTGTTTCTGCAACCAGACGTACATAAGCACTCTCATTTCGTTTACCTCGATATGGATGCGGCGTCAAATACGGAGCATCTGTCTCGATAAGTAACCGATCATTCGGAATTTGAACGAGCACTTCTTTCGGTTGTTTTGCATTTTTAAAAGTAACAGGTCCGCCAAAAGAAATATAAAATCCCATATCAAGACACATTTTGGCGGTTTCCCAACTTCCAGAGAACGAATGCATAATGCCGCCCACTTCATTTGCCTTCTCTTCGCGTAAAATACGCACCACATCTTCATGTGCATCACGGTTATGAATGATGATCGGCATCCCTAATTCACGTGCCATCCCAATTTGCTGACGGAATACTTGCTGCTGTACATCTTTAGGCGACGTATCCCAGTAATAATCAAGTCCAATCTCACCGATGGCAACGACTTTCTCATGCTTTGTTAAATCTGCAATCCAATCCAAATCGGCTTGCTCCATCGTAACAGCATCAGTCGGATGCCAACCAACTGCCGCGTAAATGAAGTCATACTTTTCGGCAAGCGCCATCGTTGTTGGGATCGTCTCCCGATTAAATCCTACATTAACCATACGTGTAACGCCTTGTTCTAACGCACGAGCAATAATGTCCTCACGATCTTCGTCGAATGCCTGATTATCTAGATGCGTATGTGTATCAAATAACACTGTTGTCTCTCCTTTAATTTTGATTTCTTCTATATAAAAGGTCGCCAGACGTTCTATTTAGAACGACGAAACAGCAATTGATGAACATCGGGCGATAGCAAATGCTCTCTTTCCCTTAGCTTGTCCATCGGGAAATAAATAGAATGCTTGCCACGCTTCAACCCACTAATCGTTCGCACAATATTGGATTGCTTGGATAATTCAATAATCTGATCATCCCGATCAAGCAGCCAAATATGCTGCTGTGTAGATTCATCCCCTGATCGGTATACATCATAGGGATTGTCCGACGGTGAGTCTACATTTAACTCATATTCAGGATCCAGACCAATCGCTTCCCATTCTTGGCGAAGACGATTCATCATCTTATCATCTAACGAATCAACTTCAACGTACTTGTACAGTTTACGTTCCATAAAGCGCTGGCACAAGTCAGATAGCCGCTCATCTTCCTCATATATCCACTGAGAAAAAGCGGTCTGCACGAAAGCTTCATCTAGCCGCACATATTGTTCAGTCGTAAGGGTTCCTTCGAATAATGCATCCAGCGGTTTATAAAAGTAACTGAATGTATAGCCTGATTGATACAATTGTTTAGCCCGCTTGAAAATAAGTCGCAATATTAACTCTGAACTACGTGTTACAGGATGAAAATAAACTTGCCAGTACATTTCGTAACGAGACAGTAAATAGTGCTCGACAGCGTGCATACCACTCGCCTTTACAACGATACGACCATTAAACGGGCGCATCAATCTTATGATCCGCTCAATATCGAACGTACCGTAGTTCACGCCAGTAAAATAAGCATCGCGCAGCAAGTAATCCATCCGATCAGCATCTAGTGACCCCGATACGAGATTAACGACAATTTGCTTCTCGTACGTTTTGGCAATGACAGCTGCTATTTTGTCCGGGAAATCAGGGCTAACTCTTTTTAAGACCTCATTAACTTCGGTATTTCCTAAAATAATTCGGCAAGTCCAATCCTCATGATTCATATCAAACGCTTCTTCAATGGAGTGAGAAAAAGGACCATGGCCAACATCATGCAGCAAAGCAGCACACAGTACGACTAGCTGCTCGTCTTGTGGCCAATCCTCGTATTGGTTTCGTTCAAATTGTGAAATAATGCGCCGTGTAATTTCATATACGCCAAGTGAATGTGAAAATCGGCTATGCTCTGCACCGTGAAATGTAAAGAATGACGTTCCAAGTTGCCGAATACGCCGCAAGCGTTGGAACTCCTTCGTATTAATAAGATCCCATATCGTGCGATCCTGAACATGAATGTAATGATGTACAGGATCTTTAAATACTTTTTCTTCCTGTAGCATGAACATCCACTCCTCTCAGAAAATATATATTCGATTTAAAAAAAGGAAAATAGGTTATTACATACTAACTATAAGTTTAATAAAAGCTCAAATGCAAACCATTCGACACCGTTTTGGAACTTTATTTCAATTTGGTTCGATTTTGTCGAAATAAAACATATGTCGAGAAAACGCTTTATTTAGTGAAATAAAATTCCAGTCCAGTTGATAAATGATATTAATTTGCATATAAAGCGTTATAAAGAAGTTAAAAATATGCTAAAATCCATAAATTAACACCAAAACCACCGAATTTATAGGTTGACTAATTTGGGAATGGTTGGTACGATAGAAGACAGCAAATATAGAAATTTGTCGAATCATGACACAATATGTAATATAAAAGAGGAGAGCGTGAACTATGATGAAATCCACTGGTATCGTTCGCAAAGTTGATGAGCTGGGTCGTGTCGTTATCCCGATCGAACTTCGCCGCACGCTTGGTATTGGCGAGAAGGATGCGCTGGAGATTTATGTAGACGGCGAGCGCATTATGCTCAAAAAATACGAGCCTGCATGCATTTTCTGTGGCAATGCTGAAAACGTTACATACTTCAAAGGAAAAATTGTTTGTCACGAATGTATTGCTGAAATACCACAACCTGTGACAAAATAAAAAAAGTAGGTTATAATAGCACTAATATTACTTTGTTAATTCTAACCTTTTCATATCTTCCTTGATGCCCTCATGGTTATTGAACCCAACCATGAGGGACTTTTTTGTCTTTTAAAGGTGTTTCACCTTATATTTCCTATATATTTTAATCTTCATTTGCTTCTGCTTCAAATTGTAGCAGTGCTTGGTAAATGTCCCGCTTCGAAACTCCACGATCTTTCGCTGCCAGCTTCATCGCATCTTTTCGTGAAACATTTTGCTCCTGCTCATAATGATTAACATGCTCCTCTTCACTAAGCGAACTCCACCAAGCTTCACCTGCAAGTGAACCATCCGCCGTTGCGGATAAGCTTGAACGTGGCTCAACGACGATCACGTATTCGCCAAGCGGTGGATGAGCCGCCAAGAACTCTAGGCACTCACTAATAGGACCACG
This sequence comes from Paenibacillus sp. 481, assembly GCF_021223605.1. Taxonomy (NCBI): domain Bacteria; kingdom Bacillati; phylum Bacillota; class Bacilli; order Caryophanales; family Paenibacillaceae; genus Paenibacillus; species Paenibacillus sp. 481. The sequence goes on from NZ_CP075175.1 coordinate 2,350,315, forward strand.
TACAAAATGTTCAAATCGTTTCGTCAGCTCACGAGCGAGAGTCACAGAGCAGTCACCGAACGTTTCTTGTAGACGTTGTAGCGTCTTAATAACACGGTGCGGCGACTCATAGAACAGGAGCGTGCCTGCTGCGTTCGTAAGTGGTGCTAATACTTCCACAGCACGTTTACGATCACGCGGTAAAAAGCCTATGAACGTAAAGCGTTCGGTCGGCAAACCGGAGGCGATAAGTGCACTTAACGCTGCATTCGGACCTGGAATAGGAATGACAGGAAGATGCGCTTCAATTGCCATTTGAACAAGATCCGCCCCCGGGTCGGAGATTGCCGGCAAGCCAGCGTCGCTCACTAAGGCGATACGCTTTCCTTCTGCCATAAGACGCACTAGTTCTGGCCCACTTGCCTGCTTATTGTGCTCGTGGTAACTGTACAGCGTCTTACCCAGAATTTCAAAGTGGCTTAGCAGTTTACGTGTCTCACGTGTATCTTCAGCCGCAATAATATCTGCTTCTTGAAGCGTACGCACAGCGCGAAACGTCATATCCTCTAAGTTACCGATTGGTGTACCTACTAAGTACAACGCTCCACCCTGCATAGCCTTTTCTTTATAACTGAACTGTTCGTTGAACTGCATCCCCATCGTTAACCATCCTTCAACTGCGATGCTTCGCCATAATAAATATCCATCAATTCTTTGCAATACGTGTTGTCATCATTATATACGATTAGCGGCGGTAACAATCTTAATTCGGGCTTGCCGTCACGAGCTGCTTCAATAAGGACCATATTAGCTTCCCCATTTAAGCGTGGATGGATGAAACGGATCCGCTTAGGTTCAAGTCGATATGCTCTCATAAGCGTAATAATATCAATCAAGCGTGAAGGGCGATGTACCATTGCCACTTTGCCACCTGGTTGTACAAGCCGTGAACATGTACGGATTACATCCTCCAACGTGCAAGCCACCTCATGCCTTGCCATCGCGTAATGCATATTTTCCTTTGGATCGCCTGTCGATAATGGCATATAAGGAGGGTTTACCGTTACGAGATCATAATATGGACGCTCTCCGGTAGGTTGAAATGTCTTTAAATCTCCCTCGATGATATGGATGCGATTATCCAGTTCGTTTATCTTTACACTTCGCTGCGCCATGTCCGCTAAGCGTGGTTGTATTTCTATGCCATCGATATCGGCCTTCGTACGCGTTGACATGAGCAGTGGAATAACACCATTGCCCGTGCATAAATCCATAATCCGACCTTTGCTTGGTACAGAAGCAAATCGAGCAAGCAGAACCGCATCCATGGAAAAGCTGAATACTTCAGAGCTTTGAATAATACTTAGATCGTGTGTCAGTAAATAATCAAGTCGTTCAGAAGGCAGTAGCTGTGCTGCCGCTGTAAGTTCCTCATTGTTCATCGCATTTCTACCTCTTTTTAACTATGGTTAATGGTTAATAAATATGAAGAAGCCGTAGGCGGGGAAACGTTCATCCCTCAAGCCTACGGCAACGTTATTTATTCAGGAAGGACAAACAGAACAAGCAGTCGCCTTCCGTCCGCAAATGTCCATAATAAACATTGCAAATATGAAACCCTTCGTGATACAACCTAGCCAAATTGTCATAGCCTTCGCCGACCACGTTCTCAGTAGCTTCTAGCTGTATCGTCAACGCTTGGGTCTTCGCTGCGGGGGCGATTTTCCCTTTTAACTCTTTTGACGAATCGCTATGTTCGTGAACCTCATGATGCTCATGGTGCAGAATCTTGCGCAACTGCTCGTTCTCCATTTGCAAGCGTTGGTTCTCTTCCAGCAGTTGTTTAACGATTAGCTTCAGCGCACCGAGCTCTTGATGAAGGTCACCCATATGCGATTCCAAATCATGAATTTGCGCAAAAATGTCTTTCTTCTCCAAGTTCCCACCCCAGAGCACGAAAAATGAACGCTTATTTAACGACGACATCGTCAAATGGAAGCTCCTTAATCTTGCCGATTTCAAACAACTGCACATGTACCTTACGCTCGCCATTATTCATACCCACTACCTTGCCATCACCCATAGAAGTGACCACAATTTTGCCGACCGAAGGTGTTTCTTCTTTAACACTTTCATAGTTGTCGTGTTCAAACTTCAGACAACACATGAGACGACCACACAAACCGGATATTTTGGTAGGATTTAAGGATAAGTTCTGGTCTTTTGCCATTTTAATAGAAACTGGTTCAAAATCACCTAACCACGACGAGCAGCAAAGCACTCGACCACATGGGCCAATACCACCCAACATCTTTGCTTCATCCCGTACTCCGATTTGTCTCAACTCAATGCGGGTACGGAACACGCTGGCCAAATCTTTAACTAGCTCACGAAAGTCAACGCGACCTTCAGCCGTGAAATAAAATATAATTTTGTTACGGTCAAACGTATATTCCACATCGACTAGCTTCATCTTGAGATGATGAGCTCTTATTTTATCCAAACATGTTGCAAAAGCATCCTTCGCCGCCTGACGATTCGTATCCACGAGTGTCGCGTCGATATCGTTAGCTATGCGAATAACTTTTTTCAGGGGGAGCACAACATCGTTCTCTCCGACCGTCTTTGGACCGATGACGACTTTGCCGTACTCAATGCCGCGCGCCGTTTCGACGATCACATGCTGGTCCCTCTGGACCGGCCATTCGACCGGGTCGAAATAATAAATTTTGCCCGCTCTTTTAAAACGGACGCCGACCACATTATACAATCAAGTACCTCCTTGCATTCCAACCAGAAACTGCTCAAATGCAAGCTGCGGACTCACATTGGCACGCACCCGCTTCTGCGCCTCTGTCGCCGCCTGCATGCACCGAATCCAACCATCCGCCGATTTTGTCCAGGCCATCTTACTTATTGTCTCGATCTGATCCTTAAACACGAAACTGTCCTGTCGGTTCAATTGGTAATTTAACATATCTCGAAACCAGAGATGGAACAAACGTAGTAATATGTCCACATGCTCTGCTAGATCGGTTTTAAACACTTTATGCTGTGCAATAAGAAGTGCGGAAGACAATCGCGTTCCACACTCCTTTCCTAATTGTAACATTACGTTTCTTAATTCTGCAAACCAATTCTGTTGGCATAGTTCCCTGCTAGCATCCAATCCATTCACAATTTGCACAGCAGCCAGTGCCAGTATCGGTGAAATTCCTTCTTCTACAAGCTTTTCGTATATTAAAAATGGATGTTGTGGAGTAAACGGTACCCATTGCGAACGTGATTGTATCGTCGGTAGCATAGCTTGTCCATTTTCGGTAATCAGAATAGCAACCGCTGGACTCGTAGGCTCCTCCAAAAACTTAAGCAGACTATTAGACGCTTGTACGGTCATTTTATGAGCCTGTTCCATAATATACACTTTACGACCCGTTCCATGCGTTCGATACGAAAATTCCTTTTGTAAATCACGAATCTGCTCAATTTTAATGGACTGACCCTCAGGTTGTATGAGGTGTACATCCGGATGATTGCGATGTTCGATTTTACGACACTCCAAACATTCATTGCAAGCATCGTCTTTCATGTTTAAACAAAACAACGCTTTTGTAAAAGTAAGTGCCGTCTTTAATCGCTCTGTTCCTTTTGGACCGCTGAACAAATAGGCATGTGACACCTTGTCAGCACGCAATCCATTTTGTAGGATGGTTTTCGCTCGCTCTTGACCAACAATTTGTGCAAATGCCATCTTTCGTAATATTCCTTCCTACACGAACTAAAATAATAAATTAATAAGCATACCGCGTATATCTCCAACCTTACGCAGAAGCTCCATCTTACCTTCTTCTGACTGTAATAGCTCTTCAGCTAGCGCCAGCAACGCTTCATCGATTTCTTCTACAATTTTGTAACGCTTACTACGACCACGTCGATCCCAGCCACGGGTCTCTTTAATGCCAATACCCCGTCGTACTGTATCTTCTAAAAAGCGCTTAACCAAAGTACGGTACAAGTATAACTCCCGCACCGTCATTGATTTGGCCAAGCGCTCTCCTTGACGATGAATATCTTGCAGACGCTGCTGGAGCTCCTCGTTGGTCACCCGTTCGTCTTGACGGAACATCATATCGGAGAACGACTTGGACTGAACTGGCTTATTTGCCGCTTCTCCGATACGTACATCCTGGCCTAATGGCCGAAATCCGGGATTAATTTTCACTACTTATCACCTGCAATTTTACGGATATAGTATGAATACGGGTATATTTAAAAATGCTCAAACCGCTCAACCGGCATTACAAACACCGTCGCGCCCCCTACCTGCACTTCCACTGGCAGCGGCATATAAGATTCCGTTGTACCACTCATTGGAGTGATCGGTGTTACCAATTGATCGCGAACTTTACAATTGTTTCGGATAATGTCCAGCACTTCATCGACTTGCTCATCCTCGACGCCAATCATAAACGTCGTATTTCCAGATCGTAGAAAGCCACCTGTGCTCGCTAGTTTTGTCGCTCTAAAACTCGACTTAACAAGTGCATGAGATAAACGGCTGCTATCTTTGTCCTGTACAATGGCTACAATCAACTTCATGCCTGTCATCCTCCTTATAAATCACCTTGCTCCTTTTATTATACGTGAACTAACTAAAATCCTGCGTTCTCTCACGTAAAATATTTAACATTTGTTCGACTATATAGTCTAACGACTGGCTCGCATCGATACGTACAATGCGCTCTTTATTCTGCTCTGCTAGTTGAGTATAACCCTCACGCACAGACACGTGAAATGCTAAAGCTTCTTTATCCAGACGATTGATTTCACGCAGCCCGTTGGCTTCAATTCGCGCCAAGCCTGCTTCTGGGTCAATATCTAGCCAAAACGTCAGGTCGGGCATCGTATCATGAATAGCAAAACGGTTAATTTCCCATACTGCATCCATTCCTAGTCCACGCGCGTAACCTTGATACGCTAAGCTGCTATCCACAAAACGATCGCACAAAACGATCGCTCCTCTTTCAAGAGCAGGTATCACCTTCTCCACCAAATGCTGTCTCCGCGCAGCAGCATAAAGCAGCGCTTCTGTGCGCGCATCCATTTCTGTGTGATCCGGATTCAAAATAATGCTTCTAATTTGTTCAGCTATTCGTATTCCGCCTGGTTCACGAGTAACGACAACATCTTGCCCCTGCTCTTTTAATTGCTGCACCAACAGCTGAATAGCTGTTGTCTTTCCTGCTCCCTCTCCTCCTTCTAATGTTATAAACCGACCTCGTTGATGTGAAACTGTCATCATTTATCCTCATTTCCGTTCTATCACTCTTGAAACACAGCCAGCGTCCGCAACGATGTATCCTCAGCATCGTGACACTTTGCTCCAGCTTCCGCCAACCGTTTTAACATACTTACCGTTGTTTCCGTCAATCGCTCCCCACGATATACGAGCGGTATACCTGGGGGATACGGAATAACCGCCTCTGCCGCTATATAACCGATTGCAGCTTGCAGAGGTAACCGAACAACGGAATGCTCTACATCTTCATATATTGAAAATAACACTGGATCTGAAATGTCATTTTCGACATTTCCAATTACAGATGGCACTGCACCACAAGTAGTCAATTCGAGTTGTTCAGGGCTCATATTATTTGAAATAAGTCGGAAAGCCTCTAGCAAACGCTCGGCATCACACTGCGTGCTGCCTAAGCTAAATACGAGTACCACATAGTTCAAGTCCGCCATTTCAGCTACGCAACCGTACTTAGTCAGCTGTTCTAATAATTGATAACCGTTAAATCGCCCTGTTCGATCACGAACAGCAACTTTAAATGGGTCTAAGCTTACATAAGCACAAGCCCGATCAGTATGATTAGCAAAATTGCTTTTCTCAAGCACCTCGAAATAAGAAAACGCCTTTAATTGCTGGCGGAACCATTCAGCTGCTTCCAGCCCTTTGGTAAACGCTTTAGCCCCATGTACGTGTATATGCCTGCGGCTAATATCTAGTGAAGCCATTAATGGATAGGATGGGCTAGAGCTTTGTAACATCGTCAGCAATTGCTTAAGCCGACGTCGACGTATAAATGATCCCTGTACATGTAGCATTGCGCTCATCGTCATACCCGACAACATTTTATGTGTCGATTGAACAACACCATCAGCACCCATAGCAAGGGCAGCTTCCGGTAATGCAGGATGAAGCCCGTAGTGAGCACCATGTGCCTCATCAACGAACAAAGGAACGCCACCCTTGTGAGCTGCTTGCACAAGTGGGCGCAAATCTCCACCCATACCATAGTAGTTAGGATTGGTTACAAACACAGCCTTAGCATCTGGATAGCGCGATAACGCAAGCTCTACAGATACTGCTGAAGGCAAAGTCGCCAACCCACTATGCTCATCAATCATCGGGCTTAAAAATACAGCTTGTGTCCCGGCCAGCATTAGCCCGTGCAGTACCGATTTGTGCACATTACGCTGCACAATAATAATATCTCCTGGCTTCGTACAGCAGCTCATAAGAAGGGCTACATTACCTACCGTACTTCCGCCCACCAAAAAATGAGTCTCTTCTGCGCCAAAACAATCAGCAGCTAAACGCTGCGCTTCATCAATAACACCTGTCGGATGATGCAAATCATCTGTACCTTCAATCTCGGTAACATCCATTTTCAACATTGCCGCCATGCAGCTGAGCGCTATTCTCCATGAATCAGTCGCATCATGCATAGCCTCCTGATAAACGGCTCCATTTTTATGACCTGGCACATGAAACGATGCATGGCTCGACTCCATATACGCCAGCAGCGCCTCTGCCAATGGTGCCCGGCCACGCCTATCCTTTATATTAACACCTGTCTGTTCCTGATTATAAAAAGGTTGCTTTGCATTCATCACTTTGTACCCCTAAAATTCAATGCTATATTTATTGTAACGTATTTTACCTAAGGGACAAATGATAAGTTTTAATTTATAATACCTCTTATTACAGTCCAACGAAATAAAAAAACCAACTCAAACAAAAAAGAGCCCTATTTCCGAGCCCCAAATTATTTCTTATACATGCATATGAACCCACAATCTTTTCAGTTGATGTATAAAATAATTGTATTTCTCATCTTCAACGTCAGTACGAACCATTTCTTGCTCACAAGAGGTACAGATGAACTGATTAACAACGACAATGCCATCTGTTGTTGCGTTGTTACACACGATACAGCACTGCGTAGACTCCATAATCATCACCCTTTCCGTTTTATATCTATTGTTACCTAAACCTATTGAAGTTATACCAGTTTCATAGTGTCAAATGATGTTTTTATATGGATATGAGCGTCCATCGAAATAGGTGTATGTACAATACAATCAGATGTTTGTTCAGGCTAAGTTTATTTTTAAGCCTCTTCATTCTTGTGCGTTAAAAACCGATACTATTACTATAAATAAGGTTAAGGAGGAAGCAAAATGCAGCCAGATCATACAGAGCGCACCTTTTATAACTATCAATTGCTGCGTAAGGTTCGCTTTTCTAGTCCAATTAAATATTTTTATTATGGACTAGGGCTGTCCTCCATCATGGCTGCTACTATAATGGACGGATTAACTGGTGTAATATACGCACTCATTGCATGGATGATCATTCAATGGCTGTTATATGTCGTAGCTCGCTCAATATTTGTTATAGATCGCTATACATATAAAGGAAGATGGGGCTGGCGGTTTACATATCCTTGGGTCGGATTTCATCCACTAGAGCAACATTTCGTCGGATTACGATATTGGACGAAGATTTTATTTTATTCCGTCTCTATTGTAAGTGTAATAATTGTAATTTTGAGCATATGGATGCCACTTGGATTAGTACTTCAGTTTGCATTTTGGATGATATGGATTATAACACCACGATTATTCCCGACATTATACATATTACCGTCGACTCGAGATGGTCTCGTTAAGCTAAATCATAAAGATTTCTCCCTTTATAAAGCATAAACGAATCAACCCCCAGACTTTAAAGTCTGGGGGTTATGTCTTTATCTACATATATAGCTTACGCATTAGTTATGTTTATAATAAATAAAAGACCACCAATGGTTATCATCAGTGGTCTTTGCTGCTTGGCAACGTCCTACTCTCCCAGGACCCTGCGGTCCAAGTACCATCGGCGCTGGAGGGCTTAACGGTCGTGTTCGGTATGGGAACGCGTGGAACCCCTCCGCCATCATCACCAGACAGCTTGGCTCGTTATTACTCGCCAATATTTAATTCAGAACTTGCGCCCTGAAAACTGATCGTGAAAGGTAAATCGTTACTTCGAATCATCTTGCTTATTTAGGATAAGCCCTCGACCTATTAGTATTCGTCAGCTCCATACATTACTGTACTTCCACCCCGAACCTATCAACCTCGTCGTCTTCAAGGGGTCTTACCAAAAGTGGGAAATCTCATCTTGAGGGGGGCTTCACGCTTAGATGCTTTCAGCGCTTATCCCTTCCATACTTGGCTACCCAGCGATGCTCTTGGCAGAACAACTGGTACACCAGCGGTATGTCCATCCCGGTCCTCTCGTACTAAGGACAGCTCCTCTCAAATTTCCTACGCCCGCGACAGATAGGGACCGAACTGTCTCACGACGTTCTGAACCCAGCTCGCGTACCGCTTTAATGGGCGAACAGCCCAACCCTTGGGACCTACTTCAGCCCCAGGATGCGATGAGCCGACATCGAGGTGCCAAACCTCCCCGTCGATGTGGACTCTTGGGGGAGATAAGCCTGTTATCCCCAGGGTAGCTTTTATCCGTTGAGCGATGGCCCTTCCATGCGGTACCACCGGATCACTAAGCCCGACTTTCGTCCCTGCTCGACTTGTAGGTCTCGCAGTCAAGCTCCCTTATGCCTTTGCACTCTTCGAATGATTTCCAACCATTCTGAGGGAACCTTGGGGCGCCTCCGTTACTCTTTAGGAGGCGACCGCCCCAGTCAAACTACCCACCTGACACTGTCCCCGAACCGGGTAACGGTCCTAGGTTAGAACTCCGATACGAACAGGGTGGTATCCCAACGGTGCCTCCACCTAAGCTGGCGCTCAGGTTTCTAAGGCTCCCACCTATCCTGTACAGTCCGTACCAAAGTCCAATATCAAGCTGTAGTAAAGCTCCATGGGGTCTTTCCGTCTTGTCGCGGGTAACCTGCATCTTCACAGGTATTAAAATTTCACCGGATCTCTCGTTGAGACAGCGCCCAATTCGTTACGCCATTCGTGCGGGTCAGAATTTACCTGACAAGGAATTTCGCTACCTTAGGACCGTTATAGTTACGGCCGCCGTTTACTGGGGCTTCGGTTCATAGCTTCGCCTTGCGGCTAACCACTCCCCTTAACCTTCCAGCACCGGGCAGGCGTCAGCCCGTATACTTCGCCTTGCGGCTTCGCACAGACCTGTGTTTTTGCTAAACAGTCGATTGGGCCTATTCACTGCGGCCCCCTCGGGCTATTAACCCTACCGAGGCACCCCTTCTCCCTAAGTTACGGGGTCATTTTGCCGAGTTCCTTAACGAGAGTTCTTCCGCGCGCCTTAGAATTCTCTTCTCGCCTACCTGTGTCGGTTTGCGGTACGGGCACCTTCTCCCTGGCTAGAGGCTTTTCTCGGCAGCATGAAATCAAGACCTTCGGTACTATAAATTTCCCTCCCCATCACAGCCCAG
>NZ_CP075175.1:2662500-2905000 GCF_021223605.1 Paenibacillus sp. 481
ATCAACAGCCAGCGCAGTGCATACAAGGCGCTCACGATGGTCAAGCAAATGAACATAAAGCGCATATTGCGACGCAAGAAGCGGTCGAATAGTAGGAAGACGACAATTTCAAAAATAGATGACATGAAAATAGACCAGCCCACCGCAGACTTCGAGCCGCCCAGCTCCGTAATATAGATCGAGACGAACGACATGTTCATGGCGTTCGGCACACTCACGAGCACACTGAACACGAGGAAAGCGGCAAATGTGGGCGAGAATAGGACGCGGCCCATTTGGCGTGCCGAATACGTACTAGCCTGTCCCGACGGCTTATCTGACTTACCTGACTTATCTAACTTAGCTGGCTTTTGCGGCAACAGCAGCACGCTGGCGAATGTTAGCGCTAGCAGACACGCATACACGTAATGGAGCGTTTGTACACCGAGCGCATTGAACAAGGGGCCCGCAGCAACAGCAGTCAGTGCCCAGCCAAGGGAGCCGTATAGGCGAAAAGCGCCAAATTGATACGTGGTGCCCTGTATGGAAGTCAAAATTAAGCTGCTGGCCTGAGCAGAGAGCGGCATTTGGAAGAAGTATAACAAGCTTGTTGCCGCAAATAGCCATATGTATTCGTTAAGTTGAAACAACACTTGTACGACGATCATGTTGCCGATAAGTAAGAACGCTAAGATGCGTCGAATATTTTGCAGACGGTCACTCCAATACCCCCAGAACGGGTTAGCAAAAATAGAGAGGAGCGGTCCGACGGCAAGCAGGGTGCCGATAGCCGCTTTGCTCCAGCCGTGCTCCTGCAAATAGAGCGGAAAGAAGTTGCTGAATATCGATGTGCCCCCGTAAAGTAAAAATATAAATAGACGCAGTCCGTTAAAACCCTTGCCTGCACTATCTTGCTTGCCTATTCCTGTTTCCCCCATTGCTGTGCTGCTCCTTTTGGATTGAGTAGTTCTCGTTCATGCCTAGGAATTATTGTTTGTATGGCCACTTAGCGCAATTGTTTGTATCTACACCCTATACCTTAAAGGCGTATGGCCGTAGACACGGAAGCTGCTATGATTTCATCTGCCGTAACTTCGCGCCCGAGTGTGCTCGACATGTAAATGCCTTCGCTAATGAGCATCGTCTGGAGCGCCAGCTCTGCGGTAGGTAGAAGCGGGACAAGGCCGTTAAGGGCGGCAATCCAATGTCCTTGCGAGGAGTCATAAGCCCACTCGTGTTCATTTAATAAATGTCTGCGTTTTTCCATGGCAGCTAAATGAATGACCGTATCCATATCGATATCGCATGTCGTAAAATGATACGTCATCGGCAGTGCATCCTGATGCTGGGATGGCAGACGAATGCCACCCTCGGAGCCGACGATGCTGCTGCCCTCAAAGCCATCAAGCTGAACGGCCCACGCTTCAATAATATCCATGGTTAGACCGCCTTCAAATTTCACAAGGCCGATGCCTAGCTCCTCAACATCGAATTGACTAGTTGCCCGTCGATCTGCGAGCATCTCCATTTCTTGATAAGTCTGGCCGCTGATACGCGTCACCTGCGGCAATTGGAGCAAATAGAGCAAGCGGGCGATATGATACACGCCCATATCATACAAAGCGCCCCCTGAGGCCGTTTCCTTGCGGGTGAAGGCAGGCGTACCGTAGCCGTCCACATACGGACGGCCGCGCCGACGAAAGCCTGTCGAGCGGGCATGGTACAGCTTCCCGAGCTTGCCACCGTCGATGAGCGTCTTTGCGGCCTTCGTCTCGCTCTGGTACAGAGTCGCAAGCTGAATATGCAGCATGCGGCCCGTCTCCTTCGCAGCCTCGACCATGGCAGCTCCGTCGCAGTACGATCCAGCCAGCGGCTTCTCGCAGTAAACATGCTTGCCGGCTTGCAGTGCTTCAATCGTCACGGGTGCGTGAAAGTTGTTGTGCAAGCACACATCGACAGCATCGATGTCATCGCGCTTTAACAACTCACGAAAATCGGTATATACATGCGGAACTGCATACTGTTCTGCAACCCGACGGGCTTCGGTCTCATTTAAATCGCACACCGCGATAATGTCTACTCCACCGATTCGTTTATATTCATCTAAATGGTGCTTGCCGATTTGCCCTACTCCGATGACGGCGATACGTTTGCGTTCCATAGTTGCTTGGCCTCCTGAGGATATCGGTATACTGAAACACGCTAATACGAGTGGATATGCGCCGACTACGAGCGATTGCGTGCCGACCACGCGCCGAGTACTCGCACTGATTACGCGCTGAGTACGCACCGAGTACGCACCGACTACGTGCGCCAAGTACGCGCTACAACCCGCCGCAACGCGATAGAAACGCGTTGCAGCGTAGTGCTGTGTAACAGGTCTGGACTAACCTGCTTAAAGCGCTGCCGACAACGACGCGGCATGTGCGCCATGCGCACGCAGTCGCCGCAAAGCTTCTTCGACAGCTTCTAACTGACCACTTGGCGCGTGATGCTCGACCGCCCAATAGCCGTCATAGCCTTGCTGGGCCAGCCCATGCAGCCTAGCTCCGGCGTTCTCTGCCTCCAGCGTACGCCAATCAATGTGCGTATGGCGTGCCCAACGCGCTACGTGCTCGTCGCCAGCGGCCATTTCGTCCTCCGTTGGTAACTGTGGCTTCCGTGATACGGAAGGCACCTTTGAAGCCCAACGGCCCATATGCAGCAATACGCCGTAGCTAGGGTGATCCACCGCTGTGCTAATGCGAGCGATAGCTTCCGGTTGAACGGAGAAGCCGGTGTGATTTTCAGGCCCGACCCAATAGCCGCCTTCTTGTCCACGGGCGGCATACTCACGGTAGCGCGCTGCAATGTATTCAAGCGCTTCCTCACTGAGGACACCGTCGCCATGCTGGACGGCATCAATACGCACCGATTGCGCACCGATCAGCTCAGCTGCGCGCAAATACGTAAGCGCGTTCTGATGCAGCGCTTCACGAACTTCGGGGTCAGGGTCCCACACATGCGCCGTATCTACCGCGAGATTAACGACTGTCATCTCGCGCTCCTTGAGCGCATCTCTAATGCGAAACAGCGTAGCGTCGTCTGCCACTTGCCAGAGTGGACGCGAAATATTGGCGAAGTAAGCATTCCACAAGTCGAGCGCTTGTAAGTTAAAACGTTCATGGACCGTTTCAATGTAAGAAAAAATGTTCATTTTACCTTCTAATCGCAAATTATTAAACGAAAATGCACCAATGGAAAGCTTCATGAATTCATACATCTCCTTAGCCGCAGTAGGTTATGTGAAGTTAGCGTGTGCATGATGTAACAGAATAAGAAACACATATAGTTGAGCGTAGCAGATATTGGTAATGGGGACAATATGATTTTGGCCCGAAAATGATATCGTTTTCAATTTGAGTGTGAGAGGTCGGGGGAAACACGTGCCAAAAGGACAAAAAATGCAAAAAACCCCTACCTCTGCAATAAAGAGGTAGGGGTCATCATTCATAACTACATCACGCTTTTAGCGCCTACGTATGTACGCTTAGACCAAGAAGAGGACAAGCTGGATACGACAACTTTACGCGCCTTACCGGATGAAGCATTAATATATTTGTTGTTGCCGACATAAATACCGACATGTGTAATCGACGAGCCTTTGCCGCCAGCTGCGAAAAAGACGAGGTCGCCTTGTTCAGGATTTTTCACAGGCGTACCTGCATATTTGTACATGTCACGCGATGTGCGTGGCAGATTGATGCCATGCTTACTGAACGCATATTTAACAAAGCCAGAACAGTCAAATCCGCTCGGGGTAGTTCCACCCCACACATATTTAACGCCCAACTGGTCATATGCCGTGTCCAATACACGCTCTGCTTTGTTCTTCGTTACAGGTGGCTTAGTTGGATTCGGATCTTCTTCGGCAAAGCGCTGAATGCGCGGTACCGTATTTAAGTATTCTGGATTCCATTTGAAATCCAAGTCAAACTGTTCCATCAAGAAACGGAACGGAATATATGTATGATCATTATAAGACCAAGGTTCGTTACCCATGTCGACTTTAACGCCATTTACCGTTGCGAACGGCTTGTCCGACTCGAACGTAATCACAATCGTTTTTTCGCCGTTAGCGATTTCGATTTGCGTTTGATCATCGCCAAGTGCTTTCCACTCGAACGAATAGTTCATTTTTTCTGCAAAAGCACGAATAGGAACGTACATCGTTTTATCTTCATCAATGATTGGAATGATATCGTTAAAAGTTACAGGTGCTTGATTAATGTAAAGTGTTGCTTGCTTTTTTGCTTCGCTTGAGGCGTAAGCTTTCATCCCGAGCGCGCCATCTGCCAAAAGCATGCATCCGAAGACTGCACTGGCGATCAGCACAGCTTTAGCTGCCGTTTTCATAGATTCCCTCCTAGAAGTAAAATGTGTAAGTTAATGTCGAAACTCGACAAAACCAGACTACCATATGTTTATAAAAGATGGCAATAGTCTGGGAGAATCAGAAGTGACAAAAATGTAACTATTTCATCTAGGACTTGTCCAGCGCGGAATGGCGCGATTTTTATAACACAAATCATGTTATGGAAATGTAAGGGGATATTTGATCTCGTATTTAAACTTTACTTATTATGGTTATTTAATTTAGGCAAACCGTTGTGCGGCATGATTTTTTTAAAGGTGTAAAATTTAAACAAATGATTCTGTATATTAATTGGTAGGATGAAAATGATTGAAAAGTCAGAGCGAGGATACAAAGCGAGCGCGGCGTAAAAATCGGGATTAATACCAGATGCTAAATTAGGACTATATAACTAAATTTCGTCAATTTGTTACAGATTACGATATGGCGAGGTCATGTAGTCATTACATGGGATGGTAGATGCTCTGCTATGGTCTTGATCGCTGACCTCAACATTAGTCCATATTTTATAGTTTCTTTAGGTTCCTTCAATAATTATCCTATATACTAACATATATTAAATCGCTTTAACATTTGGATGGTCACGGGCCTATTTAGGCGTCATGGCAAAAAGCTGAGGCAACAAGCTGCTTCCAGTATACATTTGGGAACAGCTTGTTTAACCTTCGTCAGGAGGCAGATTGTTGATGTTCTACGAATGACATCATTTATTCAATTGAGATGGAGTAACCTTTTGAACATGAATGAGAATGTCAAACGTCTTGCCGAGCGGAATATCGTGTGTTAACGGGATATGAGGGGCTACAGTAGCTACTCCGAGAAGCAAAGGACGTTTTTCATTTAACCAACTTTTTGTTGAGCCACTAGCTCTACGTAAATCGATAACATACTGACCGTGCTTTATTTTTCCGAGTGCGTAGTTAAAGCTCTTAGGGTTATCGGAACGAGCGGTTCCGTGCATCCCTAATTTTCCAATACTATTATTAGCATTATATTTGCCTGAATGTACGGATGTTCCGATAGTTACATAGTTGTCGCCATAGTGTTTAGCCAAGTGTTGTCCAGCTATTTCAGGGTATACAAAAGGAATCATGTTTGTTTTGGAAATGTGCCCATTATGAGCCCATACGATCGTTTTTCCGAAATTCTCTTGCACCCATTTTACGTTTTCATACATAGCCACATCATGTTTGAAGAAGAAATCAGGTGTGTTCTCTGCTGCTCCGGTTGTAGTAAGTTGGCTGAGGATACGAGCGCTTTGCAGTACCCATGCATATTGTTCGTTTTGTTTGTCACCCTCAGTCTGGCTTTTTTCAAGTGTCTTCACAATATGATGGGCAATAGCTACATACTTTTTCTTATCTGCCTTAGGTAATACCATGAAAGGTTCAATCCTTTTTGTCGCATTTATAAGCTCTTTCAATTTATGGTTTAGTTCAGGAAGTAGATTTGGTTTGTGTTGTTTTACATAGTTTATGATCTTGTCGTATATGTTTTTGTGTGCACTTTGGTTATCCATTCCGATCACACGTACTTTCTTGGTGTGTGCAGGGTCAGCGTTATAGTTACGAATCCAATGAAACATATCGGTCATTTCCTTGGTGTTGAACATAGGAGTCAGATAATGACTTGGATTTCCTTCACCGGTAAGGACGTAATGATCAAGCTTCAAAGTCGTTTCCCAGTCTAGCTCTAATACGAGATTGGTAAAGCCCATTTCCGTAATCATAAACTGGACAACACGGTGTTTCATCGTAAAAATTTCGTGCATGCCATGACTAGCTTCACCTATACCTACAACGGAGGCAGAACCGATCGTGTTGCGAAGGGGTTCTAAATCTTGAAGTGGAGAACTAGGATTTGACGAGTCTAATGGTATAGCATTGCGCTCGAGCCATTGGATATGCGGTTGGGTAGATATCGCCTTGGTGTCCGAGATTGTGGATGGGGACTTCACGGTGGAATAGCCCGACAGGGTCAAACTGAGCATGGAAACAAGCAACAACTTAAACATGTTCTTTTTCATGGTATTGCCTCCCTAGAATGGTTTGGGCCGTTAGATGAGTGGTGAACAGCCATCCAAAGTATCACAAAGAAGCAGTCATACCGCCAAGTGACGGTTTGTCATATTCGTTTATAGTTCTTTTTTAACGCTTAGTACGTCTGCATACATCTTCATATGAGGATGAAATTGTGAGATAGATGAGGAGAAGATAGCTATATGGAAATAAAGAAATGGTATTGGTACGATTGGATGATATCTATC
This sequence comes from Paenibacillus sp. 481, assembly GCF_021223605.1. Taxonomy (NCBI): domain Bacteria; kingdom Bacillati; phylum Bacillota; class Bacilli; order Caryophanales; family Paenibacillaceae; genus Paenibacillus; species Paenibacillus sp. 481. The sequence continues at coordinate 2,669,160 of NZ_CP075175.1, forward strand.
ATCAGAACGTTGTGGCTGTTGAATATCGTAATAGTGGCATTCATTAACCCACAATATTTCAATGCGCCGATATGGTTCGTTCTTCTACTGGCCTTTTTGGTCTACAGTATTCCTGTATTTATACAACAATTCAGTAATAAATGGTTTTTGGTTGTGGAGATCGCGATGGCAGGCGCCTTTCATCTCTATCTCACGTATGCATTGCCTGAAAATAGCTGGCAAATCGCCATCTTTATCTTTTTGATTGGGTATGCCAGCAATCGGGAATCTTTTTGGTGGTCTTTACTGTCATGTGCAGCCATTGTGCTACCTATTATGGGATGGATTCGCAGCGAGTCACTCCTTGAAGCTTTGCTAGCTATGCCGTTCAATGGAACGCTCTACTTTATGTTCGGGTATGCGATCCAAACGCTTGTGCTTAACTATAAGCAGAGCCTAGTTATCAAAGAGCAGAAGCGTGTATTGGAGCAGCATCTTCTCCAAATTGAAGAGCTCACTTTAAAGGAAGAACGAAATCGCTTATCCCATGAACTGCATGACACGATTGGGCATACGCTCACTTCGCTTGTTGTTGGTATGGAGTCATTGCGACCCTCTTTAACCGACTCACAATCCGAGCGAATTGCCATTCTTACAGGTATCGCACGCAATGGATTGGACGATATCCGTAAGCATTTGCACGAACTAGCTCCAACCCCGCTCAAGGAGTCGTTGGGCGATTCCTTACAGCAGTTAATGGATGAGTTTTCCCAATCCACAGGTATCACCATCCATTTCAAGCGCTTTGGAACTGAAGTGCCGATCACGAATCAAATGAGTTTCTGCTTATATAGATGCATGCAAGAATCCCTTACCAACGCAGCCCGCCATGGCCAGGCAACGATCATAAACGTCCAACTATACTTTGATCCGGAACAGTTGCGGCTGCAAATAGAAGACAATGGCGTAGGAATGGAAGACGTTCGGCATGGATTTGGATTGACAGGGATTAAGGACCGTCTCGCCCAGTGGCGCGGTTCGCTCATGGTACATTCCACACTGCATGAAGGAACAGTGGTCATTTGCACATTGCCAGTAGCCGAAGAGGAAGCGGTGGAGCACCGCATTCGCTTGCTGCTGGTTGATGACCAGCCAATCATTACGGAAAGCTTGCAGCATATTCTTGAACAACGAGCTGGTGTTAGCGTGATTGCAACGGCCCAAGACGGGCAGAGCGCGCTTGAGCAATGTGCCACGCACGAGCCTGATATCGTCCTTATGGATGTGCAAATGACGGGAATGAATGGAATAGATGCCTTGCAAGCGATGAAGCAGCGTTGGCCAGATATGAAGATCGTCCTCATGACGACGTTCGAAGACGCTGTACAAGCTGCCACGGCTCTTGAAGGAGGGGCGGACGGATATATGCTTAAGTCCATCCAACCCCAAGAGATGATCAGTGCGCTTAAACTCATCTATACTGGTGGGACATGGATCGATCAGTCGATCTCCCCAACGATATTTGCGCATTTGAAGCAGCAACGTGAGCAATCCGAGAAGTCTATTTCTGCACCGACGGAGCTTCCTTACGGAATTACGAAGCGGGAACAGGAGATCCTTCGGTATTTGTCGGAAGGATTACGGTACAAATCCATTGCAGCAAGACTGTTCTTATCCGAAGGAACGGTCCGCAATTACTGCTCCACGCTTTATTCTAAGCTAGGTGTAAGCAATCGCGAGGCGGCTGTCGATGCTGCTCGAAGTGAAGGAATGCTGTAGTATCAAGCTATTTCGCTATCATTTTACAACATAACAGGATTGAATGATGTCATATGACATTTCGTCACTTACCAATGTGGCATGTCTCCTTATATGGTTGATGTATCGGCTTGCAGGTCTGCGCTGCAACGCCAATATGATAATCGGGGGAGATATGAACCATGAGTAAATTAATAATTGAAGCGTTCAAACATTTCGCATTTCTAATGTACACATTTGCAAGCGGCTTACTGTATTTCATTTTTTTCAGCGTGGGTATTACATTTGGTGCTGGTCTATCCATTACACTGATCGGATTGCCGATATTGGCTCAAGTTCTTAAGCTAGCCCCCAAGTTCGCCAATTGGGACATGATGATGAAGCGCAAAGTGTTAGGCAGTTTATTAGCTGAAGAGACGCCAGAACATGTGTCACACGACAATCGTTCTAGCCATGGGCATGCGGAAGAAAGCATCAAGGATGTGATTACGAGTGAAAAGTATTGGCGAATTGCTGGACTGTTGATGTTCAAGTTATTCATTGGGCTGGGGAGCTTGCTTGCAGGGGTGATCCTGTTTATCGCACCATTGATGTTGTTTGTGACACCTTTTGTGTACAAGTTTATCGAAATTAACGTGTTAACCATTAAAGTAGATACGTTTATTTTGGCTCTCCTTGTTAGCATCTTTGCTTGTATTTGGTTCGGAGTAAGTTTTTTAACGAGTCGCAAAATTACCCAAAACATTGCTAGATACACAAATAAAATGGCTGTATAGATCATCTATATTTATCCGCAATCACTCATAAGAAAAGTGGAAAGATGGAACAAGGCCCTCGGCAATAAGCTGTTTCTGGTGTTCAACCGGAGACAGCTTATTTTCGTTGTAGCCACGCACAATCTGGTCTGCAAATGAGGAATTAAGGAAACTATACAAGGGAGGGGGAATCTATAAAAATATTAATTTTTTCCCAGTCGATCACATTGTAATATACTAGGAGGCATGCTATCTTTTCTTCGTAGTCTAAATATGTTCTATGGGGAGGATTTACGATGAAAAAAGGTTTGGTAGCTTTAACATTAGTAGGTTTAATGGTTGGTTCGGTATCTTCTTTTGCCTCTGCAAATAGCGGATATAGCTGGCCAGTACCTGACTCCAAGCGGATTACACAAAAGTATGGCGGGGCGCATAAGGGCATTGATATTGGTGGAAAAAGAGCAGGCGTTGCCGGCGATAATGTGGTGTCCTTCTACAGTGGAAGTGTAGCGCGTGCAGGCTGGTCAACTAGCTACGGTTGGGTTGTCTACGTTCATCACAAGATTGGCAGCAAAAATATTCAATCCCGATACGCACATTTGCATCTATCCCCTGTTGTATCTGTCGGTCAAGCGGTTAGCAGCGGTACAAAGTTAGGCATCATGGGTAACACAGGACAATCACAAGGTGTCCATTTACATTTCGAAACAAGAACATGCAGTGGTGCATGTAAGACAGACAATTCTTCGACTCCATTTGATCCACTCGCTAACTACTTCCCAGGCTACAAAATCGCCGCATCCGCGTCCAACATTCTAGAGGCAGACGGACATTCCGCTCATCACCATGACCATTCCGAAGTAGCAGAAGAAGAAGTGTTCTATAGCATGGAAGAGATTAATAAGATGACTTCTGAGGAACGTGCAGCAAAAGGAATCCCAGTGAAATAATGTTGTAACCCTAAATAGAGCAGGCTAGCTGAGCCACATACGCTCAGCTAGCCTGTTTGTTTAATGAATGTCGACTAGCTTCACTTCGCATACTAGGCTTCGCTTACTAAGCCTATACGCCGATTACCGTCAATTCCTTCGGATAAGTCGTCAATACGTTGACGCCATCCTCAGTCACTACGACGTCATCTTCGATACGGACACCGCCGCGGCCTGGCACGTAAATGCCTGGCTCAATCGTAAACGCCATACCTGGCTGCAACAATTCTTCCGCTTGCCCATGCACCGACGGATACTCATGGACATCGATACCTAGTCCATGTCCAAGGCGATGAGTAAAGTATTGCCCATAGCCTTTATCCGTGATCACGTCACGCGCTGTGCGATCGAGCGAGCCGAACGTTACACCTGGCTTAACCGCTTCAATGGCACGCATATTCGCTTCCAGCACAGTGTTGTAAATCGTCTTCAACTCGTCGTCAATCTCACCGACGGCAAAAGTACGCGTAATGTCAGACGCGTAGCCATTCACATATACGCCAAGATCGAACAACAGCAACTCGCCTGCTTGAATCTTGCGCGTACCCGGCGAGCCGTGTGGCAGAGCCGACTTCTCACCTGCGAGCACCATCGTGCTGAAGGAAGGACCAGAAGCGCCAAGTTTCTTCATCTGGTATTCCAACTCAGCGACGATTTCTACTTCCGTCACGCCGATCTTCACACGGCTGACACCTTCACGTAGCACCGCTTCCACGACACGCACCGCTTCAGCCATAAGCTCGACTTCCGCAGCGGTCTTAATGAGACGCATTTCACGCAACGTTGGCCCGATATCCATATAGCGTTTGGCTTGTACCGCCTCGTGCAGCGCTTCGTAGCGCTGGACAGACATATGCTCTTTTTCAATCGCGATCACTTCTAAACCAGCTGGCAAATGCTGCTTCAGGATGTGATACGGATTATCCGTATCGGTATGTGTGGCAATACGTTGTACAGACGATACAGATGCAGCTTTGTCTGCATCCAGTACAGGTACAATAAGTACAGGCTCTTGTCCTTTGCACATGACAATACCTAAGAAGCGTTCATGCGGATCACAAGCAAATCCAGTTAAATAGTATACATGCGTTGGATCTGTAATGAGTAGTGCGTCCAATTGCTGTTCTTCCATAGTAGCCAGCAACTGGTTCCATTTTTTATCCACGGGCAGTCATTCCTTTCGTTAACACAATCAATCGTATATCTCGAAGATAACACGTACCTGCTTGAAATGGAATCGCCTTAAACATATATCCTATATTTGCCCGCGCAAATGAAGTGAACGTAGAGGCGCATACATGTGCGATGAAAGGTTACCGATGAAAAGTTGTTGGCGAAAATTTGCCGATTAAAAGTTGCTGACGAAACATCAGGTTTGCCGATTCACCGCTTTTGGCACCTTCTTTTTTCGTTGCGGACGTTGCGATACCCACAAGGCAAATGGAATGAGCAGGCCCATAACAAAGGCGAGCACGGGCCACAGCTCGGTCGTCTGAAAGCCTTGCACCACGACATCGTCCTGCAAGTTAGCAACGCCGAACAAAATGAGCGCAGCGGTGGGTGCGGTAAGCCAACGATTTTCCGCGATGCGGCATACGTAGGCAAGTGAATTCGAACAGGCTTCAAACAACAGCGTAAGTTTAATGAAAAAGCCGCTAAGCCACACAGTAGACAACAGCGCTTCAACTCGAAACGTTTTTAATCCAATCCCCCAACGGTCGACTAGTGAATAGGTGGCGTATGCGTTGTGCTTCGTATTGATCGGCCCATAGACGAGCAAAGCTGCCACAATAAAGATCAGTAAGATGAAGCTTCCAATCAACATCCCTTTCGCAAATGATCGAGCACGAGGGCGATCGAAATGCTGAGCAAAAAACATAAAGGCAGCTACTTCAAGCAATGGATAGCCTGCATAGTTGAATAGCCCCTGATAGATGGCACGCTTATCAATGAAACCTGTAGGCAATAGCTGTTCGGGGTCCATGGACGGCATGAGCCCGATAATAAATATAATGACAGCTGCGATGACCATCCAAAATAAAATTTCGCCCGTTCGCGCCACTGCCGTCACACCTAGACGGTGCGCATAGCAAATCAAAAACATAAACAATAGCCCGAGCGCAATGAGCGGGGTGTTGCGCAATAAAATAATTTTCAAAAAGTAGGATAAAAAGTTGAGGAGCAAAGCGCATGTAGTAAAGAAGTAAATGACATACATGACTCCCAAAATGCGCCCAGCCCATACTCCCCAGCGTGACTCTACAATTTGCAAAAAGTTTTTCCCCTGATTGTTCTCACATATTTCGCCGTACAAAAAGCCTGCCGCAACAGCTACCACGCAGCCTAACACGGCAACTAACCACGCATCCTGCTCTGCCATAGCGGCTGTAAAGTTAGGCACCTGCAAGAAGGCGCCGCCCATCAGAAACAAAGGTATAAGAATCATAATTTGACGATTGGTCATGATGGGCGCCCCCCTTTCTTCCTAACAAAGTGCTTCTATCCTGGTGGCTTATACATTAAAGAAAGAATCGGTTTTAAGATCGTATACAAAATAGGGATTACTTTCGGCATCAGCTTCCCGAACACTTGCTGGGCGACTGCCAATGTGCCAAAAGCAATCGTAATGGAGATATATGTACGACGATCACGCTTCGTTGCTTTGGATGCTTTGCTCTTAATTTGCCGCCAGTCAAAGGCAGTAATAAGCAGTAAGGTTACCATGATAATGAAAGCACTGTGTAACATTGTTATTCCTCCGGTATAGCTCTTTCAGATCCATACACCATCAATTCATATATGGTTTTTTCTCCAGCAGTAGAGGCTTATTTTTTAAGCCGGTCGAAATGATTTGCAGATCAGTTTGAACCTCTACGGCTAAGTTAGCGAAATTTCGTTCCCAATCTTTCGCTAAGCCTTTCCATTGCAAAGGCAGATAGCTATGTAGCTTGTTCGCAAAGCCAAACACGTCCGATTTATAGACATGTTGCAGCTTATCAAGCAGTTGATAAATATGCGTCACCATGTATTGATTTAATTCATCCTGTAATCGGTGCAGAACATCCGGCTTGGTGAAGTCCGAATCGCAATGTGTTTCGGCAATAAAGGCACTGCCTTTTAACTTGATTGTGATGACCGGCTTATTATTTTTCATTTCAGGTATGATCCGACTCGAGCTGCGTGTCATTTCATACACAATGGCATCAAACGTATTTTTTTTCGTGCAGGGCACCGATATTAACGCATTTTCAACCTGATCATTCAAAAAGTTATACGTTTTCGCATCCATCCCCTCAAGCCAACCTGCCAAGAGTCCCTTGCTAAAGACAGCAATGCTGTCGAATGTAATGAGGGGTAATTTCTCGACAGAGTCTAACCCTTTTTTGTTGCCGAGATTTTGTTTGTCTCCTTTAATAGAGACGGCAGGCAGCACGATGTTTTTTAGACGGATTAAGTAATCACCAACCATCCGATCAAAGTCTACCTGTGAGGATAGGGCGAACGACTTTTTAGACAATTCAGGTATACGGAACAGAGCCGTGGACGGGTTTTTGTCCAATGGATGTAAGGCTTGCAATACTTTGTTCGCACTAATACCACGGGCCAGCATGACATTAAAGTCGGCACGAACTTCCAGATCGCGGTCAAAAAAGTCAAGAATCCGCAAGACGGCATACTTTTTTTGGACAATGGACTCACTAATGACGAGAACGCGTAGATGACCTAAATTAAGGATACGCCCAGCCTGTGTATTTATTTGACGTAAACATTCGAATACGCTATTGCCGTGCGCTTTAAAAATGTGGACAGGAGCACCGTAATCGGAAGAACCGCGTGCAGCTGATCCACGAGGGTTAACGACTTGAGCGGTCACGGTGTATTTCTCATTTTTCGAATCGATGCCGACTCCCATAATAAAGCCAACTTCATTCAGTTCTCTGCCATCCCAGCACCCTGTTGCTGCTAGCAGTAATATAATGGCACACAATAGCTTTGCTACTCGCATAGTTACATTCATCCTTTGTTCTCACTCATGGATGGGGAGGATTCCACGTGAGATGCAGTTGCTGCATCCGTGGTAGAAGCGTCCGCGTCGTTCGTTCCCCAGAGAGGGGCGCGAACGACCCCATCTTGCTGCGCTCTTGTACTCCATGGTGCTACAGGGAATAAGTACGGCTGTCCAAAGGAATGCAGATGATTGATATGCAGCAGCAGTGTGATAAAGCCAACAAATACGCCGTACAAGCCAAAGGTAGAAGCGAGTAGCATAAAGCCGAAGCGCAACCAGCGTATCGTATAGTTCATTTCGTAGTTAGGCATCGTAAGTGCGCAGATGGCAGTAACGGCTACAATAATGACCATTACAGGCGACACGATGCCAGCTTCTACAGCAGATTGACCTAAGACGAGCGCACCAACAATAGATACCGATGTACCGATAGCACGGGGAAGGCGAACGCTCGCTTCTTGCAGGAACTCAAACGTACTAATCATAATTAACGCTTCACCAAGCGCGGGCAGGGGAACCCCTTCGCGCTGGGCTGCGAGATCAATGAGCAGCGTCGTTGGAATCATTTCTTGATGGAAATTCGTTACCGCAATAAAAAAAGCGGGCAATAGCACCGAGATCATAAATGAGACTAAGCGCAGGATACGCAGTAAACCGATATCCACACGGTGATTGTAATCTTCCGGTGATTCAAAAAAGTGCAAAAAGGTTGCAGGTGCAATTAATGCAAACGGTGTACCGTCTACCGCAATGACGACTCTGCCTTCCATTAAGGCAGCCACAGCGCGATCCGGCCGCTGGGTCGAGAGTACGGTAGGAAACATGGAGAATTTGTTTTCCTGCAAAAACTCTTCGATGTAGTTGCTATCAAGCACGACATCTATCTTAATGTGCGCCAGCGTTTCGCGCATATGACGCGTAAATTCAGGATCAGCTGCTTGCTGATCGTACACGAGCGCGATCCGCGTCTTCGATTTATCGCCAACGACCAGCTCTTCTATACGTAGAGAAGGCAGCCGCATTCGTTTGCGAATAAGCGCCAGCATATCCTCGAGTGATTCGTTAAAGCCTTCTTGTGGCCCGCGGATTACACTCTCCGATTCGGGTTTCTCTACCGAACGCCGCACAGCGCCGCAAGTGCGCATAACGAACCATTTTCCTGTTGGCGGGTAATGAAGTAGCGTCTCTCCAGCTAACAAAGATAATAGCGCGTCCTCCATATCCTTCGGCGTGCTGGCCGCAATGGAACCTCGCAGTACCGCTCGTTCGAATTGCTGTCCCCGTTGAGAGATTGGTTGCGGTTGCTGCTCGTCCGTATGTATTTCAAGCTCAACGCCAGTGACCTGTTGATCCTTGTAATGCCGATAAATCGCCTCCAACATATCGTACAGACGATCGGGATTAACGAGTGTCTCCAAAAAGGCGAATTGCAGTTCAGTGCCATCATCCAAAGGAATCGTGCCGATGACCAGATCACTGCTCTCTCCAAGCTCGCGTTTAATGTCTGCAACGGTAAACATATTCTCGGACATATGCGCTCCCGTTTGTTCTTGTGGACTACAGCATGGAAAAAACGATAACCGGTTCACTCCGCACGACTCCTTTATTAAAGCTTCAACAGTTAAGATGGATAAAGACGTGAAAATATATGCATGTTTCACAAATGCGACACATAAAGCGCTTCCAAACTAGCAATTGTTTACATTTTGTCACAACTAAATCGTCCGTTTTATGGGATAATATGGTTGTAAGAGGATTGTTTGTTCAGGAGGGGAAGGACGATGCTGTTGACGGCGGAACGACCTGTAAGTTGGAATGAACAGACCGTAGATCAGCTAGAGCTGCGCAAAGTGTCGTATCAACTATTGGTTGATTTTATAAGTGAAGCACCGACGTTGGAAATGTGGATGCATTGGCGTAACGATGAAGGATTGAATCGATTAGCTGAATCGTTCGAAGGAGCGCGTTTGTTACAAGTACAGTTGCAACAGCCTTCTTTAGAGGAGATATACGCACTGAACGCTTCATTGAGTGAACAATATAGCCGCTTGTTCGGCATTACGGGGCAACTGCCGGTTGTACCTTGTGAGACGATGTACCGTGCCAAGGAGCAGATGCTGCCAAGAAGCTATGCGCAGGACGTATGCGGAATGTACGCTGATTTTAGTTTGTATTTTAAAAAAGTGAACGGTGAGCCGGACGATCATATTGCGGTTGAATTAGAGTTTATGGCTGTGCTCATCGAGAAAATGATGAACAGTGTGATGACAGAAATGCGATTTACGCGCTATATGAACGGCCAGCGTGAATTTATTACGCAGCATTTGCAGCGCTGGGTACCGCTGTTTGCTGATGATGTCGTACAGCATGCGCAGCATCCTGTATACCAAGCTATCGGGCTACTGCTTGCGGAGTTTATCGAAGCGGAAGCAGCTTGGGCGAATCAAAGTTAAGTTAGCTAGGCAAGACAAGTATAAATAGCCATAGTATTCGTCCATCCTTAGTAGGTAAGGAGGTGAAGACTATGGCTCAAGATGTATTGTGTGAGGTTAGCAATTGCAGGTTCTGGGCAGCGGGCAACAAATGCGCCGCATCGTCCATTTATGTGGTGAGCAATCGTGGCCAGCATGCCAGCAATAGCCAAGAGACAGACTGCAAAACGTTCGAAGCGAAAATCTAACTAACAATCACATTAGCGAACCTGTTTCGCGAACTAGGCGAATTTAATTTACTTAAATGAGCCTGCATCTAGAGCAGCCCTGGGCGGGGTTGCTCTTTTTGTTTGCTCTGCTACAGGGGAGGGAGTCATTTGTGCTAGACTCTGCCCGCGCTACATTGCGTAGCTCGCACATTGCGTTTCTTGCGATCATGCAGCCATGCTGTTATACTGTCGTACATTTCGTATCTCGACCGAGCATAACGCAGTGAAATCTGTCTCCTCAGTAAAAGTATAACCCTTATTGAGAATTATTTTCACTGTATGCGTCATTAGTTTATTTTTAAAAAATACATAATGGAATTCAAGCCAGCAGTAAGTCGAAAAAGTTACTGTTGATTCTAACGGTTGCCACAGACGTTATGTTGATAAATAAACAGCCATTTGGATTCTAACGGTTCTGGTGGGGCTTATATTAATGAAATCGGAAACATAAAGCCCCCCATTATCAAAATAAGCTCTCTGATAACCGTTGCAAATCAAAAACGTGTATTTTTAGCAAAATAGCCCCTGTGGCAACCGTTACAGGATACCGACTTACGTTAGTTCATTTCCGCGTACACAATAACCTTCGTTTATGTAAATACAGTCCGGCTTAAAGTGCTGAAACCTCATTTACTTAAACGTAACAACATGGTAAATTTAAACTAATTACTTCATCTTTTAGAAAGGGTGGGATCATGTCATCGGGTTCGCACGAATATACTCCGATTGGCGACCTCATCAGACATTACAGACAAGAAGCCAAATTGACGGTAACGGAATTAGCCAAGTTAGCCAATGTTTATAAAGGGAATATTTCAAAGATCGAACACGGAGACGTGAAGAAACCGGACTACAATATGGTTCTGTCCCTTTCCAACGTGCTACATATTCCATACACTGAAATAGCCGTAAGCTACAGTGAAATTGAGAAAAAACCAGAATCGCTGTTAGCCATATTAATGGAGACGATCCAGACCGGGAACGAACTCGTCATAACCCAAGTTGCAGACAAATTCCTTAACTCATATGGGGAAAGTGAAGACCTCATCGCGCAGTTACACTCCCATACACATCAAATAGAAGACACCCCCATTCAACTTGCACTCTACAAAGTCATCATCGAATATTCAAGAAATCATGGCATTATGCCTTATATCGCAAAAGGTTTGTATGAAGAATATATTATTGAACGAAATGATTTTACGAAGCTCACCGCAACCTATTATTCAGGTAGAGCGGTTCTACATTATGCGAACTTTCTTAGTGAGCGAGAAAGGTTAAGATTGTATTATGCTCTTGCAGTTCATGCGTTTAGTCTTATGAAGTATGACGAAGCCATTGATCTAAGTAAGTATGTGATAGAGAATGACACTGCAAAAGGTGAGTATCGTGTACATGCAGTATATACGATATGTTGTGCTTATTATTACTTGGATAAATATGAAATTTGCCAGACTTATCTTGAAGAGTATCGCAAATTTCCATACGACTATATAGACGATAATGTGAAGTTGATGATTGGACTAATCAGTGGTCGAACAGGTGACTTTTATTTAGGTATTAAACAGCTAGAACATTATTTAGAGAGTCCGTCTTCTTATAACTTAATATATTCTGTTACAGCACTTTTTGACTTTTACATGAATATAAATGATTTAGAATCAGCAGGCAAGCTACGCAGATATGAGGAACAAATGGAACTATCTCTTCAAGATATTCGCACGACCCCAGAAAAAAGGGCTGAATTAGCCTTGTACTATGAACTGAACGGACATCATCAACTTTCAAATAATGATTTTAAGGATGCAATTCAGTATTTTCGTAAAAGTATTACACAGTATATGGGGGTAGCTAAATACAGAAAGGCTTTTTATATCGTTTCAGTGCTTATAAAATTAATTGTAAATAAGATTAATGACAGTTCATTTCTTGAGAATTACTGCATTCAGGATATTAGTGAATTGTGTGAAAATTTAAGCCTGAAAATGATAGAGGAAGGGGATTGGCGTTAATGAAAAAGGTGATAATTAAACTGCCGATTCTACTTTTCGTAATGTTTCTCATCGTAGGTCAATTTTCAGTAGATAATACGGTAGATCCATTAGTTGGCTCGCCTTGGATTGTGCCTAAATAATGTAGTTCTTGTAATGGACGCCTTAGGGCGTCTTTTTATTTACGAAAGGTGAGTTGTATCTTCAAAATGTGATTTGTTTTACATTATATGGTTACCGACTAAACGAACTTATAGTTGAATATATGGATAAAAATGCTATGATTTGATCATCCAAGAATAAACAAAAAGTTGAAAAATTAAGTTCAATCTTCAAAGAACAAGGTTCAAACGAGAAATTTTGATATGAATTGAAAGGTGGCCACCTCTCAAGATAAATTCTTCTATGTTCTACTTCATGATCTATTACCTCACATAAGTCATCACAGCACCATTTTTGCTGCAGTACATTCATTTGAGGAGGATATTGTAATCATGAAAAAATTAGTGGCTGTCCTTTCATTGAGTATTTCCCTTTGTCTTTTGTCAGCTCCATTTGCATTTGCCAACTCTTTGGGCAAGTCAAACATCAAGCAAGAGATTTTTGATGCAAAAAAAGCAACAGGGCAGGAAGAGTATTTTAATTATCTGGACTCTCTCGATCCGGAACTGGTGAAAAAGCTTTATATTCATGAAGATGGAACAGTTACGTCAAGAGACAACAACGTTGATGAGAGTTTTGTGAAGGAGTTTGAGCAGAAGCTGAAGGCTTACACAAGCAAAATTGCACAGCACAATAAACAATTGGGTATTATCTCAGATGGTTTAGAAACAGACGGTAGCGGCAATATAAGCATATCAAGTGGTGGTGGGGGTAAAGGTAGAAACAGCATCACTACAGATGGATTGGTTAAAGGAGACATTATGCTCCTTAATGATCCTGGTACTAGTCTTCAAGGGAATATAGATCATGCTGGCATGTATGATGGAACAAAAGATGATAATTGTATTTACACGGCTCAACCTGGTGAGGGTGTAAAGTGGGAAAGGGTTAGCCATTGGAGAGGTCATGATGAGGCATGGGGGTTAGAAGTAACAGGGGTAACTACTTCAACTAAAGCAAATGCTTTTGATCAAGCACGAAGTGCGGCGCGTTTAGGAGAAACATATTATTGGTATGCAGGAAAAGGTGACCACAACTCATGGTATTGCTCCAAAATACCTTGGCATGGTTATAGTGCGTTAGGTACCGAAATCGATACAAATGGGGGTTACTGGGTTACACCAGATGATCTATACATGTCACACAGAACTGGAACAATAAAATATTCTACTTAAATGATTAAACAAGTAAGGAACACGTTCAGAGCGTGTTCCTTACTTGCTTATCTATATAAGGGGTGAAACTTATGTTGAAAATACAAAAGATGATATTACTTCTGTTAGCAATTCTCATACTGGTGGCTTGCAAGGATTCCAAACCAACTGAATATTCGAATACATCAACGTATGACCTGTATGTGAATCATGGCGGCGATCTAGGACTTTCTCAAATTAGCAAAAAAGGAAGCTCTCTAGAAGCTACAGACCCGCAATTAGTTAACTTTAGACATGACGGTAGTATCTTGAGCTCGTTAGAAATAACGCAGGATAAGCACGTTTATGCCTCATTTTATGATCGAGTTGGCGGAAAACCAGATAGACGAGTGAAAATATTAAAGGATGGTACAGAGGTAAAAGAGTTAACGTTTGATGAGAAGGGCCCTCATGAAATGATTTCTGATCAGGAAAAAGGGAAAATATATGTTGTATTTGCCTTTTACGTGAATACAGGGAAATCCAAAGGAATCCCCCTTAAAATCATCAACACCAAGACAAAGGAAGTTGAACGTACGTTATACATTAAAGGAGGCCTTATGCATTGGGGCATAGCAGGGGATTATATTTATAGCTTTGTTATGAAAGCACATGATTTAGGTTATGGTGACGTACCAGATCGTTATATCATTGCGATACACCGAGATACTGGTGAGACGAAGATTATTTCCAACGTTGATTATGCTTCCAAAGGAATGGCTATTGGTGCAGACGGGAATATATACGCTATACATATGTCTATCAATAATTTGCGTGAGGAATACAATAATAGTGAACTAACAGTCTACAGTCCAACTGGAAATCAGATAGCACAGTATAAGCTTGGTATCGGTGTTCGTGATATTGTAATTGATGACGATAATGGCCTAGCTTATATCGCACATAATGACAAATATTCATATGACGACCGCAAAGGAGACAGCATTACCGTCTTCGATACGAAATCCAAAAAGGTAATTCAGACCTTAAAAGGGTTTAGCTGTCCTACAGAACTTCAAATCGTGGATGACTACTTATTTGTGTTGAATGAGGCGACTTCTTCGGTGAAAATCCTCGATAAGCGTACATATAAGGTAGTAAACGAAGTGAAATTTGACGAGACTTTCTTAAGCTCCATGAATGTTCTGAAAAGAAAATAATTTTTTATATTGAGAGGGAATACCCTCGGAATGAAAAAAGGTTCGCCTTGATCTCCCACACATTTCGTTTGGTCATGCAAGGATTATCCCGGAGCAATGAGAATTGATCTTGATTTCTGGAAAGATGGTTCCCATCAGTATGCATCTTATCATTTTGTAGCAATAATAGGTTATAGTTTCGGTGGCAGTTCTAATTCCATATCTATCCTTGATTCTGATGGTGGTCAGCGCAACACAGTAATAAAGGTCATTGATCGGGATTACAATAAGAATTATGTAGATGTAGGATGGGGTTACTGGTAAAACTGGAATCAGTGCTGTAACACCACAGCACTGATTTGTTTCAAGGAGGGATTCTTTATAAACCGTCATACCATTATAGCCTTACTGGGCTTAACCTTCTTATTTCTTATTCATATAAACATTATGATATGTGATACTCTTACTGCCCGCCCCAACCAAAGTTCAGGCAATGGCAATATTGGTGCTTTTTTTGTCGTTGTATCGTATATATTTCTTTTTTGTTTTCTGGTTACTTTATCTTTATGGTTATACAGTCGCTTACATCAACTAACATCCAAACATCTAATACTAATGATAGGTTATTTCGTTATTTTATTGTTAACCTCACTTTATGGACAGATAGGCTTGGTCGAGTATACGTTTAGCTTGGTGAATGTACACGAGGCTGGTTCTTATATAGCTAGAGATCTTAATACATACACCAATAAGCTATATTTCAATTATTATCTTGTTTCATTGTTCAGTTCTGCAATAGCCATACTGGTCATTTTAAAATGCATGCTCGATAATTTAATTGATAGAAAATGAATGGAGAATTTTTTATTTAAAGGGATGGCTATTGGTGCAGACGTAAGGTTTTCCTTTATACCCCCCCACATTCTAGTTGGTTAGATAATTATTGCTTCTTATGACGCCTTCGGTCGTTTTTTTGTATTTTACAGGATTGATTTCCGAAAAATATAAAAATAAAGAGGGTTGGAAACGCATGCTATACTTTGCCAAGAACAGTTTATTCGTACACATGGAGGTGGCATACGAATGCATGTTTTTCAGTACAGCAACGACGACATCTTGTTATTCAAAATGAACAGCTTAAAGAAACGACTAGATCAGGCAGTGGAAGAATGCCACAACTTAACCGATGAGCGGGTACTGGAAATTAGTCGAGAGCTGGACATGTATGTACTACAGTTTCAAAAAAATGTTTGGTCTAAAAAATGTAACAGGGAGGTTCTACAATGATTGAGCCGCGTAATTGGCTTATCCGCTGTCGGGGGTCTAGAACACAAATCGAAGTTGCACAATTGTCCTTAATTCAGCGCAGCTCCTACTCCAATATTGAGCGAGGACGGCGTGACCCAAGTGTTTCTGTAGCGAAGCGAATTGGACAAGCGCTCGGATTTCAATGGCAGCGATTTTTCGAGGGGAGTGATGCGATTGATTGTGATCGAGTAGAGGCTGTGCTTACTCGCGATAAACACAGCCGATTAACAAATACCACAATTTCATTATGAAACAAGTTGCGTCTAGTACTAGGTATTCTATTTTTTGCGAAAACTACCACGATCAACTACATATGTGTACATTTTAACCCCTTACAGCATCTCATGCCATCAAGCAATGAAATGGGGACTCGCGTTGAACAACAATTACAGAACAATCGATATTGTACAAGGTCTGAAAAAGAGGCTGAATCAATGCACCTTAGTTGTTCCTGATGTCTACGGCAATTGGCACGTCGCTAGATTTACATTTCATCCGCCCGCAACCACAGATGAACTCCGCGCCTTTTATGACCAATATAAGTTTACCCTTCATAGTGAATACATCGAATTTCTAAAGCTTCATAATGGTGCGAAATTGTTCAGCATTGGCACAGATAAGGGCATTGAACTATTTGGCCTAGAGCAGCTTGCCAAGCAGCTAGAAGTAGGAACACCACATTATTTGAACATTGTCGAAGGCCACTTAACCAGATTCTGCATTCGAGAGACGGCTGACGGAATGTACTTAGTTGGTCATGACGGCTGGGTCAATACGTATTTGCAAATCAATTTCGCCCAATGGCTTGGGCATTTAATAGCAGTAAGTGGCGCAGATTATTGGAACTGGAAGCATTCACGACAAGTGCAACAAGAGCAGATACATTAGATTAATCCCCTGCTTGTGAGAGGGGTGAGGCCATTGCTTGCAGGTTGCTAGGTTTGATCTCTCGTACGTTTTTACAGTCTCATGATGCTAATTTGGAAACCACCGCGAAACACTGGTAATACACACAGGACCGCCCTAACCCTTGGGGCGGTTTCTTACATGAAGAAGTCAAGGAGAGTGATTTAGTATCGAACATTTTCCTACAATGACAGTTCAACTGGGAAGTCACGTTTATATAGATTTCGGCAGACACCTCATTCAGAAACACGACACTACTATTTCACTAAGTCCAACGGAACTTCGCTTACTATGTCGATTATCCATGTCCCTCAATCAAGTCGTGCCTATCAAGACATTAATTGCTCACACATGGGTCGTTGATGCAGAGCAGGTTTCATCACATCAGCTTCATGTCTACATTGGGAAAGTACGAAAAAAACTAGAAGATAACCCGTGTCAGCCCGAGTATATTTTAAACGTTCAAAATGTGGGTTATGTGCTATGTTCGCAGCATCAAAACACCTAAATATCATGCATTTATACCATTTTTTTGCTCAAAACTAAATAAACTTATAGTTGAATATATGGTTATAAATGTTATGATCTGATCATCCAGTAATAACCAATATATTGCTGGAAAAACAGTTAAGGAGGGTAGAGTCTTTTAGGGGCCCATAATTGTTCATGTTTGTTTTATTTTTATAAACAGTGAATAGGAGGCATTAAAATGAAAAGACTGTTTGTTCTTTTTTTGACTGCAACATTCTCGCTCACTTTACTTTCTCCCTTTGTTAAGGCTGACACAACTCCACGAGTTTCCACTGAAGCAGAAATTACATCTAACCCAGTAGGACATACCTATGAAGACACGGATTTGATTAGTATTTGGAGAGTCACAAGACAAGGTTCTATATATAGTCCAGTAAGTGTAACTTCAAAAGTTACGATTATTAGACAAGAAAATCCTCATGCATATTACGTTACCAAGCGTGAGCTTATGAGCCAAACGTTTAAGTCTTATTTCGACATTTATCCTAGTGCACAATTTGGACCAAGAGAGCTAAACATTCGAGGGCAAATTCAACACCTTCCTAAGTCAGGGTCGTATATAATAGGTGCACCCTATACCGCACAGGGAATTTTATCAGATGACCCAATTTCTTTTGATAGGAATGGTTACGGTGCCTCCTATGGTAAAACAGGCTTCTTCGCTGGTTCGGGTGCGATACAGTTCGATAACACAGGGCAAGTGGACTTTAATTGGTGAAGTAAGTAATTTATCACATTTTGAAAAGTGGCATAATTGAAAATTCCAACATAAAATATGAATAATGAGGGAGGTTCATCAGAATGAAAAAGCGAATTTTGCTTGTCGTTTCTTCTATAGCAGCATTATCAATTTTGATTGGTTCATTTGCTGGGGCTACTGATCCTCTAACAACTGTGTCATCTCAAGTCAATGTCGAAATAAGAGCAATAAACTCAAACCAACCAATTGATTTGGTTAAAATCGGAGATGTGCTCATCACTAACAATGATTTACAGAGCTTAAAGGCGTATAAAAAGTTGGAGGAGAAGCCTGTTCCTTCTGATTCTGAATTGCTTAAAGAAATCATTATTGACGAACTTTACTTACTGAAGGCCAAGGAAGAAGGCGTGTACGTTTCATTAGAAGATGGTAAGAGAGAAGCGGAAAGGCTAAGAGCTGTCTTAAACGCGCAACCATCCAACGTACAAGAAGTACAGAAAAAGATACTGATAGCCATGGGAAAAAGCGATGATGAATATTGGAGCGATTTTGCTCCCGTAGAATATCAAAAGCTCCTTTCCCGTCAAAATCTAACGAATAAACTGATGGAGACCAACGTGTTAGATGAGTCCTTGCAGTATGAAGACTTCTCTAAAAAACTACAAGAGTATAAGAATAACATGTTTAATTCCGAGTTCAACACAAAAGTGCAAGTACTGAATCATGAACTTGTACAGGTAAAATAGCGACAGTGTTTGACTAACGTTGGAATGAAACGGTTACAACTTCATTATTCTTTCTATATTCGCCTTGTTATTCTTATTTCCCTATAAGAAAGCAAGGCGATTTTCATCATTTCGAAAGGGTGATGTATATGCTGAAAATGAAAAAGATAATAATAATTATGTTGACTGTCCTCGTACTTGCGGCTTGCAAGGAGTCAAACCAGATAGAGTACTCCTCTACCTCAATGTATGACTTGTATGTGAATCACGGTGGCAATCTGGGATTTTCTCAAATTAGCAAAAAAGGAAGCTCTCTAGAAGCTACAGACCCGCAACTGGTTAACTTTAGAGATGATGGTAGTATTCTAAGCTCGTTAGAAATATCAAAGGATAAGCACATCTTTGCTTCTTTTTATGACAGAGTTGGTATGGAATCAGATAAAAGAGTGAAAATATTCAAAGATGCAAAAGAAATAAAAGAGCTTACGTTTAATGAAACAGGCCCTCATTCGATGGTATCCGATCAGGAAAAGGAGAAGTTGTATGTCGTCTTTGCATATAAAGTGAATACAGGTGAATCTCAAGGTATTCCCCTCAAAATCATTAATACTACAACAAAGGAAGTTGAAGATACAATATTTATTAAAGGGGCTCTAATGCATTGGGCTATAGAAGGAGACTATATCTACAGTTTCGTCATGAAAGCTCATGATTTGGGCTATAAAGATGTACCTGATCATTACATTATTGCGATAAACAGAGATACGGGCGAGACTAAAATAACCTCGAAAATAGACTACGCCTCAAAAGGGATGGATATCGGTCCTGATGGAAATATATACGCAATAAACATACCAATTAATATATCACGTGAAAATTATAGTAGTAGCAACCTGACCGTCTATAGTCCAATTGGAAACAAAATTGCCGATTATGAACTTGATTTTGGTGTCCGAGATATCGCTATTGATGATAATGGTGTAGCCTATATTGCTCACAATGATAAGCATTCATACGATGATCGGAAAGGAGATAGCATAACCGTCTTCGATACGAAATCGAAAAAGGTGATTCAGACCCTAAAAGGGTTTGACTGCCCTACGGAACTTCAAATTGTGGATGATTACTTATTTGTGTTGAATGAGGCGACTTCTTCAGTGAAAATTCTCGATAAACATACATACAAAGAAATAAAAGAAATACAGTTCGAGGATACTTTTTTAACATGGTTGCAGGTTCTGAAAAGAAAATAGTTTTATAATTCAGGGGGGCTTTCCATGAAGCAATCCATTATATCTATTCTTTTCATTTGTTTTGTTGTTTCCCTTCTGGGTAAATTAGGTCTCCATACATACCTAGAGATTTTTATTATCATGTGTTTGGTTACAGCCTTTGATAATGTACGCAACATTAAAAATATTAAAAAGAATGCTCTTTCTTCCATTATGACCATCGCGTATTTCTTTTTGATTTATTTGATCGAGGTTACTTTTTTCACAGGCGAATACATTTTCTTTTGGGAGATCACAGGACTAATTACTTATTTCACTATTTTCATAGTAGTGTTGGTACGCCACGATAGAAAAAGAAATATAAAAAGCTAAGGACAGAGCGAGTTCCCCTTCGAGTATAAGCCTCTTGAGTTCAGGGTCTAATGAACAAATATTTGATTGTTGCCATCGTTCAAAAGCTTTGCTGGGGTAATCGGGCTAGAAAAGGATGTTGTATTATCAGGTAAACCTAAGAAGTGCATCAGGAACCATATTCACACATCACAAGGAGAAACATATGAGGGAAAAGCTCACTACAATCGCTCTAATTTTACTGATTATGTGTTGGGGATGCCTGTTATTTTTAAATAAAATCTTTGATAACATCACGAACACGACGGGTCTAAATCCAATCATACTCGTATTTTTTCTAACCTTATTGGCCTTAGTATTAGGAATAATAGGCTTAATAGGAAGCTCCAAAAAGCCTGTAATCTTCACAGGACTCCTCACAATAGTACTTTGTATAATTTCACTTCTATTCTTTGGTTACATTATTTTTATTGGGCGATTGTTGTCTTAAGCATAAATTTAAGCACAAACATGGATGCACCCTGCTGGAATGGGAGATAGCTATGGAAAATGAGACAATGATACAGAAACCGTGACCGTAGCCGTTTATCGCTAGTGAAGGAAGTTGTACCGTCAGGTAAACCTAAGAAGCATCCTAGTAACTTTGATTGATAAATAGGGGAGTAGATGCTTTCTTGGATACCATATTCACACATAATAAGAAGAAACATATGAGGGATAAGCTCATTACAACCGCTCTAATTTCACTGGGTATATGCGTAGGATTCCTGCTATTTTCAAATAAAATTTTTAATTATATCACGAAAATAACAGGGTTAAACCCACTCATACTCGTAACTTTGCTAACCTTTTTGTTCTTAGTATTAGGTATAATCGGATTAGCAATAAACTCCAAAAAGTCTGTGATCTTCACAGGGCTCCTTACAATCTTGCTTTGGGAAAGGGCTTGATTTTTACTGCCATTCCTTGGGGGTATCCTGATTCTTGGACGATTATTTCCTTATTCATTTGTAGAATAATGGACAGAAAAAAGAGCTACCCCTAGGGGCAGCTCCTCAGGCTGTCGAGAAAGCAAAGTTAGTTCTTAACGGTTGCCATAGTGGCTATATCGCCAGATTTAGCTCGTTTTGATTTCTAATGGTTATAGGTGAGCTTATTTCTCGAATTTCATTCAAAATCCAGCTGTTTTCATCGTAATAAGCGCCATCATAACCGTTAAATGTTGAACGGGTTCATATTCGCTGAAATAACAACTGTGGCGACCGTTAGGAGTGGAGGCACGGTGAATGAGCTGACCACCTACGGTTAGGGCACAGTGAATCAACAGACTACCAACTGACTATCAAATAACTACCAACCGATAAGTGCAAAGCTGCTTGCCGTTATCTTAACTAAGAGAAACCATCGTCTTAACAAACAGAGGTTTCTAGACAAGCTGAAGAGCTGCCCCTAGGGGCAGCTCCTTTTTAATAAAGAACGTATATGTTAGTACTACACTCAACAACTATTCAATAATTGCACTACACAATACAGGCTACACGCTCACACGCTACACGCCCACACCCACACGCTTAAGTGAGCAATTTCAAGCCCACAGCGGAACTAATGATGAGGCAGATACACAAAATACGTTTCCAGTCCTTTGGCTCGCCGAATACGAACATACCGAGCAATGTACTACCAGCCGTACCAATCCCCGTCCAAATCGCATAGGCCGTTCCCATTGGAATCGAATCCATGGCCATAGAGAGCAGGGTAAAGCTCGTTCCGAAGGCTAAGGCAAAGTACAAGTAAGACAACAATCCACCTTTATCTGTAATGCGCTTCAGGGACAATACACCAAGTACTTCACATAGCCCAGCGCCAAGTAACATTAACCAAGCCATTATGCAGTCCCCTCCTTCGTATCTTCCGGTTTAGTTAGCAATTTTAAGCCGATAACACCACTTGCCATCAAGGCGATAAACAGCAACTTTGTAATCTGCACAGGCTCGCCGAACAGTAGCATTTCCACGATAACGGTTCCCGCTGTTCCGAGTCCAGTAAAGACGGCGTACACCGTCCCGAGCGGGAGCTTACGGGATGCCTCAATAACTACTTTAAAGCTTACGATAATGAACAGAATTGTGATTAACCATTCCCACCAGGCACTGGAATATTTTAATCCAGACACCCAGATCACTTCCAACAGTCCGGCAATGAGCACTAATAGCCAGCTTTTGTTCATGATGTTCTCCTCCTATTAATAAAGCTACATTGAAGTTCAATGAAGTCTAATCCATCTAATTCGTTAACCCACGCCAATATAAAGGCCAAGCAGCCTCTAATTTCTTGGATACGCGCTCCGGCTCACCGTACAGCATTTCTACAAATAACGCATCCAGTATGCACATAAAGGCGGTTGCAGCCTCGCTTGCCGCTACGCCTGCGTTAGGCGGAACTTCTCCGGTCTCCATCGCTTGTTGTAGACGGAGCATGAGCTTCTGCTCCAAATCATCTAAATAAACGTACAGCCTGTGCATTACTTCACTCTGCACCACAGCAGGTGGAAAAAAGGATACACGCAGCAGAAACTTCAATTCCAACTGCTGTGCATAACGTTGACGATACAAGTAAAGTAGCTGCTTCAACTGATATTCAAGTGAAGGTCTTGTTTCATTTTGCTCGGTAAAATAAGCCTCAATCCACTGCTGCTCACGGTTGTACACATATTGCACAACATGCAGGAACAAGTCCTCTTTACTCTTATAATGCGCATATATGGAAGGCTTCTTAATGCCAACGTCGTCAGCAATTTTTGCTAATGAAGCTCCATCGTAACCATGCTCAGCAAAATGCGCTAAAGCGACCTGTTGAATGCGGTTTGCGGTCATTGAATGATCCCTCCATAGCGAGTAATATAACTTCAACGCTTATTCATTATTACCTAACGACCGTTAGTTAGTTTACGCCTGAATTATTTCACATGAGCAGCACCTTGTCAATCCTTTTCCTTTTAGTTGCAAAATGGTTTTTCGGGAATAGTAAATATGGTTGATAAGGGAGAGTTAGGGAGAGCTCACAGGAACAAGGCGAACGTTGGGAGTCAAATGTTGAAGAATTAAACGAAGTTATGTCGTATTATATAAATAGGATAAATCCGATAGGTGAATCATGTTGGGGGGCCAAGCTATGCGAAGAGGGCTACAGATCGGATTGTTCGTCATTATGTTAATGACATTGGGCTATTACGTGAATGATGCATTTGGTCGATCCATTGCGACGACTTTAAGTATTATGACGACGTTAGCGGTCGTCACGTTGGCGATTATGATATTTATGGAGAATCGGCATCCTTCGAGTACGGTGGCTTGGATTCTTATTTTAGCGCTCGTGCCGGTTGTCGGCTTCATATTTTATTTGCTCTTTGGGCAAAATTATCGCAAGCGGCGGAGCTACAATCGCAAGGCAAAGAGGAACAAGCAAGCGTACGCCTTTATTGATAACGACGCGCTCGTGCGTGGAGAACAAATTCTGGATACGTATACGGAAGACGAGCGCATGCTGCTCCGTTTGACGAGCCAGATGAGCAAGAGCCCGATTAGTTTCGGCTCGGAAACCCGTATATTAACGAACGGCGAAGAGACGTTTACGGAGTTGCTCGCGGAGCTCAAGAAGGCACGTCATCATATTCATATGGAGTATTACATTTACCGCGATGATGAAATTGGACGGAGCATCAAACATATTTTGATGGAAAAAGCGCTATCCGGCGTGGAAGTCCGCTTTATGTATGATGCGGTAGGCAGTATGCAGCTGCCAAAATCATTTTTGCACGATTTGAGAGCGGCTGGAGTAGAAGTGCAAGCTTTTGGTGCAGTCAAATTTCCACTGCTGTCCAGTCGGGTAAACTACCGCAATCATCGCAAAATTGTTATTGTCGATGGTGATGTCGGCTTTATGGGCGGCTTAAACGTGGGTGACGAATATTTGAGCCGCAACAAGACGTACGGCTTTTGGCGCGACACGCATATGATTGTGCGTGGCGAGGCTGTGCAGTCGCTGCAAATTATCTTTTTGCAGGATTGGTCGCACGTCACTGGCAGCACGCTTTATGGTGCTCAGTATTTGCTGCCGCAGCCTGTGGAGGCAACGGGCGGCGCTGTGCAAATTATTGCGAGCGGTCCGGACCATGAGTTCAGTACGATGAAGAACGTCTTTTTTTCGATGCTAACCTCAGCCAAACGTTCGATCTGGATTGCGACCCCTTATTTTATACCTGATGATGATATTTTTACAGCTTTGAAGGTGGCGTCGCTATCGGGTGTGGATGTACGGCTTTTATTTCCGGCTAAGCCTGACAAGTGGCTACCATTTCTCGCTTCGCACTCTTATTTCCCGAGTTTAATTAATGCGGGAGTACGCATTTATGAGTATGAAAAAGGATTCCTTCATTCCAAAATTATTATTATTGATGGTGAAGTGGCGACGATCGGCACGGCCAATATGGACATGCGAAGCTTTCATCTTAATTTTGAGGTTAACGCGCTGCTTGTGCATACGGAAAGTGTTAATTGTTTGCGTGATGATTTTGAGCGGGATTTGCAATATGCGACCCGCATTCGCGAGGAGAATTTTGCTCGTAAGCGGACGATTACCCGTTTTCTTGAATCGTTGGCGCGATTGTTCTCGCCGCTGCTGTAGTATACACGATACAGTTAAGACTATAGATAAGGTACACATTCTGGCAGGGGATGTCTCGTCGTCATTTTGCAATGGCTATTGAGACATCCCCTCTTGATATTGTGCGAGCGTATGTGGCGAGCGGGATGTCCTGTACGTTGTCGAAGGATAAAAGATATTTAAAATTGTTGTTCAAACAAATTGGAATACATTGACGGAAGTCGTCGTTTGTGGCATCATAAACTTGTCTATGTTTATGAGAACGATTTTCATTATCCCTCATTTATTTTCATCTATTTTCAAGTGCTAAGTTACATAAGTGAGCGATAAGATGATTCATATATACGCCAACAATACGAACAGAACGGGTAAGGGGGAACGAGGACCATGTCTACGTTAACGACACAGTCTCTGACATTATCTTATGGTGATTCCAATATTATCGAAGATTTGTCATTAAACATTCCGGAAGGTAAAATTACGGTACTTATCGGCAGCAACGGATGTGGTAAATCGACATTGCTTCGCTCGCTTGCGCGGTTGTTGAAGCCGAAGCAAGGTTCGGTATTGTTGGATGGCAAAGATATTCACCGTACGTCCACGAAAGAAGTGGCGCGTCGCATGGCTATTTTGCCGCAAGGGCCTACTGCGCCAGAAGGATTAACGGTGCTTCAACTCGTGAAGCAAGGACGTTTTCCTTATCAATCGTGGCTGAATCAATGGTCGGCAGAGGACGAGCGACTCGTTCGCCAAGCGTTAGAAGTGACGGGATTGACTGACTTGGCTGACCGTCCTGTGGATGCGTTGTCAGGTGGTCAACGCCAACGAGCATGGATAGCGATGACACTAGCGCAAAACACTGATGTTCTGTTGCTGGATGAGCCTACAACATATTTGGATATGACGCACCAGATCGAGATTCTTGATTTGCTGTATGAATTGAATCTTACAGAAGGCCGCACCATTATTATGGTGCTGCACGATTTGAACTTAGCATGCCGATATGCCCATCATATCGTAGCTGTGCGTGAGCGCACGGTCTATGTAGAAGGGGCACCGGAAGATGTGCTGACGCCGCAAATGGTAAAGGACGTATTCAGCATGGAATGCGTCGTCTGCTTTGACCCTCTGTTTGGCACACCGATGTGTGTGCCACGTGGCAAAGGCCGCGTTTGCGCAGAGAACTGTGAGCTTAGAGACGATTGCAGCTCTCCAGACAAGGTGAAGCTGCGTTTTCCGGCAAGCACGGCTGTATAAATACAATAAGGCTGCTCCACATATGTGGAGCAGCCTTATTACGATTATTGCATAATAACATTCGGTATGCTGCCATGCTCCAGAATGGATTCCAATGCTGTCGGCACGGGCTGGCCATTCGGATCGATGAGAAAAAACTGTTTCCCGTACTCCATGGCGTAGCGCCGGAGCAGGGCGTGGAATTTCGGCTCATCGTGTTGCAGCATCATCCGGTTCAGCTCAAAAACAACGACTTTCACCTGCTCCCTTATGATCGTCTCCATCCCAGCAAAAGCGTGATACTCTCCACCTTCAATGTCTATTTTCAGAAAATCAACCTTATCAACACCCAGTTGCTTCAAATGCGTATCCAGTGCTACACCTTGTACAGACACCGTTTTAATATCGTCCCGATAATGATGATGATACTCCTCATTATGCTGTTGAAGCGAGCTGTTGCCCATATAGCGGTAGGAGGCCTGAAAATGAATCAGCTCGTCTCTAGAGTAGACCGCATAAGGAAACGTAAGCGCACGATCATGCATCGTGTTTAAGGATAAATTATGTTCTAAGTAGCGATGCATGTCTGGGTGGGCCTCATAAGCGTATACACGTCCGCTCGGACCTACTAGATGACTAAGTAGCACGGAGAAGTAGCCGATGTTGGCACCGACATCAACCACAGTTTGACCAGGTTGCACATGATCGTGCAAATATTTCGTTAAAGGCCATTCCATAGAACCGTGCATGACTAGCTCAGGTGTAATGCTTAAATCGTCGGCAGGGGCTATCAGTTTCCCTCCATATGCCGCCTTAATGAGCATTCGGTTGCTGCCGATATAAACACCGTTCATGTTAATCACCTCACTACATAAATGTAGTAGGGTTGTTAGTCATTCATGCATGGCGATTCACAATGGGACAAGCTATTGGAAAAATAAGACTACATTCGGTAAACTTATAAGTAAGGGAGCATGATTCATGTATTCATTCACTTATAAAGGAGAAGGAAGCGATGAACAAGAAGCTAGTGGCACTACTTGTAGCAAGTCTGCTCGTTATGGCACCCCAAATGGCTCTGGCCGGAAGCTTTAAAATGCTGAATCAACAACATGATATAGGTGACATCTTCGGAAGCGCGACGAAGGCACTAATTGATGAGTATGAAATCCCATTGTATGAGCATCCGACGGGAGGCAAAGTATTATTAAAAGATTTAGCCCAATATGGATTTGATATTCATATTGGTGATAACGATACGCAATTTGTACGCGTGAAGCGCATTGCGAATAAAGACGTCGAAGGGGTAGTTGTACCTGCCGTTGCCGTGGGCAGTAAGATCGGGGATTTGCAAGCCTCAAATTGGTCTGTGCAGTTAGGGAATCGTGCTGTAGTCTCTTACCTTATTAAGGGGAGTACAGCCATTAACTTTAAAGACTTGAGCGTGTTCGGCGACATTCAATATGACGCAACAGCAAAAACCTTGCAATTGACGTTGAACAATGAATCGTATGAAGGTCCGGCCGGTGTTGAGCTGAAGCTAGAAGCCGTAAAGAACAATACAGAACATCTGATTAAAGAAGCGCAAGTCGTACATTTTTTTTATCATGCTGGAAAGAAGCAAGTAAGAACTGAGAAGGAGACAGTGCGTCACATTGAAAGTGGGAAAGAAGTGAAGTTTGACAACGAGGCGACATGGTCAAAGTATAAAGATGAAATGAAACACATTTTTTATATGGGGGCAAGTGTTGAGCATTATAAGGATCACGAAATGAAGGTTGTTTCGAATCCGCAATTCGAACAGGATAGCACGTACTATAAGACGAAGTACAAACAGAATCTGACCTATTATGTGGAGCTTGATGCGAAGTTGTTTCAACAATATTTAGACACAGAGTTCAAAAAAAATAAGTATGGCCCGATCAAAATTACACGTGCGATAGTCGAACAAGTGAATGATGCGAATGTGAAGCAAGCCGTAATCGACCATATTAATTTGTCGCACAAAACGGTGAAATCGTTCGAGGTTGCGCTGCGTTTCTATGATAAACATAACAAGCTAGTGACAGAAAAAGAGACGAAGTATGAGTCGTTTTTTGGCGTTGTGAACAATGGAGATGTTGCACGGGGAGACAGAGGGCGCTCGTACTGGGAGCTGATGACTTATAGTAACGCGGTCGTCAAAATGAGTGTGGAAGTGACCAAGGTTGTGTATCAGGACGGCACGGTGTGGAAATCAAAATAATATCGCAAAATAAGTAAGACACCGTCCTTAGTGCATAAGGGAGGTGTCTTACTCATTAACATGGGATATTTAAAGAGGTTGCAAAGATGTGTTGTTCGTTATGTTGATTCACAAAAATTACACGGAATCAAATTAATCCGATAGTGTGAAAGTTGGTGTATTATTTAATTTGGATATAACTTAATCGGCTGTGTTTATTCGCAGTAAACTCAGCCTTATTCCTCACATACAAACGGATCACCAACTTCGAAAAAAAGCTTCCAATCGAAACCTAGAACTTGTCCGATATTTTTAGCTACTTGGACACTCGGATCGCGTCTTCCACGCTCTATGTTAGAGTAGGAGCTACGCTGAATCATCGACATTTTTGCTACTTCGATTTGAGTTCTAGATCCTCGGTAGTGGATTAGCCATTTACGCGGCTGTTTCATTGTAAAACCTCCTTTACTCTTTTTTTAGTACATACGGCCTTTTGACACTGTAAAATGTAGATGTCTAATTGTTGGCTAAGTTGTACTACAGGATCAGCGGTTAAGCTGTGATGCTCTTGTACAGCTTGTGCTAGCTGCTTTTGTAGGTTGTTCATTTTGTACAACAGAGAGGTATGACCGTCGTATTGTGAAAAAGTCATCAGCTTATCACCTCGTGTATTTAAGCTCGTCGTCTATCTTTTAACGGTAGTGTATAACGCCGTGCGCGGGCTTCCTTTTTTTAACTTTACATGCTCGATGATAGGGGAGATAGCAAAAATAGGGCATAAAAAAGTGCTTGCATGATGCCAAGCACTGGCGAAATTCTTATGCTAATGAAATGGAGTTGTTATTACTCTATCAGCTTAGTAAATGGACTTGAGCACCCACAAAAGCTAAACACCCAGCTTATGTTATGTGTGAAAATAGAAAAGCGCCCTGCATTGTGTAAGGCGCTCACATTATTATTGGTGCCAAGGATGATCATTGAAGAGGAATACGGAATCCGGTTCGAACATACCAAGCGGCAAAGTAAGAAAGAAAACAGTTAATAGTAATGATTTAATAACTTTCATGGTAATCCTCCCTCTATATATTTTCAGGATGACAATAAACGGAACGAAGTTTCTTTAGAATTAAATTGTCTAGAATACTACTGTTATTGATTTGAAGATCTAGTATTAGACCAATGCAAAGACGTTCATTTTTACTATCATCTACTTTTGCATACTTCAGGGCGCTTTCCAAATAACAATTAGCACCTTCTATTATTTCTCCCATTGCAACTTGGTAATCCCCTTTTAATTTATAAAAGAGAGCTAGTTCTGATTGTTTATAGGGTGAAGTGTACGAGAAAGAAGTGATTTTTTCTTCAAAAGTTAATAATTTTTCAATTTCGAGTAGATTATTCATTTTTTGTTGCAATTTAATAAGCTTATTTACTACATGAAGCAATGAATTTTCGCTAACTTTTTCTAGTAATTCATTAAATAAAGATATGGCAAGTGCGGTGTTGCCTTTTTTGTCATGTAAAGTTGCTGTTGTGACTTTAACATGTTCCTTAACATGTTTATAGGTATATGTATCGTACAGTTTTAAATATTCTTCAGCTTTTTCATAATTACCTAAACGCTCATAGGAGTCGCACATTATACCAATTGCATCTGCTTTGGTTTGACCTTGAAAATCATTTTGAGCAACAATTACACTACACAATTCGATACTTTCTTGAAATAGTCTCAAATTATAGGAGTGTACGCCTAATTTGTAATGCAACATTATGCGCTCTTCGGTAGATAAAAAATGAGAATAGGGAAGGATATAACGCCCATTGTAATACGTTGCTTTTAATTTGGTGAAATCGTTTCGTTCAATTAGATAAGATTGTAATTGCCCTTTCGCTATATACGGCATCACGCCGTGGTCACGTGCATAGCTAACAATCGATTGAAACAAGGAAAGTTTTAATGCGGGATCAGCTTTGCAAGTAGAAGTCGTATTGTACAGTCGCTCAATCGAATCGTAACTATCTTCATTTGGGGATTCCAAATATTTAAGGGCTACTTTGGAAGTTAATGAAATATTACCTGTCGGGATCGTGTCTTCAAGAATTAAGAATAGTGTATCGGACTTTTGGTCAGCACAAATATAATATTCAACTGTTTCCTCAAAGGGGATGTTCATGGCATTAGCAATACGCTGAACGGTAACGAATTCAGGTCGCTTGATCTCCCCATTTTCAATTCTTGTTATGCTTGTTCGATGAACCCCAGACATTTCTTGTAGTTGGTGGACAGATATACCTGTATCTATTCTGCGTTGTCTAAGGAGATCGCCTATAGTTGAATATAGTAGCGAACCCGAGGACATAGTTGTTCCCTCCTCAAAACGTAGTGATATTTGTATTTTATAGTACCATGTATTTCCTATTTGGTAAATTAGCTTTGATTAAATTAAATAGAAATGAAAGAGTTTTCTTTTTTTAGTATTTTAACCGGAATTACGTGTAGCACATGGAAAAATAAATATATGGCTGACGGATGGTACTTTGTCGCGTTTTTACGTACAATATGAGTGGAATGTAGTTATTGGGAGGACGAAGCGGAGGAGAATCGGTATGAAGTATCGCAGCGTATTTGACATCATCGGACCGATTATGGTGGGGCCTTCAAGCTCTCATACAGCAGGAGCGGCAAAAATCGGGAGATTGGCACGCAGCATATTCGGCAAGCAACCTAAGCAGGTGGACGTATTTTTGTATGGATCTTTTGCGGAGACGCATAAAGGGCATGCAACAGACGTTGCGCTTATTGCGGGTGTGCTTGATTTTGATACAGATGATGACCGTTTGCCGCAAGCGTTGGTGCTGGCGGAGCAAGCAGGTGTTGAGGTTAAGTTCTTTATCGAGGATGCGGTTCCAGAGCATCCAAATACGGCACGCATCCGTTTGATTGATGGGGGAGAGCAATTAGAGGTTGTCGGCATTTCGATCGGCGGCGGTAAGGTTGAGATCGTTGAGTTGAACGGGTTTGAATTGCGTTTGTCTGGCGCGTGCCCAGCTATTCTGATTTTGAATCATGATCGTTATGGGGTTATTGCTGGGGTTACGCAAATTTTGAGCCGTGAAGAGGTTAATATCGGCCATATGGAAGTGTCCCGTAAAGAAAAAGGGCAGATGGCGCTGATGGTTATCGAGACGGATGATCGCATTGCCGAGCAAGTAATTAATGAAATTCGTGATCTGACAGGGGTAAGCCGCGTGCTACGGATGGAAGATTAGGAAGTAGAGATTGAGCGGGGACTGTGTTATTGAATACGCTTTCATAAAAGGTGTTGGAATAGTTGGTTTTGAGCTTGAGGATGAGAGGGGTAGGTAAAGGTGATGTTTCGCAATGTGGCGGAGCTGGTGGCATTAGCCGAGCAGAAGTCATGTAAGATTGCTCATATTATGATTGAGCAGGAGATGCAAGTGGCGCAGTTGACGCGCGAGGAAGTTATCGAGCGCATGGGCCGCAACTTGGACGTGATGGAGCAGGCCGTAGAGCGCGGCTTGTCGGGCGTAAAGTCGCATTCCGGTTTAACGGGTGGCGATGCTGTGAAGATTCAGCAGTATGTGCAAGCGGGCAAAATGCTTAGCGGCTACACGATTATGGACGCTGTGAGTAAAGCGGTGGCTACGAATGAAGTGAACGCGGCAATGGGCCTTATTTGCGCGACGCCTACAGCAGGAGCGGCAGGGGTTGTGCCTGGCGTGTTGTTCGCGCTTAAAGAGAAGCTGAACCCGTCCCGTGAGCAGATGATTGAGTTTCTGTTCACAGCAGGTGCATTCGGTTTAGTGGTGGCAAACAATGCGTCGATCAGCGGCGCAGCAGGTGGCTGCCAAGCGGAAGTCGGTAGCGCATCAGCGATGGCGGCAGCTTCTGTGGTCGAGCTTGTCGGTGGAACGCCGCGGCAAGCGGGCCATGGGATGGCGATCGCATTGAAAAATTTGCTCGGGCTTGTGTGCGATCCCGTTGCAGGTCTTGTTGAGGTGCCATGTGTGAAGCGGAACGCGATGGGTGCTGCAGTAGCGATGGTGGCAGCGGATATGGCGATGGCTGGTGTAGAAAGCGTTATTCCATGCGATGAAGTTATTGAAGCGATGTTCCGTATTGGGCAGGCGATGCCAATGACGATGAAGGAAACGGCGCTTGGAGGTTTGGCGGCTACACCGACAGGTGTGCGCTTGAAGCAAGAAATTTTCGGTACGGAACCGAGTAAGGTCGTCAGTTCCTAGAAATTATTATTCATTTTTACATTTTAAAATGATACGGGGTACCTCGCTTTCTAATCGGTGCGCAACGCATTGGATATGGGGTGGGGTATTTCTTTTTATATTGCGGACTGTGCTTACGTCATCCCATGTACGTGAATCGTAATTTTTGCTATGCTAGGTCATGTTGAAATCAAGTTCGTTCAGGGTACAATACAATTGGCAAAATACAAACATAGAAGCAACATAGCAACATAGTAGCAACGTAGAAACATGGGTAATAGGGGCAACCTAGATACGTAGGCAGTAGAGACAACATAGACAAATAGGCAGCAGCTTTAACACAGACGGCTGTTACACGTTTTAAGATGCTTTTTACGATAAGAGACAGGAATAGGAGAATAACGCATGCGGGAACGATCAAACGACACGACACAGCATACGACCGAACAGCGGAAGACAGAGCACGTACGTATATGCTTGGAAGAGCAAGTGAACGGCGTAGGTGTGACGACGGGTTTGGAGCGATTTCGTTTTCGTCATCAGGCTTTGCCAGAAGTGAATTTTCACGACATTGACCTCTCGACAGAGTGGTTTGGCAAGCAGGTAGCTACACCGTTGCTCATTAGCTCGATGACAGGTGGAAGCGACCATACAGGGCCGATCAATCGTCGCCTAGCGGCAGTGGCTGAGGCGCGTGGTTGGGCGATGGGGGTCGGTTCGGTGCGTGCGGCGGTCGAAAATCCAGACGTTGCACGTACGTTTCAATTGCGCGATGTCGCGCCAACAATTCCGCTGTTCGCGAATATAGGCGCTGTGCAGCTCAACATGGGCATGGGAGCTGACGAGTGCCGACGTGCGGTAGAAATTGTGCAGGCGGATGCGCTTATTTTGCATTTGAATGCGCTGCAAGAAGTGTTTCAGCCAGAAGGCGACCTCGACTTTGCAGGGCTATTAACTAGAATTGAAGCGGTGTGTAGCAAGCTGGATGTGCCTGTCGGTGTGAAAGAAGTCGGCTGGGGCATTGCAGCCGATACGGCACGTGATTTACATAACGCTGGCATCGCGTTTATCGATGTTGCAGGAGCGGGCGGCACGTCGTGGAGCCAAGTGGAGAAGCTCCGCGGCAACGATCCGGTACGCCGACGGGCGGCAGATGCGTTTGCCGATTGGGGCATTCCGACGGCAGACAGCGTGCGCGAAGTTCGCACTGCTCTGCCCGACGCTATGGTTATCGCCAGCGGCGGTTTGCGCACAGGCGTAGATGCGGCCAAAGCAATTGCGCTGGGCGCAGATGCAGCTGGGTTTGGCCGCGCACTGCTTGCGGCTGCAACGCACTCTGATGAAGCGATGCATGATGTGCTGGCGCAGGTGGAATTTGAGCTGCGCACAGCTATGTTCGGCATTGGCGCTCGTACAATAGACGAGCTGCGCTACACAGAGCGACTGATAGAGCGCATGTAGCACTGATTCCGCGCTGATGATTGAGGGCACTGCATGTTGTGGCGCTGCATCAATGCGTCAGCTCAAGGCCTCTGCTCAGAGCCTCTAATCAGGGCATCCACTCTACTCGAAATAGGCATTACCATTAGCGCATAGCACCCCTCCCTCACATAGCTTAATCACAGAAGGAGGGGTCAGTGTGCCTCAATATCGCATCATTGTCGATTTGTCGGATCGGATGCTCTACCTGCTAGACGGAAATATAGTCGTAAGGGGCTTCCCTGTCGGCATCGGCAAGATGGTTACCCAGACCCCTAGAGGCGAGTTCACCATTATTAACAAGGAGCCGAACCCCGGCGGGCCCTTCGGAGCGATGTGGATGGGTCTTTCCAAGCCCCATTATGGCATCCATGGTACCAACGATCCTTCATCTATAGGGCGAATCGTATCGCATGGCTGCATCCGAATGTACAACGAAGATGTACTTGAATTATCTAAATTAGTTCCGATAGGAACTAGAGTTACAATTCGCCAATAGGGAACTAGAGCTATAAGAACAACTCTCTCATCTACAGTGAGAGATTACCTATTTATCATATTGATAGTTTTTAATCCAAGCATCTCATTCATATTCAACATAAAATACATCATCCATATCAAAGGAGATGATGTATTTTGTCACGAGTATTGGATTACAGAGCTGTTCAACCTCTTAGTAGATTTAGCTTATCTAATTCCGTTATCATTGCTCAATCGCCGCGCAGAACTAGATTTGCTATTTTTAGCCTCAACATTCCTCAAAGTGCCAATTTAAATAACAGAGTAGAATTGATCGCAAGTGTGGGAGTAAGAGGGGTCACTGGTATTGCTCAGGTGGTGTTCAGAATTTTTCGAGACGGCAACGAAATTTTTAGAACGCAGCAAGGTGTTGAATCGGCAGCTTCTGAACAGAATTATATTTTTTCCTTTCAAGGGATTGATGCCAATTTAAGGTCTGGATCGCACACTTACTTCGTAACAGCTGAAAATTTAACGACAGGGACTAGGGCGGATATAGTCGGTCCTACATCATTTAGTGGCTTGGCTATTCAGAGATAATAAAAGGAAAACCTGCGGCCTGTACCTCACCCCAACACTTATGCTATCATTAGGTCGACATTTTAGCAGAGAACGGAGTTGCGTAAGTTGGCTCAGTTATATTTTCGATATGGAGCAATGAATAGTGGAAAGTCGATCGAAATTTTAAAAGTTGCCCACAATTATGAGGAACAAAACAAATCTGTCCTTATTTTTACGTCCGCAGTGGACAACCGGGATGAGGTTGGATATGTATCTTCGCGCGTTGGCATGCGATCAGAAGCGACACCCATTTATGAAGACACGAATGTGTATGCGATTGTAAAGCGCCATCCCGGCAAAATTTCGTGTGTGTTGGTCGATGAGGTGCAATTTCTTCACAAGAAGCACATTATGCAGTTTACACAAATCGTAGATGAGTTGAACATTCCCGTGATGGGCTTTGGTTTGAAAAATGATTTCCGCAACGAATTGTTTGAGGGCAGCCAGTATATGCTACTGTATGCGGATAAAATTGAAGAAATGAAAACGATTTGCTGGTTCTGTGAGCGAAAAGCGACCATGAATATGCGCGTTGATGAACAAGGAAAGTCGATATACAGTGGTGAACAAATTCAAATCGGAGGTAATGATAGTTATTATCCGGTTTGTCGCAAATGTTACAAAAATCCACCGTTATAAGTTTGTACACGGTTTAACCTCTGAAGCGCCGCTTCAGGGGTTTTTTTTGCTGCGCATCATGTTGTCCGTTCTAAACTCCTACTATGATCATAGAAATACAATACATTGTACAAGAAGGGTGATCCATATGAAATCGTCCACGTTCTCATTTTCCACGAAAATGGTTGTTGCGATTGGAATTGGAGCGGCATTGTATGGGCTAATTGGCAACTTGTCGCTTCCGCTTGTTCCACAAACGGGTTTAAGGGTGTCCGTTGCGATTTTGACTATTTTCGGGGCGCTGTTTGGCCCGGTGGTTGGCTTTCTGATTGGGGCTATTGGTCATATCATTACGGATTTGACATGGGGTGGCGGGCAAATTTGGTGGTCATGGGTATTAGGTTCTGGGCTCGCAGGTTTGAGCATGGGTTTGGTATTTCTAGCTTCGTCATTCAACGTGAGTGAAGGTGCGGCTAAGAAATCAAATCTTATTGCGTTAGGTGTCATCGGTTCGCTTGGTTTGGCCATTTCCTATGGCATTTCTAGTGTGTTGGACGTTTATTTATTCGGAGAACCAGCGGCTAAAATGTGGCTGCAATGGGCTGTGTCGTCTATCGCTAACATTGTGGTGCATCTTGTGCTTGGTGTATCCGCAGTAGCGGGTCTCATTCATGTGAACCGCCGTAGCTCAAATTTAAGGGTGCAAAAATAAGGTTGCTGAGCGTTTGAGTGTTGAATAACAGGAGGGGCATTCATGAGGCTAAAGAGGCGAGCGGAACGAGTGAAACGAATGAAACGAATGAAACGAATGAAACAAGTGATACAGGCGACACAATTGCTGCCAATGGAACAAATACTCCAAATGCCACAAGGGGAAACAATTCGAACACCGCTTATCTCATTTCGCGACTTCAGCTTTCAGTATCGGAGCTTGTCGGAGCCGACGCTGCAACATATTACGCTAGACATTTATCCAGGAGAAAAAATAGGCGTTGTCGGGCCGAGTGGCTCCGGCAAGTCGACTTTGGCCCATTGTATTAATGGGCTTATTCCATTTACATACAGCGGCATGATTACTGGCAGCTATTCGCTTCAGGGCAAATGCCCCGCCGAGATGAACATAGCGGAAATTAGTTGCACGGTGGGCACGATTTTGCAAGATCAAGACGGTCAATTTATTGGGTTGTCGGTCGGTGAGGATGTTGCATTTGCATTTGAAAATGAGGGCATGCCGCAGGCCGAAATGAAGCCTAAGGTAGAAGCGGCACTCGACATTGTGGACATGCTGCCCTTTGAGGCGTGCAGCCCGCATGAGTTATCTGGCGGGCAGAAGCAGCGCGTGTCACTGGCGGGCATTTTGTCGATGGATGTTGAGGTGCTGCTCTTTGATGAGCCGCTCGCTAACTTGGACCCCGTAAGTGCGAAGCGGGCTATGGCGTTGATTGATCGAATTCATCGCCAAACGAATAAGACTACGATTATGATTGAACATCGGTTGGAGGATATGCTTGCACAGCCGTTCGATCGGATTATCTTGATGGCGGAAGGACGTATTGTTGCAGTGGGGGCGCCAGACGAGATTGTGGCGTCTGGTGTGCTAGGTGTGCACGGCTTGCGCGAGCCGCTGTATGCGGTAGCGCTCAAGCGTGCAGGATGTGTGTTACGCGCCGACGAGCGGCCTGCGTCACTCGACGCGGTGGCGGCTTCACCGCGTGTGCGGCAGAAGC
The DNA here is from genome assembly GCF_021223605.1 of Paenibacillus sp. 481. Classification (NCBI taxonomy): domain Bacteria; kingdom Bacillati; phylum Bacillota; class Bacilli; order Caryophanales; family Paenibacillaceae; genus Paenibacillus; species Paenibacillus sp. 481. The sequence continues at coordinate 2,706,860 of NZ_CP075175.1, forward strand.
TAGCGCAATGGCTAGACGCGTCGATGGCGGAGGCGACGGTGTCGACAATGTCGACATGGTCGACTTCACCGACGAGACATGACCTTGCTGTACGGAATGAGGCGGATAGCTCTCGTGAGGTGAATGTCTCGTATGGGATGTATGCTTCACATGACGTGAATGTCGGAAGTGAGATGAATACTTCACATGAGGTGAATGGCTCACGAGGAATGATTGCTTCACATGACGTGAAAGCCCCTCATAAAGTGAGCAAGTCATCCGTCACGCATGAGCCTCTAATTAAATTGACCAATGTACAATTTACATATGACGGCGAACATCAAGTGTTGCGTGACGTTTCGCTTGCCATCAGGCAGGGCGAGCGAATGGCGCTTCTCGGCAACAATGGTGCCGGTAAGTCAACCCTATGCCGTCTGCTTACAGGCATCGCCAAGCCGACAGCAGGTGACATACGGCTGCATGGAGAGCGTATCAACGACTGGTCGATACGCCGTCGCGCGCAACATATCGGCTACGTCATGCAAAATCCGAATCATATGGTTACCCAGCATATGATCGCCGATGAAGTCGCACTCGGCTTGCGTATGCAAGGATTGCCTGAAGAAGAGATACGGTGCAACGTGGAAGCAACGCTGCAAATATGCGGCTTAAGCGGGTATCGTACGTGGCCGATTTCCGCACTAAGTTACGGACAGAAGAAACGAGTTACGATTGCCTCTATACTCGTGATGAGACCGTCGCTTATCGTCTTGGATGAACCGACAGCAGGGCAAGATTACAGGCACTACACTGATTTTATGCGCTTCATTACGAAGCTGGCGGACAGCGGGATTTCATTTTTATTTATTACCCACGATATGCATGTAGCGCTTGAATATACGGAACGAGCAGCTGTGCTGTGCAATGGGGAGCTAATTGCAGTAGGGGACACGGTACAAGTGCTGACGGATACGACCACTATGGCCCGTGCCAATTTGAACGAAACGTCCCTGAGCGCGTTAGCGCGCCAGACAGGTGTGGCTGACCCGACTGAATTTGTACGCCACTTTTTGAGGCAAGAAAGGCTGCTGCGGGTACAATTAGGTGGCGAACGATGAGTCAAATGACGCTATACATCGCACGTGACACGCTGTTCCATCGGATGGATGGAGCAGCTAAAATGCTTCTGCTGGCGGCTTGGACCGTCATCGTGTTTCTATTTCAGGACATACGTATTTTTATAGGGCTATTTGTCGTCGGTTTGCTGTTGTTATCCTCTGCGCGTCTTCCTGTTAGACGTGTCCGGTTTCTCATTTGGCTGATGATTGGCTTTAACGTCTTTAACTCGCTGCTTAACATGTGGATTACACCGACATATGGGAGTGAAATAGCGGGGTCGACAACCGTGCTGCTTCATTTAGGCTACAATGTGCTGACGCTGGAAACGGTATTTTACGTGCTGACGTTATCGATGAAATACATGTCGCTTATGCCGATTACGGTGCTGTTTATTTTTACGACACACCCGACACGCTTTGCAAGCAGCTTAAATCGCATCGGGGTGCCGTATAAGATTGCCTATGCTTTTAATATTGCCTTTCGCTACTTGCCAGAGTTGCAGGCCGAGTTTCGTCACATTTTGCATGCGTTACAGGCTAGAGGCGTCGGCTTTGGCAAAGGCGAAGGGACAATCAGCCAACGACTGAAGCACGTTGCATGGATTGCCATTCCACTGGTGCAATCTTCTTTACAACGTATTGAGCAAGTGTCGAATGCGATGGATTTGCGCGGGTTCGGCAAGCATCCGCTGCGTAGCTGGTATTCAGCGACGGTGTGGCGTAGCATCGATAGTGCAGTAGCCGCAATCAGCCTAATCATGCTGCTTATAGCGATTTACATACGTATCCAAGGCTTCGGAACGTTTTGGTATCCATTTTAATAAACCTTTTAAAAATGCTGTAAAGGGCTTTCAATTACCAAACATTATGATTAATATAAATATGAATATGTATAAAATCAGTTTGCTGATGGGTCTATATACTTAGTGGAGGAATGGTTATAATGGTTCCATATACCTAATTAGAGGGTGTTCCAATTTTCCAGCCAAATACATATACAGTTACGTGAGGAAGAGGTGTAGAACATGAAAGCCATTCAATCCATAATCCGCAATATGTCGATTGCAAAAAAGTTTATGACTCTACTAGTTGTTATGGTTGTTGGATTTGTATCACTAGGCTTGTCGTCATTCGTGCATTTAAACAAGACGATGGACGATGTTGAAGAAATTTACACCCATCATATGATGTCCGTCGTGTGGATTGAAAAAATGATGGTATCTTATAAGCGTGGAACAATCGGGCTTGAAACGATGATTGATGTGCCGAGCATAGAGCGGGCGAAAAAGCATCAAGCGAATTTACAAAAACATATGAATGCCGTAAATAGCTATTATTTAGAGTTTAAAGCAGCATCAATCGGTGAAGGCAAAGATCATGCTGAATCAGGAAGCGATGAAGAACTCGCAAAGGATTTATATGAAAAACTGGACCAGTATCGCCAAATACGAGTGAAGCTGGAGCAACTATCCGTAGAAGGTAAATTCACCGAGGCACAGCAATTGTATGCTGAGCGAGGAGAGGCTGCGGAGAAAGCTGCTTTTGAAGTGATGGTGCAGTTGGAAGAAATCAACTTGCAAGCTGCTGAAACGATTTATCAACAAATGGTCAAGGATGGCGAAAGAGGTCAAGTCGTATCTATCCTGACCATCGTCATTGTATCCGTCATTTGTATGGTCATTGCAGGCTTTATTATGTATGCGATACGACAGCCACTGCGCCGAATGATGGCGCTGATGGAGCGAGCGGAGCAGGGAGATTTGACGGTACAGAGTAGTGACGAGTCGAAGAGTGATGTCGGACAGCTTGCACGCAATTTCAATGCGATGGTTGTGGGCTTGCGCGAGCTTATTGCCCATATTCAGACAAGCTCTAACCAAATATTAAACGGAACAGCTGACGTGGTGGAGTTCACGGTAAAATCACACCAGTCTTCGGAACAAACGGTTGGTGTTATGAACGAAGTATCTGAAGGTTCAAAAATGCAGAAGCAAGCGACAGACGAAACAGGCCGAGCGATGGAAGAAATGTCGCGTGGCATTCAAGATATTGTGCAAACCGCTACTTCTGTAGCAGAAATAGCGGGACAAGCAGGCGCGATGACCGAGGAAGGTAACGTCGCGATGGCCAACGTTATTCAAGAGATGGAGCGCATTACAGACTCTGTGCACCAGACCTCTCAGCGTGTACAGTTGTTGCATGAGCATTCCGACCGCATTGGTAACATCGTCAATGCGATTCGGGATATTGCATCGCAAACGAACTTGCTCGCCCTTAACGCCTCAATTGAGGCTGCTCGAGCAGGCGAGCATGGGCGCGGCTTTAGCGTCGTAGCGACAGAAGTACGCAAATTGTCGGAGCAGTCTACCGAATCAGTGCACCATATTCAGCAGCTTATTCAATCGATTCAGATCGATACGAATGCTGTCGTGCAATCGATGGGTGAAGTGCGACAGCGTACAGATGAAGGTAAGCTGGCGGTGGAGCAAGCGGGGCACACATTCAAAGGCATTAATGAGCGCGTACATGAAGTTGTCGCGCAGATGGAAGAAGTGTCGGCATCGACTGAGGAAATGAGTGCATGTTCCGAACAAGTAGCAGCTTCGATGGGAGAAATGGCGAATATTGCTGACCATTCTTCGCGGCAAGTAGAGAACGTTTCAACGGTGGCGAAGGAACAGTTAGTATCTATGGACAGCATTTCGCAGACGATGGATCAGCTTTACGAAATGGCAACTAGCTTACAAGACAGAGTTGCGCGGTTCCATATTGATAAGAAAACGGACAGCTAAATAGGAACGAATGTAGAGAAAGAAGATGGCGTATTGGCCATCTTCTTTTTTTTATTTTCAATGAAGTTTAATGAAATCTAATGAAATCTAATGAAGTCTGAAGTCTAATGACATCTAATGAAGTTCTAATACAAGTTCTAATGCAGTTCTACGAGATCCGTTAAAGTTCGATGATGTCCGTCATAGTTGGACATACTAGGTGCAATGATAGCCGCTTATGGACAGTATGCGCTTGCAATGTGTTTGTGAAATATTACCTTAGCGCTTTAGCGCGGTTTTGCATATAATGCAGTTTATATTTGCAACCGGAATTGCATGATATATACATACGAGCGTTTTGCATAAATCCACTTAGCGGCTTCAAATTATCGATATATGGATCGAAATGAACGTATTCGTCCATATATGGCACTATGGAGCGATACATATTGAATTGTGCAAAATGCTGACAACATGCAATCAGAATCTACATACACAATGAGGAGTGGCAAGGAGAGCCATGGCAAAAGGGAAAAAGTCTTTGGAGCAGCAGAACTCCGGCAAGACAGAGCAATTTAGCTCTACGGGATTCATATTAGCTGCTATCGGAAGTTCAGTGGGTCTCGGAAACATGTGGAAGTTTCCGTATGTAACAGGCCAGAACGGTGGGGGAGCCTTCTTCCTGTTGTTCGTACTATGTCTAATTATTGTTGGTTTGCCCGTTTTACTTGGAGAGTTGGCTATCGGTCGCGCAGGACGCGGTGATGCGTATACATCTTTTAAGAAGCTAGGCGGCTCAAAATGGTGGGGATGGCTAGGCTTTATTGGTATCCTTGCTGCCTTTTTAATTATGACTTTTTACAGTACAATTGCAGGCTGGACGCTGCATTATGCTGTTCAATCTTTATCAGGTAATTTGTTTAGCAATGGCGACTACGCGGGTCAGTTTACCGCATTTACCGCCAGTACGTCCCCGATCATTTGGCAAATCGTTGTCATGGTCATGACAGGATTCGTTATAGCGCGTGGTATTTCGAGTGGAATTGAGAAGTTCAATAAAATCGTTATTCCTGGCTTGCTTGTCATATTGCTAATTATGCTAGCACGTACGCTAACGTTGGACGGTGCAGCAGAAGGAGTTAGATACTTCCTTTACCCTGACTTTTCACAAATCACGTTTGAATCGGCGTTGCTTGCGCTTGGACTAGCCTTCTTCTCCTTGTCTTTAGGTATGGGGGCTATGCTTACATATGGCGCATATGTGGACAAGAATCAATCACTGCCGGCTGCTACATTAGCAGTAGGGGCTGGGGACTTGATTTATGCATTAATCGCGGGTCTAATTATTTTCCCAACGACGTTTACGTTTGGGATTGAACCAGGTTCTGGACCAGGCTTAGTGTTTGTTGCTTTGCCCGCAGCCTTTGAATCCATGCCATACGGCAATTTATTCGGTGGCCTGTTCTTTATTTTGCTCGCCATCGCGGCAGTAACTTCTTGTCTGGCATTGACAGAAGTGCCTGTTGCTTACATGATGCGTCGGTTTAAGATGAGCCGTAGCAAGGCTACCATCTGGATCATGATCGCGATGTACGCTATCGCCTTACCGTGTACGTTGTCGGCAGGTGGTGTTCTTAGTGGGTACACATGGGGAGGCAGGACGTTCTTCGATTGGATGGACTATATTACGCAGAACATCATGCTGCCGCTAGTCGGTTTGCTTGTAACGATATTGGTTGGCTATGTGTGGAAAGGCTCCGGTGAAGAGACGGGACTTTCGCCAACATGGATGAAGTGGTGGCGCTTCTCTATGCGAGTGGTAGCCCCAATCTTGATTCTTTTTATTTTCTTGTCATCGATCGGTCTTGTGTAAGCACCTGCATCCATAACAAGTATAAAAAAGCCGTTCCTTCGGGGAGCGGTTTTTTTATAACTTTTTTGGAATGAACTGTTTCACTCACTCAGATTAGGGTAATTATCCGTGGGTGATGATCGTGAAGCAAAGGAGGTGATTACATTGAGACGTAAGCTAATGCGAATCGGAAACAGCTTTGGCGTTATTTTTACAAAAGATATTTTAGCAAAACTGAACGCAGACTATGGAGATACATTCGATATGGAATGGAACGAGCTTACAGGTGAAGTCATCATCCGCAAAGTCGAAAGTGAACGAAATCGCAACATTCCCTTAGAGCGAACATCGGAACCTGTAGCGCTTTGACAGGATCTTTGCATATAAAAATATAATTACTAGACAAGGCCTTCGCAGAGTGTAGGATACTGCGAAGGCCTTTTTCGATTTTATTGTCGAAAAAATATTAAGTTTTTGTAAATGTAAAAGAGGAAAATAGTCGATTCTGACGAATATATGAGTTCAAAGGAGGAAAAAAGTAACAATTCCGAGTGAGTGAATAGGTATTAAGAACTATATTTCCGCATTTATTTTTCATTTTTTTCACAGCACGTTCTTCCGCAATTACACAGCATCATGAACTCACATCATGCCACTCATCACGACTCACAACAAGAACAGTAAACCTAATTATCCGACAAGTAGTTCAAACACTAACTAAACTTCATAGATGGGGTGATTCTTATTAGCAAACCAGTCGCGCTTGAAATCCCTGTACGTTACATCGAATGTGATCCAATGGGCATTGTGCACCATTGTACGTATTTAGTTTGGTTTGAAATGGGGCGCGTGGAAGCTTCTCGCGTCGTTGGAGGGTACGCTTTTTTCAAAAGCAGGAAGTTCGTATACCCGGTGATAGACATTCAGTGCAAGTATTATGCTCCGGCCCGATTCGGCCACACCGTAGTCGTGGAAACAATGTTGCATATACCGACAAAGTCGATGCTCGAATTTACGTATCAAATTTATAGCAAGCATGGTAGACAGCTATTAGCTGAAGGAAGATCAACGCATACGCTGATGACGCCAGATGGACAAACGGTTTTTAAATTGCCAGAGCCTTTTCGTGAGCGGATTACGAAGTATTGGGAGGCAAATGCATGAAGACAGCATTCTTATTTCCAGGCCAAGGTTCGCAGTTTGTAGGGATGGGAAAAGGATTTTGTCGAAAATACGGGGCGGCGTTTGAAGATACTTTTACGGAGGCAAGTGACGCTTTGGGTTTCAATTTGAAACAGGTTTGCTTTGAAGGGCCAGAGCGTGAGCTAACGAAGACCGAATATGCCCAGCCTGCGATCGTAACGGTCAGCGTTGGCATATACCGGCTGTTAATGAACGAAGGAATCGCGCCTTCCGTTGTAGCCGGTCACAGCGTGGGCCAGTTCTCGGCCTTAGTCGCCGCAGGGGTGCTACCATTTGCAGAAGCGGTTCGCCTCGTGCGAAAGCGTGGCTTGTGTATGGCTGCGGTAGCGCAAAAAGGCGGTATGGCCGCAGTCGTTATGTCCAAGCCAGAACAACGTGCGGCGCTTATCGAGACCATCCACGAGATGGAAGTGGATGTGGCTAGCTATAACACGCCGAGCCAAATGGTTGTTTCGGGCGCAGTGGATAATATTCAGCGTATTGTTGAGTATTTGAACAATCAAGCTGGGGTGAGAACGAAGCCGCTCGCGGTTAGTCATGCCTTTCATTCTCGACTGATGGCCGAAATGGAAGCAGAGTTAATGACTTATGTGAAAGAGCTACACTTTAACGATGCATCCATCCCGCTTGTTTTGAACGGTAATGCGAAAGCGGTTACATGTATGAATGAAATTGTGAACGATATCCGAGATCAGTGTACCCAGCCTGTCTTGTGGGATCAGTCCATGAACACGCTGCATGATTTGGGTGTCAGCCAAGTCATCGAAGTCGGTGCAAGTAGCACCCTAATCGGAATGATGCGTGCCATCGGCTATGATTGGCAGACGGCTGCTGTGGATACGCCGATGACGTTGGAGAAGCTACTGCGAACCGAGCGGGTATACCGCAACCTTGAACACGAAGGAAGGGCTGCCATTGTTTAAGAACGGAGAAATTGCACTTGTTACGGGTGGCTCCAAAGGGATTGGTCGCGCCGTTGCTTATGATTTAGCCGCTAATGGGGCAACTGTTGTGCTGACTTACGTACGCAATGAACGCGCAGCTCAAGAGGCAGTCGCCGAAATTACCGCTGCAGGTGGCACAGCGGTCGCATGGAAAGCGAACGTGGCTGATGAGGTTGAGGTCAAGCAGTTGTTCAAAAAAATTAAAAATGAATACGGACAGCTTCATATTTTGGTGAATAACGCAGGCATTACGAATGACGGTTATGTGGCCGCGATGAGCGAAGCCAAATGGGATGAAGTGATGCAAGTCAATTTGCGCGGAACTTTTCTGTGCTGCCGCGAGGCGATGAAAGTCATGATTAAGCAGCAGGCGGGCGCCATTATTAATGTAGCTTCTACCAGTGGAATTACAGGTACGCCTGGTCAGACCAACTATGCAGCATCTAAGGGCGGCATGATTGCATTTACGCGTAGCCTCGCATTGGAGGCAGCGCCCTATCATATACGGGCAAACGTCGTTGCCCCGGGTTTTATTGATACGGATATGACGAAAAAAGTAGACAAAGCCATTCTCAATAAGTACGTGAATATGATTCCGTTGCAGCGGATCGGTAGGCCAGAAGAGGTTGCATATTTAGTATCATTTCTAGCTTCTGAGCGCGCTTCCTATATTACAGGGAAAGTGTACACAGTAGACGGAGGAATGACGAACGGTTAAGCAAGTACATCAATCAGGAGGCGAATTATGAGAACGTATCAAGAAACGAAGCTGCAAGCGGAGGAACGGCGCGCGCTAACGGACAAAATAAAAGCCATTATCGTAGAGCGGCTTGATATGGAGTTGGAACCAGCATTTATTACGGATGATCAGCCGTTGTTCGGCCGTGGTTTAGGGCTGGATTCGATTGATGCTTTGGAGTTAATTGTCGTCATTGAGGACGAGTTCGAAGTTACTATTTTTGATGACAACATGGAAGTGTTCGGTTCAGTTAACAAGCTGGCGGACTATATTACGGCACACTCGCAGACATAGAGAAGGAGGAATCTTGGTTGAAAATCGTGCTGAATGCGGATGAAATTCGTAAGCTGCTTCCTCATAGATGGCCATTTTTGTTACTTGATCGCGTTGTAGAGCTTCAACCAGGAGTGAGCGGCGTCGGTATTAAAAATGTAACGATAAGCGAGCCGTTCTTCGAGGGACATTTTCCGACTGAGTCGATTATGCCAGGTGTACTCATCGTCGAGGCGCTGGCGCAGATGACAGCTGTTGTTTACTGCACAGGAGCTATGCAGCAAATGCAAACGACGAGTGACGATGAGCTCGTAATCGATGAGCAAGCGGCTTCACGTGTTGGTTACTTAGTGGCGATCCGAGATTTCAAATTCATGAAACCGGTTACACCGGGAGATCAGTTGCAATTAAGAGTAAAGTTGGGCCGTTCGGTCGGCGCGTTGTCGCAAGTTAAAGTGTGTGCCATGGTGGATAAGCATATTGTGGCAGAGGGGACGATGAGTGTATCGCAGCGAGTGTAAGTGAAGTCGTAATCACGCGAGCTAGAGACATTATTTTATAAAAAAAAGGTGATGAACATGGATAAGCTGCTTAACATATCGGCCTTAACTGAAAAATTTGCTAGTGGCGGTACGCTCCGCGATGATGGTGGATACGGTGTTGTTGCTTCTTATGGAGATATTCGTGCCGAGTATAACACGATTCGTACAGGGATCGGCATTGTCAATTTGTCAGGCTCAGGCCTGTTTAAAATTAGCGGGGAAGGCGCTGTCGATTTTGTAAGTGAGCTTGTGACAAGAGATATTGAATTTCTCGACACGGAGCATGTTGTATTCACTTTAATGCTAGATGACAAGGGAGATATCCTTGATCTCGTGAGCTTGTATCGTTTGGAGGATTCGTTTCTTATCGAAACTTCGGCCATGAAACGAGACACGATCACAGCTTGGTTGCGCGAGCGTTGTGGAGGAGCAGACAACGTCGAATTAGAAGATCTAGGATCGACACATAGCTTGATCGGCTTTGAGGGCCCGCATGCTTGGAAACTGGCACAGACGCTCATCACGTTTGAAATTTCTTCGCTTCCGTACCAATCGTTTGTGGAGACCGACATTCAAGGGGTACAGATGCTATTTATTCGCAGCGGTTTTACGGGGGAGTATGGCTATAAAGTTGTTGCCCCGCATGAAATGGCTTGCTCATTATGGGAGCAGCTTATGGAATTTAGCGGCGACGAAGACGATGAGCAGAGCGAAGACGAACGTTATGTAGTGGCTCCTGTCGGTGCAGAAGCCTTGGAGATCGCCATGCTGGAGGTGCGACAGCCAAATGCCAAAGTGGACGGAAGTATTTCGGTGTATGAAGCTTGCGTGGAATGGTTCGTAAGCTTTCCGAAGGAGCATTATATCGGACGCGATGCGTTAATGGGGCCGTTGCAGCAATCGGTGAATCAGAGATTAGTTGGCTTTACGGCAAAGGCAGAGAACGAGGCCGAAGTGGAGGCCAGTGCGGAGGTCGTACTATCTCTCGAAGTTGGAAATTCAGTCATCATTGAAGACATCAAGATAGGTTCAATTGTGCAGGTTGTATATAGCCCAATCTTGGACAAGTACTTAGGGCTAGCTTTAGTGGATCAGACTTTTGCGGTATCTGGTATTCAAATAGAAGCTTTGGATCGTACAGGTGAACGCATACGGTTAACAACGCAATCATCTCCATATGTCATCCCGAAATCTTGGTCTATTAAAATGATTTAGGAGGCTCTGGCCGTATGCCTAACCAACACACTCAAATTGCGGTAACGGGAATCGGAATTATTTGCGCCAACGGCAATTCAGTTGAACAATTTTGGCGTAACATCGTTGCTGGTAATAGCGGCATAAAGCCGATTCGAGCAGTAGATATGACCCACATTGCAGCCACCGTCGGAGGAGAGGTTGGCGATTATAAGGCAGAGCACTATTTTAATGAGGATGAATGTAAGCGCATGGACCGTGCAGGGCAATTTGCGGTCATTGCTGCTAGAGAAGCGGTGAAGCATTCCCAGTTAGAGTTAAAAGCTTTTGACTCTTATCGAACAGGCATTGTTCTAGGAACTTCGCTCGGTGGAATGCGCAGTGGCGAATTGTTTCATGAGCAATGGATTCGGGACGGCTTGGAGCAAACGGATGAAGAGTTGCTATTCATGTATCCGATTCATACGCCGTGCGATAATATCGCGCATGATTTAGGACTGAAAGGCCCGCGCAGCGTTATCTCCAATGCATGCGCAGCTGGAACGAACGCGATTGGCTACGCCTGCGACATGATCCGAATGGGCGCAGCGGATGTGATGCTGGCAGGAGGCGTAGACCCGCTTACTCGCTTATCCTATAGCGGATTCAACAGCTTGCAAGCTTTAAGCCCAACGGCCTGTGCGCCTTACAGCAAGAGTGATGGCCTCAACTTAGGTGAGGGGGCGGCCATTCTAGTGCTAGAGCGAATGGATGTTGCTTTGCAACGCGGAGCAACCATTATTGCGGAAGTGCTGGATTATGAGCTGTCAGCGGATGCCTATCATTTAACAGCACCTGATCCGGGTGGTGCTGGTGCGCTCCGCTCGATGAAAGGGGCACTGCGTAAGGCGGGGTTGTCCGAGCATGATGTCGATTATATTAACGGGCATGGCACGGGAACGCCGACCAACGATACTTCGGAGCCGAAAGCGTTGCGCGCGCTAATGACTGCGGGGAGCATTCCCGTATCGTCTTCCAAATCAATGGTTGGACATATGTTAGGCGCAGCTGGAGCAGCTGAAGCAGTGGCATCTGTACTAGCGATTGAGAACTCATTTATACCGCCAACGGTCAATTTTGATGTGCAGAGTCAAAAGTTCGATATCGACTTTGTTCCGAACGCAGGCCGTTCTGCCGACTTGAACGTCATCCTTTCAAATTCATTCGCATTCGGCGGGAACAATGCTACTGTGTTGTTCGGTAAGCATAAGAAGTGTGAAGTGCGGATTCAAGAGCAAGTTCCCGAAGTAACTCAGGAACAAGCACATGAGCAAGCACGTGAACAAGCACATGAACAAGCACGTGGGCAAGCTCAAGTGCAAGACGCAGAAGAGTCAGCTCATTTTCCAAAAAAGCGCCACAAAGTAGTTATCACTGGAGTTGGTGCTATTGCTGGCAATGCCGCGAACCTGGAGCAAATCTATAGTTTGCTACGCGAGCATCAAAGCGGGTTAAGCCCGATCTCAAGCTTTGATACAAGTGGCTACATTCAGCGTGAGGCAGGACAAATTCCTGAACTCCGCTACAGTAAAATGATTAATCCGAGTCTCCTGCGCAAAATGGATACGTTAAGTAAGCAAGCGACAGCTGTCACGAAGATGGCGCTGGAAGATGCGAAATTGTCAGTGACTCGCCATAACAGCGAGCAAATCGGAGTTCTGTTTGCTACCGGATCAGGACCGATCGAGACGGTCGAATCGTTCAATCGGGTTGTGCTGCAAGAAGGCGCAAAGATGGCCAATGCCAAATTGTTTCCAAACACTGTAATGAATGCAGCCGCGGGCCACATATGTATCCATTTTAATATTAAAGGACCAACGTCTACAATTGCGGCTGGTGGGGTTTCTATCGTCAACGCGCTTTTCTACGCTAACGCGATGATTCAATCAGGTTCGTGCCAAACGGTACTTGTCGTCTCCTCGGATGAATTTAATGAGCCGATGCTGGCTGGGCATCAGCGCTTGTCGGGATTTTTAACGCCGACAACGATGCGTCCATTTGATGAGCAGCGGAACGGCGTTGTGCTGGGGAGCGGCAGTGTCTGCTTCGTCGTAGAGAGTGAAGCAGCAGCTCTTGCACGCGGAGCGCGAATTGTGGCGGAGCTCAAAGGTTTCGGCATGACCTCGGATTGTCGGGCAATCGGAGGAGTTAATCCACGCGGACAAGAATGGTCGGCCGCGTTTCAAAAAGCGCTGGCAGACGCCAACATGTCTGCCGAACAAATCGATTACGTTGCAGCGGCCGCCAACGGTCATCGCATGTTTGATTACGCCGAGGCCCAAGCATTGGAGCGGGTATTTGGCGGCGATGTTCCGGTTAGTGCGCCGAAGTCGATGTTCGGCGAAACACATGGTACAGCAGGCGGAATTGGCCTGTTGACAGCCTTGTACGCGATGAACGAATCGGCCATTCCAGGTATTCAGCATTTGAATGAACCACTGCGGAGCGTCAAAGTCGATTTTGTAACAGAATCGTTGCGTAAAGCTAAAGTGGATCATGCTCTTATTAGTTCATTTGCTTATGGCGGCAATTATAACGCGTTAGTTGTTGGCAAATATAATGGGGATGCTGAATGTTCTCCATAAGAGGACAAACGGCCATAATGTCTATACAAAAGAGGACAATAGGGGGGATTGTTCAGAGCGCGAATTGGTGTAGTAGGCAGTCCGTATGTAGGGTTTGAGTTGAACGTGAACACTACATATTGAATTTGTTGCATAGGATGTCGTGTATCTCCCATAGAGAAATGTGTCCACTATTTGAAAGACATTTTAGCTTGGCTTTCCGTAATACGAGGACATCGCTAATAAAATGCGAACCCCCTTGCGTCCGCTACTAACGCAAGGGGGTTCCGTCGTATCTTAAAAGGGGGAGAATGTCATGCTATTTTATATTCACCACTATGATGGCGTTTGAAACAGGAAACATAAAAATCGTACAAAAAAGGTATGATTTATTAATGATTGGCATATATGAAAGAAACGTCCTTCCGTCCATTGCAAAAAAACAGGTTCCAGCTTCACGTTTCGACATGCTATAATGGAAAATAAAACCACGCCGATCCGTTGGCGTTACAGTTGGAGGCGTAATGATGGGCATGGCGAATGGAGCAGAGTGGCAATTACTTTCATTCAGCTCAGAAGACAATATGCCAGGTTTACTATGTATTATGGAGAACGGTACAGTGGAACAATCCGCGGAAGCGGCGACTGAGCTGTTCGAACAACTATGTCATGAAGACGTCGTATCAGACGCAGCGTTCTCACTTGCAGACACACTGCTGAATATCGTTGCTGTTCCGTATAAGACAGTGGCGAAAGCTGTTATTTTAAATGGTATGGCAAATTTGCTCCGTTGTGCGTCTGCACTTGACGCCCCCATATTTGGGACGGCACCATTAAAGCCTGCTGCTGAAACGACTTCATGTTTCAAGAACGTGGAGCGCGAGCGAGTGGCAGCCATTGCGCATCATTGGGAACAAGTGCTGTTGCAGCGGCTCCCAGAATGGCTGGAACTGTTGGAAGATGAAGAAACGACGGCGATACAAGTCGTTTATTTATTACATATGTTGCAATCGCAGGATGAACGAATAGAAGCTGGCTTGCAACGAGCCGTCTACTCGTCTCATCGTAATCGTGTGCGGTGGAATGCGCTTACTGCCTTATCCTATTGTCGTCAAAGACTTAACAAGCCATTTAGCCCTGCGATAGCCTTTGGACAACATTGTGGGGATACCATTTATGAAGCGCTGCGTGTCGTTTGTATGTGTGTATCGTCAGACGAAACGAGAGCAACGATGCATACTGATGATTGGCTAGCTTTAAGTAAGGGCTGCGCATTACCAAGAACCGACCGGCTTTTGTTTCCGTGGGGAGACGGGGCGCCTGCGGCCATTTGTGCGCAAGCAGCCGTTTACGCGTTAAGGCAGACTAGCGTCGAGGAGCGAGTCACATTTTGGAGTGAAACGCTAGAAAAAAGTATACAAGCACACCAACTCTGTGCACGCAAAGTCACTTGGGAAATCGGTGGTTCCATTGTGCAATGGGATGAAGAGTGGCTGCAATGGAACTGGACTGCGCCAATGCTGGTGGCGGACAGTATGCTGCTGTCTTTGTTTGGAGAAGGAGATTCATCAACTGAAATGACGGTTGGATTAAAGCGAGTGCTACATTTATGTATTCAGCATGGAGTTGAACTACCTAATGCTGAGCGCTATTGTATCCAGCACCTTATTCATGATATTAGGCTGGAAATTGACCATTTAGGATAACTTTATGCGGAACAATTAGAATGGGAACATGTATATAGCCCCGCATAATAACATGAGGCAGAGCATGGCTGCTGCAAACGCTCATACCCTGCGCCCATGTTTAACTTTATTTCATATCTTTTGATGGAGGCGGAACAATTAATCCGTCTTTTTGTGTTGCTGTTGAAAAGGAACTGCTGTTTTCGCGTTTTCGATCGTATCGTTTACGAACGCCATGTCTTGATTTTTGGCATGGGTATTTGTCGTGCCTTTGTAATTTCCGCGATGTGTTTTATTTTCCACGAATATTCCTCCTTTTTGCGCCATATCATGACCTAACGATTGTCCTTTATGACCAAACTGTAGTCTGGTTCCAGCTTTTACAGTTTCATTGTTTGCTGTCGCCACAAAGCTTATCCACTGTAGCTTGACAAGATACATAACGTATCATATGCTATCTTGGATACAAATTGTATCAATTTGTGTAAAAGGAGATTAAGCGATGCGTACAAAGCGTTCTCATCTGACAAGTTGGTTAAGTAAAGTCATGCTGGTTGTCATGCTATTGTTATCGTTCTCTGGCACAGGATTTGCAAATGAAGAAGCGGTGGCAACAACGGAAGCAGAACTGGAAATCAATGATGAAGAGACAGGAAAAAAGCTAGTTGTCGCCTATGCGGTTTGTTCGGACAAACCGAATTTTCACAAATGGGTCATTGACAACAAATCGACAAAAGCACGGGGCGTCAATTGGAAGACGAGCGGACAAGAGAAATATAAGGACGATGGTTATGTGCTGATTAATGGAAAAAGTTCAGCCACTATTTATTCGGTTAAAGATCCGAAAAGTAGCAAAAACGTAAAGCTGACGGTAAAAGATGAGAAAAACAAAACGACGTTGGCGACAGCTGCAAGTGAGCAAGCGGAATGCGGAGATCCAGGGGGCGGGAAAAAACGAGGCAAAATTCAATTCACCTTATCAGACTATGGGCTGTGGGAAGACGAAGGGGGAGTCATTCTTACGATTGAACGTATCAAAGGGGATGAAGGGGAAATTACGGCTCAGGTGTGCTTGTGCAGTGGAACAGCAGATGCAGGTAAAGATTTTGATGATCAGGTCAAAACGGTTGTGTTTGGGGATGGAGAGGTTGTGAAGGAAGTTTTTATCCCGATCGTCAATGATAATCAAGTTGAAGATGATGAAAACTTTAAGGCATGGCTGCAAGCGGACGACGATGTACTCGGTTTTCGGCAAGCAACGTGGATTCATATTAAGGACGATGATTACTGATACAAAAGTTTAATAGGATAAATATGCGGAAAAAATCTAGTCGATGACTAGGTTTTTTCTGCGTTGTTGGTTATAATGGTTAAGGAATTTTTACTGGATAAGCGACACGCAGGTTGCGCCTATAGATCGAACCAAATCAATCTGCGAATGTATACAATAAAGCAATAACACGATGACGATAATATATACTGTTGAGGAGTTGTAATCATATATGGCATTGAAAGCTGGTATCGTTGGATTGCCGAACGTAGGTAAATCCACATTATTCAACGCAATTACGCAAGCAGGTGCAGAATCTGCTAACTACCCATTCTGTACGATTGACCCGAACGTCGGTGTCGTAGAAGTTCCGGACGAGCGTTTGACGAAGCTTACTGAACTTGTTGTTCCTAACCGCACGGTTCCAACTGCATTTGAATTTGTTGATATTGCAGGTTTGGTTCGCGGCGCGAGCAAAGGCGAAGGCTTGGGCAACAAATTCCTTGCTCATATTCGTGAAGTTGATGCGATTGTGCACGTTGTACGTTGTTTTGAAGATGAGAACATTACGCACGTTGACGGCAAAGTCAACCCGATTAGCGATATTCAAACGATCAACCTTGAGCTTATCTTGGCCGATTTGGATTCAGTCGAGAAGCGTTTGGATCGTTCTAAAAAAAGCTTGAAGAGCGGCGACAAGAAAATCTTAGCTGAAGTTGAAGTGTTGGAGCGCTTGAAGGCAGCTCTGTATGACGACATGCCAGCACGCAGCTTGGAGTTGAGCGAAGATGAGAAGCTGACTGTTCGCGATTTGCATTTGTTGACGATGAAGCCTGTATTGTATGCGGCGAACGTTAGCGAAGATGGCGTAACAGATGCGGACAACAATCCGTATGTACAGCAAGTTCGTGAGTTTGCAGCTGCTGAAAATGCGGCAGTAGTACCTATTAGCGCGAAGGTAGAAGCTGAAATTGCTGAGCTTGAAGGCGAAGACAAAGCGATGTTCCTTGAGGAGCTTGGTTTGGAAGCTTCAGGTCTAGACCGTTTGATCAATGCGGCATACAGCTTGCTTGGCTTGTACACGTACTTCACTGCTGGTGTTCAAGAAGTTCGCGCGTGGACAATTCGTAAGGGCATGAAAGCGCCGCAAGCAGCTGGTGTTATTCATACTGATTTTGAACGCGGCTTTATTCGCGCAGAAGTTGTATCCTACAACGATTTAGTTGCAGGTGGCTCGATGAACGTGGTTAAAGAGCAAGGCAAGTTGCGTTTGGAAGGTAAAGAATACGTGGTGCAGGACGGCGATGTTATGCACTTCCGTTTTAACGTTTAATAGATAAAGCTAGCTTATGATTAAATGAGGATGAGAGAGGTGAGCGTGGCATGATGATAGACCGTTTGCAATCCCTAGCGGATCGTTATGACAAATTGAGTGAGCTATTGTGCGATCCCGACGTAGCGAGTGATCCTAAAAAATTGCGCGACTACTCGAAAGAGCAGTCTGACCTACAACCGGCGTACGAAGCTTTTATGGAATATAAGACCGTGTCTAGTGAGCTTGAAGCAGCGAAAGCTATGATGCAAGAGAAGCTGGACGATGAAATGCGTGAAATGGTAAAAATGGAAATCGAAGAGCTGCAAGAGCGTGAAAAAGAGTTGCAGGAACGCGTTCGTATTTTGCTGTTGCCTAAAGATCCTAACGACGATAAGAACGTTGTCGTTGAGATTCGTGGCGCAGCAGGTGGCGACGAGGCAGCGTTGTTTGCGGCTGATTTGTACCGCATGTATACGCGTTATGCAGACTCCCAAGGCTGGCGTACGGAGCTGATGGAAGCGAACATCAGCGACTTGGGCGGCTTCAAGGAAGTTATTTTCATGATTAGCGGCAAAGGCGCGTACAGTAAGTTGAAGTACGAGAGCGGCGCGCACCGCGTTCAGCGTATTCCAGCAACAGAATCGGGCGGTCGTATTCATACGTCCACATCGACGGTTGGGGTTATGCCGGAAATTGATGAGATCGAAGTTGAAATTTCAGATAAAGATATTCGTATTGATACGTTCTGTTCCTCTGGTGCAGGCGGACAGTCTGTTAATACGACGAAGTCGGCGGTACGTGTTACACATATTCCGACAGGTATCATGGCGACATGTCAAGACGGCAAGTCGCAGAACGATAACAAAGCGAAGGCGTTGCAAGTACTTCGTGCCCGTATTTTTGACATTAAACGTCAAGAAGAAGAGGCGAAGTATGCGGGCGAGCGCAAGAGTAAAGTTGGTACGGGAGATCGCTCTGAGCGCATTCGTACGTACAACTATCCACAAAGCCGTATAACGGATCACCGTATCGGTTTGACCTTGCACAAGCTGGATCAAGTCATGAATGGCGATATGGAAGAGATCGTGCAGGCGTTGACAATGACGGAGCAAGCAGAGTTGTTGGAGCGTGAGAATTTAGCATGAGTAGACAAAGCGACGGGTTGAATGGTGCGGGACCGCAAGGTCATGACCGCTTCTGCCTCGCTTTGCCGTTAACGATAAGGGAAGCCTGGGTACAGGCTTCTTCTTTTTTATCGGCGAACGGGGTAGACGATGCGGCGCATCATGCTGAGCTGCTGCTGCGTCATGTGCTGCGCATGGAGCGGACGGAATATTTGGTTCGCCTGATGGATGAGTTCCCTGAAGCAAATGAGGCAGGTGCATTGTACGAGGAAGCCATAGCACGGCGGGCGCTTGGTGAGCCGACGCAATATATTATCGGAGAGCAATATTTTTATGGCTTGCCGTTTGCGGTTACATCGGACGTGCTTATTCCGCGTCCAGAGACTGAACTGCTCGTCGAGGCGCTGCTCGAAGAAGCAGGCTGTCTGTGGCAGGATGATGCGACGCTTGCCGTGGCTGATATCGGCACGGGCAGTGGTGCTATCGCCTGTACGCTTGCGCATGAGCGTCCAGCATGGCGGGTGACCGCCGCCGACATTTCACCTGCGGCGCTTGTAGTCGCACGGCGCAATGCCAAGTCGCTTGGCGTAGCAGAGCGTATGCTGTGGCAGCAGGGCGACCTGCTAGAGCCATTCGCAGGCAAGCGGTTGGACATTCTTGTGTCCAACCCACCTTATATCCCTGCGGAGGACATTGCAGGGCTTATGCGCGAGGTGCGCGATCATGAGCCGCGCTCGGCGCTGGACGGCGGGCCGGACGGGCTAGACCCTTACCGCCGACTTGTTGCCATGCTATCCCTGTTAGCCGAGCAGCCGCGTTTAATCGGCTTTGAGGTTGGCCAAGGGCAAGCTCGTGATGTGGCAGCTATGCTCGAAGCTGCGGGCTACAACGCCCGCCTGCGCATCGTGGAGGACTTAGCGGGCATAGAACGGCACGTTATCGGCGTGCGGGCTTAAGCGAGCTAAGTGCTCTAAGTGAGCTAGGCACTCTAAGTGCTCTACGTGCTTTAAGTGTGCTACGTGCTCTAAGTACTTTAAGTGAGCTAAGGTGCTCTAAGTGTGCTAAGTGATCATAAGTGAGCGTGCATAGAGCAAGTGATCGGGAATCTCCGCATGCTCAAGCAGGTAATATACATCGTGTACACATGAGCCCCCAACGGGGGCTCTATTTTTTTGTGCAAATGATAGATTACACGTTTAAATAGATTCCTACCGGACATAATGATAGACAAGAGGCGCGCCCAACCTCACAAGGAGTAGAATCACATGAACTTACGTGTATTCGTGCTCGGTTTAGCTGTTATTACATTAGTGACGGGAACCGTGATGAGTTGGGAACAAAGCCGCATGCAAGCGGCTGAAGCAAGAACGACAATAACCACAAAGGCATCAGCAGTAACAACGACTTCAAATATAACAACCACATCCACAACAGCAACGACTGTCAATTCGACCGTTATTCCCGAGGATGCGATCCGACTTCGTATTTTGGCTAACTCTGATCGTGCACAAGACCAAATCATCAAACGTGCGGTAAGAGACCGCATCGTAGAAGTGATGAACGGTTGGTTAGCCGCAGATGACAGTCAAGGACAAGCCAAACAGCCACAAACGCGTGCAGAAGCCCGCGAACTCATAACTGCAAATATGGAGCAGCTCGATGAAGCTGCCAGCGAAGTATTGCAATCATACAACGTATCTTATACCGCAAAGTTAGAACTGAAAGTCGTACCTTTTCCGGCAAAATGGTATGGAGGACAAGCCTATCCTGCCGGTGACTACGAGGCGCTACGTATAACGTTAGGCACTGGTGAAGGTCAGAACTGGTGGTGCGTACTATTTCCTCCACTCTGTTTCATAGATGGGGACACTGCGCAAGCGAAGAGCAGTGAATCCGAGCAGACGAACAACAACAAATCCGAATCTGCAACAGCAAAAGAGAGCGACTCCGCTTCTAATGGTTCACATAACGCTGATAACTTTGATCATTCTAATAACTCTGGTCAAACGCAAGAAGTTCGATTTTTTCTGTGGGATCTTATCGCTTCCTTTTTCACCCTAGTAGGCGACTTGTTGAAAGCGTTGTTTGGATAATCAGCGAGTAGTTAGCGAGCAGCAGTCAATATGTGATTTGAGATTGGACTAGCGAGAACAAGGTGTATATGTTAAAACTAAATAATTGAACTTGTAACCTTAAATAAAGAAGATGTCGGAGTCGATTCGGCATCTTTTCTATTGTTAATAATAAACATGATTAAATATAAGGACGGATTGAATATGAACGAACAGAATGAGCAGCATACGCAGCACGGGCAAGCGGCGCACGTCCGAAGTGAGCAGTTAGGGTTGAAAAAAGGAGAAGCGAGTACGACACGTTGGTGGCATATAGCCGATGCTTCTAATGTTTCCAATGCCCCTACTACGCCTACTATTTCTACTACTGAGCAGGGTGCGATGCTGCGAGAAGCGGCTGCTATGTTGGCAGCTGGACAGACAGTAGCCTTCCCAACGGAAACGGTGTACGGGCTAGGTGCAGATGCTCGCAATACCGCTGCTGTGGAACGTATTTTTGCAGCTAAAGGACGTCCATCAGACAATCCGCTTATCGTTCACATTGCCGAGCAAGCCCAGCTTGACGCGCTGGTCATGCCTTATGGAGATACAGCACGTCGCTTGATGAAGCGCTTTTGGCCTGGGCCGCTCACCATCGTCCTTCCCGTTCGCCCGGATTCATTATCACCGCGCGTAACGGCTGGCTTGGACACGGTAGGTGTGCGCATGCCTGCACATGAGATTGCCCTTGCTTTAATCGCAGCAGCGGGCTGCCCTGTTGCTGCACCGAGTGCAAACCGCTCCGGCAGACCAAGTCCAACCAAAGCCGAGCATGTCCGTGACGATTTAGACGGCCTCATCGGCGGCATCGTTGACGGTGGGACTACAGGTGTTGGACTGGAGTCCACCGTTGTAGAGCTTATTGGCGATCGTGTGCACGTGCTGCGTCCAGGTGGAATTACCGTAGATATGCTGCGTGAAGTAGTAGCCGTCGTCACGGTCGATCCAGCAGTAGATCCTGCGGGAGATATGGTGCGAGGTTCTGAATGGGCATCCGGTACACAAGCGGATCATGGAAACGATGCGGCCCCCCGTTCCCCGGGAATGAAATATGCACATTACGCCCCTAAGGGTACCATGCAGCTCGTGCAAGGCCGCGATACGGATCAAGTCTCGACATGGATACAACATGCACTAGACGAGGCAAAGCATCGCGGTGAGACGACGGGAGTGCTTGCTTTCAACGAAACCGTATCCCGTTATCAGGCCGACTCTGTCGTCTCGTTAGGAAGCTTAGCCCACTTAGAAGAAGCGGCGCAGCGTCTGTACGATGCGTTACGCAGCTTTGACGAAGCAGGGGCCTCCGTTATTTATGCAGAAGCATGTCCTTCTGAAGGAATCGGTATGGCTGTCATGAACCGCCTGGTGAAGGCGGCAGGGCATCGAGTCATCCAACTATAAGCAAGGAGTAGCATACTCTAATCACCAGTCCCATTCCGTCATGTTTATGACCTTGTCCGCATAGGTTGAAATAGATAATGGGACGAGGAGAGAGAGCCATGTGGGAGACGATCGAGTCGGCGGGACAGTGGACAACGATAATCATTATGGCTGTTGCGCTTGGATTCGATGCTTTTTCACTCTGCTTAGGCATCGGGATGAGAGGAGTACGGCACATATATGCTCTTCGAGTTAGCTTCGTTATAGGCATGTTTCACATATTAATGCCGTTAATTGGTATCCTTACAGGTGTGTATATGACAGCTGTGCTCGGGAACATGACTACCTTTGCCGCAGGCGGCTTGCTCATCATGCTCGGGATTCATATGCTATATAGCTCTTTAAAAGGTTCTTCATCGGATTGGATTGATATTAGTACGCTCGGAGGCATGTTTCTTTTCGCTGCCAGCGTTTCCGTAGATGCTTTTTCCGTGGGTGTGTCATTAGGGCTTTACCGTTCCGATCTATGGTTGACGATCTGTGCCTTTGGTTTGTTTGGTGGCTTGATGTCTGTGCTTGGATTAATGCTTGGCAATCGCATCGGACAGCGGCTAGGTGAATATGGTGAGGCAGCGGGCGGTGCTATTTTGTTAGCCTTTGGTGTCTTGTTTTTGTTTCCCTCTTGAAAAGGGTAAAATATATACAACTCGATCTAGCTACTTTGTAAAGCAGGACGGAGGGAGATTTGCATGATGAATCGAATATTGTTTGTCTGCACCGGAAATACGTGTCGCAGCCCGATGGCGGAATCATTATTGCGCAAGCTGGCGCAGGAACGTGGTATTGAGGTGGAAGTGAAATCAGCAGGCGTGGCCGCTTGGAACGGCACTTCGATGTCGGAGCATGCTGCTCAAGTACTTAAGCAGTATGATGCTTCCAATGATTCTTTTCAATCCACGAGTGTGAATCAAGAAGATATTCAGTGGGCTGATTTAGTACTGACCTTAACAGTAGGACACAAGCAGCAAGTGCTGTATCAATTTCCAGAAATGACGGACAAGACGTATACCTTAAAGGAATACGTCTTAGATCATAAACAGGCAGAGCAAGCACAACAAGCGTTGCAGGCGCTAATTGCTGATTTGCAATTAAAGTTATCGCTTGGCACACAGCCAACAGAAGAAGAGCGGGCACAACTGATTGAATTGCAGCGACAGTGTCCCAATTTAGATATTTCGGATCCTTTTGGCGGCTCGCTTGAACAGTATCAAGCAACAGCTGCGGAAATTCGAGCGATGGTCGAATTATTGTTAGATAAGCTTGCGAAAAAATAATTGCGTTTCCTAAGGCAATGCGCTATGATCAAATGCAAACGCAAGGTTCGATGTAACTGGCGACGGAAGTGGGCAACCACGGTGGAGCATCGAACGATACGGCCGGTCGCCTGGGCAAAAGAGCAGTGTATGACATTAGTCATGCTATGCTCTTTTTTTCGTCTTTACGTAAAAAATTCGCTATAATAAGCCTATAGCTTGGTCATGAATAGCCGTGCAGATGGATACGAACTTGGACTTGGATGAACTAGTTTATCGTTCCGTATTGCGTTAGTGCTGTTAATGAATGGTTATGTTACACGTATAGGTTACGATTTTGATTGGAGGATGAAAAGATGAAAGTTGCAATTGGAGCAGACCACGGTGGCGTGCGTCTGAAAAATGATATTATCGCTGTTATTCAGGAGCTTGGACATGAGGTTATCGATGTGGGATGCAATTGTTCCGATTCCGTAGACTACCCGGATTATGCTTTACCTGTAGCTGAAATGGTTGCAAAAGGTGAGGCAGACCGTGGCATTTTGCTATGCGGTACAGGCATTGGTATGTCGATCGCAGCCAACAAAGTGCCAGGTATTCGCTGCGCACTTGTACATGATTTATTTTCCGCGCAAGCGACGCGTGATCATAACGATACGAACATGCTGGCGATGGGCGAGCGTGTCGTCGGTCCAGGACTGGCGCAAGAAATCGCGCGTGTCTGGTTATCGACAGAATTTAGCCAAGGTGAACGCCATATGGGTCGCCTTCGTAAAGTGTCGGAAATCGAACAGAAGTACATTTCCACAACATAAACACCAAGCCACATAGATGCTTCATTTAGCGGGAGGTGGTCAGGATGAATGATAACAACAGCAGCATTGACCATGTTGAAAATGAGCTTAAGCGTTCCCGTGATGCACAATCCGCTGAGCGTGTTGAGCAAGTGACAGCAGCAGCGGAACGTGCAGCACGAACGCTTGTAGAGGCGGCTGAGCTAAAGTCCGGCCAAATCGTCGTCATCGGATGCAGTACGAGTGAAATCATCGGCCGTCGCATAGGAACGTCAGGAGCTATCGAGATCGCACAGCAACTGCTGGCAGGCTTCGATGTACTGCGCACGGAATATGGGCTCCATGTCGCATATCAATGCTGCGAGCATTTGAACCGTGCATTAGTCGTAGAGCGGCGGACATTGGACATGTACCGCCTCGAAGAGGTGGCAGCAGTTCCGGTGCCGAAAGCGGGTGGCTCTATGGCTGCAAGTGCATACCTGCACTTGCCAGATGCTTGTCTGGCGGAGTCTATTTCCGCACATGCGGGCATTGACATCGGGGAGACGCTTATTGGCATGCACTTGCGTCACGTTGCCGTACCATTGCGTACTGAGGTGCGCTTTATTGGTGAGGCACGCGTCGCGATGGCGCGTACGCGTCCGAAGCTTATTGGCGGTGAGCGGGCCGTCTATCAGCTGCCGCAGGATGCAGCGGGCAACTGTGAATAAGCATTTGCAATAAGCACTCGAATATCCATTCGAATAAGCACGCGAATAACCGTAAGAATGCGCATGTGCATGTGCATTTGTGATATCGCGCTGAATCATTCAAATGGCACAGCATCAACATGGATACAATCACCTTCAGTAGTTTGCAGATCTGTCAACAGAATGTATGGTGTTAGTGTAGGAAATCGGTCTACACTGTAAAACATTCAGCCTTCGCTAGATCTTATCGTTTTCGACTATTGTCGAGAGAAATCCAAATCAGTAAATTATTTGGGAGGGAATTAAATGGTAGATCATTTGAGAAAAGCAGACCCTGCAGTACTTGAGGCAATGAACTTGGAGCTTCAACGTCAACGTGACAACATCGAATTGATAGCATCTGAAAATATCGTCAGCGAAGCGGTTATGGAAGCAATGGGCACAGTGCTGACGAATAAATATGCGGAAGGCTACCCTGGTAAACGCTACTATGGCGGCTGTGAGCACGTTGATATCGTCGAAGATATCGCACGCGACCGCGCTAAAGAGTTGTTCGGTGCAGAACACGTCAACGTACAACCGCACTCTGGCGCACAAGCGAACATGGCTGTTTACTTGGCAGCATTGAAACCTGGTGACACGGTGCTTGGCATGAACTTGGCGCACGGTGGACACTTGACGCACGGTAGCCCAGTTAATGCTTCTGGCGTTCTGTACAACTTCGTTGCATACGGTGTGGACGAGCAAACGTTCCGCATCGATTACGATGAAGTTCGCAAATTGGCATTTAAGCATCGTCCGAAAATGCTCGTGGCAGGTGCAAGTGCATACCCACGCACGATCGACTTTGAAGCACTTGCTGCCATCGCTAACGATGTAGGCGCATTGTTTATGGTTGATATGGCGCATATCGCCGGTCTTGTTGCTGCGGGCTTGCACCCTAACCCAGTACCACATGCACACTTCGTTACGACTACGACGCACAAGACATTGCGTGGTCCACGTGGTGGTTTGATTATATGCCGTAAATCATGGGCACAAGCGATCGATAAAGCTGTGTTCCCTGGTACACAAGGCGGCCCGTTGATGCACGTTATCGCGGCGAAAGCTGTTGCGCTTGGCGAAGCATTAGATCCGTCCTTCAAGCAGCACGCGGAGCAAGTGGTGAAGAATGCTCAAGCATTGGCAGAAGGCTTGATTGCGGAAGGCTTGAACCTCGTATCCGGTGGTACAGAGAACCACTTGATGCTTATCGATACACGTAACATTAACATTACAGGTAAAGACGCGGAAAAAGTGCTCGACTCTGTCGGCATTACAGCGAACAAAAACGCGATCCCGTTCGATCCGACAAGCCCGTTTGTAACGAGCGGTATTCGTCTTGGTACGCCAGCGGCGACTTCACGCGGTATGGATGAAGCAGCAATGCGCACAATCGCTAAAGCTGTTGCTATGACGCTGAAGAACCCGACAGACGAAGCGACACTTAACACAGCGCGCGGTCTAGTTCGCGATCTTACAGCGCAATATCCGTTGTATCCTGCGCTTAAATATTAATATCATTAACAATTGAGAACCCGAAGGTGGTTTTGCTATTACAGCATAGCCATTTTCGGGTTTTCTTTTTGACACATCTCTTCCCGAATTTCCCAAATGCAATTACAATGGAGAGGAGAAATGATTTTGTAGAGGCGAAGGGGGAAGGTGCGGATGACTTCAATCATGGGACTAATAATTTCGATTGTAATTATTTCTGTTCTTGTAATCCTTTATTTGTATAGGGAACATACTAAACGAAGAAATCGCCAACTTGTCTTTAAAGGAAACCCACCTCTGCATCTTGGCGTAGACAGGGAGCATCCTGTATATCCTTTAGTTGTGCGTTATGAGGAGGCATGGCCTGCTGGCTTTGCAAATCATTTGCGTACGCGGACATTCGCTGAGCACCCAGAGATGTCAGTTGCGGAATACAAATGGCGCAAACTGGAGCTGGATCGTTTTTTTATCATTAGCGGTATTTTGCGTGAGTCGCATATGTTTAGCATAAAAGTAGATGATTTATGGCATGAAATGCTTATGTTCACAGAGGAATACGACAGCTGGTGTCAAAATTATATAGGTGTTAAACTTCACCACCGCCCAAACGTTGCTGCGCAATTAGAGCCAATGCCACATGCACGGGCATGGTTTGATTGGGTGTATAGCCAGTTGTTTGCGCATACACCGTATACGGAGGCGATATGGGGGGAGTTTTTCCAATATCGAATGGACTCTAACATACTTCAGTTATTGGAGTCGAGTACAACAGAGCGCTCCATGACATCTACAGCCGGACAGCTTTTTCATCCCGTGACCTCTGTCACGATTGAGGAAGTAAGTACAGCGGTCAATTATTTAGTGAGCCAAGCTAGAACAAGTATAGAATCAGCGAAATTATCCAATTGGGAGTCTGATCTTGAAGGCAGAGGGAATAATGTACACCGAAAGTCTTGTAGCTGCTCGGATTGTTCCAATAGTCGCGATTTAACTTGGGCAGCAACAATCATGCTAATCATATCTTGGAATATGACAGACGATAATGACTATGAAAAAGCAATGCAGCCTTTCTTGGATGATATAAGCAATGATCAGCATAAGGCGGCCACGAGCACGTCCAGCTGCGGTACTGCATATTCATGCTCGTCCCGACCATCAAAATCACCTGTCTCCTCGTGTTCATCAGATGGAGACGCATCCCCCGGCTGTGGATCGGGCTGCTCTAGTGGCTAATCAGGCTTGAATGGGAACGTGTACGGGTACGCGGGCAATAGAAATGTGATTATAGAATTATGAATGTAAAAATGTAAGGATGTAAAAATTAAAGGATCATACCCAAATGAAGAGGTCGATGCGACAAGTGCAGCGGCCTCTTTTTTACGGATTATGTATAACGATCTTCAGGAATGCTTACAAATAGTAAAGCACACGATCAGCAGATAAAGACGATAATTATCAGAAGTTGGCCGAAAAGTGATGTCGAACACGTGCAGTCCTAGGTTGTCAATGTTATAATAGACCCTGTTTACAACAAGGACCATTTTGGTCGTGACGAGAAGAGAGTTTATAGCGGAGGGACATTGTTCTATGAGCAAAGTGATCATTTGCGATCATCCATTGATTCAGCACAAGCTAACATTAATTCGTGACAAGCGCACGACGACAAAAGAGTTTCGTGAGTTAGTTGATGAAGTTGCCACGTTGATGGCATATGAAATTACACGTGAGTTGCGTCTGCAAACGATAACCGTCGAGACTCCTGTAGCAAAAACAGAGACGAAAGTTATCGCTGGCCGTATGCTCGGTTTGATCCCTATTTTGCGCGCAGGTCTTGGTATGGTAGACGGTGTCGTTAAGTTGATCCCCGGCGCGAAAATCGGTCATGTAGGCTTATTCCGTGACCCGGAAACGTTACAACCAGTTGAATATTACACAAAGCTTCCTACTGATGTACACGAACGTGAGCTTATCATCATCGATCCGATGCTTGCTACGGGCGGTTCAGCAATTGCTGCTGTCGATGCGTTGAAGAAGCGCAACTGCACGCAAATGAAGTTGATGTGTCTGATCGCAGCTCCAGAAGGCGTAAAGCTGTTCCAAGAAGCTCATCCAGACGTAGACATCTATTTGGCTGCACTTGATGAGAGATTGGACGATCATGGCTATATTGTGCCAGGCCTTGGCGATGCAGGTGATCGTCTATTTGGCACGAAGTAATATTGTATAGTGCATAAGCTGGCGACTGAATTAGAGCTAACGGAGGACAGATTCATGTCTAAAATTAAAGTAATGACGGTGTTCGGCGTTCGCCCTGAAGCGATCAAAATGGCACCGCTTATTTTGGAATTGCAAAAACATCCCGAGCATATTGAATCCATCGTGTGCGTAACAGGACAGCACCGCCAGATGTTAGATCAAGTGCTTGAAATTTTTAATATTAAGCCCGATTATGACTTGAATATTATGCAGCAGAGCCAGACGTTGAACGATGTTTCAATTCGTGTCCTACAAGGCTTGCAGCCGATACTGGAAGAAGTGAAGCCGGACATCGTACTTGTACATGGTGACACATTGACGACGTTCCTAGCTAGTTACGCGGCATTCTTGCAGCAAATCAAAGTAGGTCACGTCGAAGCTGGCTTACGTACGTGGGACAAGCTGTCTCCGTACCCAGAGGAAATGAATCGTCAATTGGCAGGCGTCATTGCTGATTTGCATTTTGCGCCTACCGATTGGTCGGCTAACAACTTGCGCAAAGAAAATAAGCAAGAGCCGCAAATCTATATTACAGGTAATACAGCTACAGATGTGTTCCAGTACACGGTTCGTAACGATTACACGCACGAGGTGTTGGATTGGGCTGAAGGCAAGCGCCTTGTGCTGATGACAGCGCATCGTCGTGAGTCCCAAGGTGAGCCGCACCGTAACATTTTCCGTGCTGTTCGTCGCATTGCGGACGAGTTCGAAGACATCGCCATCGTATATCCGGTGCATCCGAGCCCGGCTGTACGCGAGCCTGCGCATGCCATGCTTGGCGATCACCCGCGTATTAAACTTATCGATCCGCTAGATGTTGTAGATTTCCACAACATTTATCCACATACGCACCTAATCTTGACGGATTCGGGAGGTATGCAGGAAGAAGCGCCATCATTCGGTATTCCGGCGCTTGTGCTTCGCGACACGACAGAGAGACCAGAAGGAATCGAAGCGGGTACGTTGGAGTTGGTTGGCACAGATGAGGAGAAAGTTTACGCTCGTACGAAGGCGCTCTTGTCGGATGAAGCGACGTATTCTCGCATGAGCAGAGCAGCTAATCCGTACGGTGATGGCAAGGCGTCACAGCGCATTGTCAGTGCGATTTTGCACAGTTTCGGCGTGCAAAGTGAACGCCCAGATTCATTTCACACAACGTTCACAAATGAAGGGCGATAACACTCCTGCCTAGCCACAGTAGAGCATACAGTTATACTGTACGGTTATGCGAGTGCGAAAATTACACAATTTACACGAATTGCTGTTGTTTTTGACTAAATAATAGCAATGAATTGAATTGACAAGATCTGAATGGTTTCAGTACAATGAACTGGGATTAAAAGGATGGGTGATTATGGTCAAATCATCAAAACCGAAGCGTGCGTTTGGCCCATGGCAAGCTATTGGCTTAACGAGCGCGATCGGTGTCGAGATTGCAATTTGCACCGTCGGCTCTTTTTATCTCGGTTCTTGGCTGGATCATCAATTTGATTCAGGCAAGCTATGGACTATTGTCTGTTTTCTTATCGGATTATTCGGAAGCATCTTTGGTATAGTTATGCTAATTAAGAGTTTGCTGGAGGAGACAGATGGATGAATTTACGTCGCCTGTGCGTAAAGTCATTCGCATTGGATTGTACGCGATTGCTGCGTGTGTCCTGTTCGGAGTTGTGGCAGCACAATACCGCACAATTGCGAATGGACTGGCATTAGGCATAGTGGTCAGCTTAATTAACACTTTCCTCCTAGCTAAGAAGATTCACATTATCTCACACATGGTAGAAACAGGACAGCATCGTCGGGTGAATCTAGGATTTATTACACGAGCTTCCGTTGCCATCTTAGCTATGCTACTAGCGTATAATAACGCTTACATGTTCAGCGTAGTCGCAACGATGTTTGGATTTCCGTTTGCTACATTGGCGCACATGGTGCTTACAATGTTTGCTATTCGCAAGAAGTAACCATTACGCTACATAGTAGAAAGGGGTGAGAAACTATGCACGGAACACCGATAATTGAGCTGTTCGGTTTGCGGTTCGACCTTTCAGTTCTTATCATGTTGCTCGTTACTTGCGTCACCGTATTCACCATTGCGAAAATTGCTACGCGCAACTTATCAGTCGAAAATCCAGGGAAAATGCAAAACGTCTTGGAAATGATCGCGGAATTTATTCGCGACATGATATCAAGTACGATGGATTGGAAAAAAGGGAAAGTGTACCTCTCCCTTGGGATGACGCTCATTATGTTCGTCTTTGTGGCTAACGTACTGGGATTACCTTTCGCTATCGTAACAGAGCACGACCGACCAGGAACATTCTTTGGACAAGAGATTGTTTCTACTAATGATGCCGCGTTTGAAAAAGCGAAGGCAGCACTTGAAGCTAAAGGCAAGGACCCAAGTGAGGCCCACATTGGACTTCTTTGGTGGAAATCGCCAACAGCTGATGCTTCCGTTTCGATGGGCTTGGCATTTATGATTTTCTTGCTTGTCCACGCTTTAGGCTTGTTCACAAATACGAAGAACTACCTGAAACACTATTTCCAGCCGTCAATTTTGTTCTTCCCTATCCATTTGATGGAGGTTGTTGCGAAATTGCTCACACACGGTATGCGTCTCTTCGGTAACATTTTTGCCGGTGAGGTACTCATAAGCGTCTTGATAAGCGCTGGAGCATTTGCAATTCCAGGTCTCGTCGTATGGCAAGGTTTTAGTATTTTCGTCGGAACTATCCAAGCGTTTGTATTTACGATCTTGACGATGGTTTACATCGGCCAATCGATAAATACGCACGAGGAGCATTGATGCTAGCGTTTAGATCGACTGCGAGACTACAAGTTTCGTAGCTTGATTTAAAGTAATAAATCAGTAATCATTAATCATGATAAATTTTAAGGAGGATACACAAGATGGGTGTTTTAGCTTATGTAGCGGCAGCTATTGTCGTAGGTTTGAGCGCATTGGGCGCAGGTATTGGTAACGGTATTATCGTAGGTAAGACAGTTGAAGGTATTGCTCGTCAACCAGAACAAAAATCCGCTTTGCAAACAACAATGTTTATCGGTGTTGGTCTCGTTGAAGCAATTCCTATCATCGGTGTTGTATTGGCGTTCTTGTTCTACCTTGGAGCTTAATAGAATGGCATAAAGATTGGCGGGGAAGGCGACGGTCATCCGCGCCTTCCTTTTAAGAGGGGCGGGTCACGTTTCCGCCCGTACGTATGTATTTAGAAGAATGAGCGATTCGCTTCGGAAAGGAGTGACGTAGTTTGCATTTTGAACCGACATCATTTGTACTCGCGATTATCGCGTTCCTTATTTTGTACTTTTTGCTTAACAAATATGCTTTTGGGCCATTGTTTGCTGTTATGGAAAAACGCCGTGAATTGGTGAAGCAGCATATCGATGAGGCGGCTAATAGCCGTGCTCAAGCTCAAGGATTTGTGGATGAGCAGAAAGAAGCGCTTGCTGCAGCACGCAAAGAAGCTTATGACATCATTGAGCAAGCTAAACAAACTAGCGTTCGTCAAGCGGATGAAATTGTTGCTAAGGCGAAGAGTGAAACAGTTCGCTTGAAAGACGAAGCTGCTCGCGATATCGTAAGCGAGAAAAACAAAGCAGTTGCCGAGTTGCGTAACGAGGTTAGCAGCATGTCTGTCGCTATTGCTTCCAAAATTATTGAGAAGCAGTTGGACGAGAAGGAACAGGCACAATTGGTTAGCCAATACCTGAAAGAGGTAGGGGAAAAACAATGAGCCAAGAAACTGTTGTAGCGAAACGCTACGCTAAAGCATTGTTCGAACTCGCTCAAGAACGTCAGGCGGTTGCTGAAACGGAGCAGCAGTTGAAGCTTATCGCTGAATTGCTGCACGCAAATCGTGAACTGAAATTGTTGTTGACGTCACCAAATGTGAATTTGGCTGACAAGAGCAGTGTGCTGAAAGGTGCACTTCAAGGACATGTATCTGACTTTGTACTGAACACGTTGGATATGTTGATTGAGCGCGGCCGCATCCATGCTCTGCAAGATGTGGCGAATAGCTATGTCCGCATCGCGGGTGCAGCTATTGGTTTGGTAGACGCGGAAGTTACATCCGCTTACGCTTTGAGCGAAGAGGAGAAGCAAGTTGTTGCATTCCAATTTGGCAGCACATTGGGCAAGTCAGTGCGAGTGCATAACGTAGTGAATGCTTCTATCCTTGGCGGAATGCAAGTTCGCATCGGCGACCGTCTTTACGATGGCAGCCTGTCTAGCAAATTGACGCGCATGGAAAAGACGTTGAAATCTCAAGCACGGTAGTTGATATATAGCACGGTAGAATGGGGTGAAGCGAATTGAGCATCAGACCTGATGAAATCAGCACGCTGATTAAAAGTCAAATCGAGAACTATAAATCTCAAATCGAAGTGGCAGAAGTCGGCACCGTCATTCAAGTCGGTGATGGTATTGCCCGCGTACACGGTTTGGAAAATTGTATGTCCGGTGAGTTGCTCGAATTCTCCAACGGCGTTATGGGTATGGCGCTGAACTTGGAAGAGAGCAACGTCGGTATCGTTATTCTTGGCCCGTACAAAGATATTCGCGAAGGAGACCAAGTGAAGCGCACAGGCCGCATCATGGAAGTTCCGGTTGGCGAAGCTTTGCTCGGTCGCGTTGTAAACCCGCTTGGTGAGCCAGTAGACGGCAAAGGGCCGCTTAACACGACGGAATTCCGTCCAATTGAGTCCCCAGCTCCTGGTGTAATCGACCGTAAATCGGTTCATGAGCCAATGCAAACAGGTATTAAAGCAATCGACTCGATGGTTCCGATCGGCCGCGGTCAACGTGAGCTTATTATCGGTGACCGTCAAACAGGTAAGACGACAATTGCAATCGATACGATTCTGAACCAAAAAGGTAACGGCGTAAAATGTATTTACGTTGCTATCGGTCAGAAGCAATCGACGGTTGCACAAGTTGTAGAAACATTGCGTCGTCATGGCGCATTGGACTACACAATTGTCGTAACAGCTTCCGCATCCGAGCCGTCTCCGCTTCTGTTCTTGGCGCCGTACGCAGGTTGCGCAATGGGCGAATACTTTATGTACAAAGGCGAGCACGTGCTTGTCATCTATGATGACTTGACTAAACAAGCTTCCGCATACCGCGAGCTTTCGTTGCTTCTCCGTCGTCCTCCGGGCCGTGAGGCATATCCGGGTGACGTATTCTACTTGCACTCCCGCTTGCTAGAGCGCGCAGCGAAGCTGAGCGATGCAAACGGTGGTGGCTCTTTGACGGCGTTGCCGTTCATTGAGACACAAGCGAATGACGTATCGGCATACATCCCGACAAACGTTATTTCGATTACAGATGGACAAATCTTCTTGGAGTCCGACTTGTTCTACTCCGGTCAACGCCCAGCGGTTAACGTTGGTCTTTCCGTATCGCGTGTAGGTGGAGCGGCTCAAATCAAGGCGATGAAAAAAATTGCTGGTACGTTGAAGCTTGACCTCGCACAATATCGCGAGTTGAAAGCATTCTCCCAGTTCGGCTCTGACTTGGATAAATCGACATTAGCGCGTCTTAATCGTGGTGACCGCTTGATGGAAATCTTGAAACAAGGTGTTAACCAACCACTTCCGGTTGAGAAGCAAGTTGTTAGCATTTATGTGGCAACTAAAGGCCACCTTGATGATATTCCATTGAATGACATCCGTCGCTTCGAGCAAGAGTTCTTGGTATTTGTCGAGAGCAACCAAGAAGCTATCTTCCAATCGATTCGTGATACGAAAGATTTGACGAAAGAGAACGAAGAAGCGCTTGTAGATGCGGTAACGAAGTTCAAAAAAGGCTTTGCCGTTTCGGCTTAACGATACAACATAGCGCATGAGCCGGGGCCGCCTGATGGATGTCCCGGCATGCGCATTGAAGAAGTCTGCTTTGCCACGCGCAAAGCGTTAAAGGCAGGTGAAACGTAAGTGGCTAAAGGAATGCGCGAGATTAAACGCCAAATTAAGAGCGTACAGAGCACGAAGCAAATCACGAAGGCAATGGAAATGGTTGCTGCCGCGAAGCTTCGTCGTGCACAAGAGGCAGCTCAAGCAGCTCGTCCTTATGCAGAGAAGCTGAAAGAGGTCGTATCCAGCATCGCGTCTGGTACGAAGGGCATTCAACATCCAATGCTAGAGAAGCGTCCGGTTAAGAAAACGGGATATCTCGTTATCACGTCGGATCGCGGCCTGGCAGGTGGTTACAATGCCAACGTGCTACGTGCAGTGTCGCAAGCAATTCGTGAACGCCATAAGTCTAATGATGAGTTTGTATTGTTTGTCATTGGACGCAAAGGTCGGGATTATTTCCGTCGTCGTGAATTGCCGATCGTTGAGCATGTCACGGAATTACCGGATGCACCTACGTTTGCTGACATTAAGACGATCGCTTATAAGGCGGTTAAATATTTTGAAGAACAGCAGTACGATGAACTGAATCTGTTC
The DNA here is from genome assembly GCF_021223605.1 of Paenibacillus sp. 481. NCBI lineage: Bacteria > Bacillati > Bacillota > Bacilli > Caryophanales > Paenibacillaceae > Paenibacillus > Paenibacillus sp. 481. The sequence continues at coordinate 2,742,028 of NZ_CP075175.1, forward strand.
TACAACGAATTTGTCAATGCGCTTACGCAAGTGCCCGTTGAGAAGCGCTTGCTGCCATTGGCAGAGGATGCAATTGGCGGAACAACAGCTTCTTATGAGTACGAGCCTTCTCCGGAGGTTGTATTGGAGCAGTTGCTGCCTAAATACGCTGAGACACTCATCTACAGCGCATTGTTAGATGCGAAGGCGAGTGAATTTGGTGCGAAAATGACGGCTATGGGTAGTGCGACGAAGAATGCAACGAAGATGATTTCCTCGCTCTCACTGACATACAACCGTGCGCGCCAAGCGGCGATTACGCAAGAAATTTCGGAAATTGTAGCAGGGGCAAACGCTCAGGCTTAGCAGGATAGCGCAGTTTTTCAGTAGGAGGGAACGAGATGAGCAAAGGACGCGTGTTGAGCGTTACGGGTCCGGTTGTTGACATTGAATTCGAACGTGGTCAGCTCCCGGAAATTTTGAACGCGATTAAGATTGAACAAAAAGCGACAACTCCTGGTGCGCCTGACATCAACCTGACGTTGGAAGCATCCGTCCACTTGGGCGATAACGTAGTACGCTGCGTTGCGATGTCCTCCACCGACGGTATGGTGCGCGGTATGGAAGCGACAGATTTGGGCGCTCCAATTACAGTACCTGTTGGAACTGTAACATTGGGTCGCGTATTTAACGTATTGGGTGAGCCTATTGATAATGCAGGTGAAGTAAGCCGTGAAACGGTAAATCCGATTCACCGTCAAGCACCTGGATTTGACGAGTTGTCCACACAAGCGGAAATTCTTGAAACAGGAATTAAAGTTATCGACTTGCTCGCACCTTATGCTAAGGGTGGTAAGATCGGCCTCTTCGGCGGTGCGGGTGTAGGTAAGACGGTAACAATTCAAGAGCTTATTAACAACATCGCACAAGAGCATGGCGGTATTTCCGTATTTGCTGGTGTTGGTGAGCGTACACGTGAAGGTAATGACTTGTACCATGAGATGAGCGAATCCGGCGTTATCGCGAAAACAGCGATGGTATTCGGTCAAATGAACGAACCACCTGGAGCACGTTTGCGCGTTGCGTTGACAGGCCTGACGATGGCGGAATATTTCCGTGACGAAGAAGGCAAAGACGTATTGCTCTTTATCGATAATATTTTCCGCTTTACACAAGCTGGTTCCGAAGTATCCGCTTTGCTCGGACGTATGCCGTCCGCGGTAGGTTACCAACCTACGTTGGCTACAGAAATGGGTCAACTTCAAGAGCGTATCACTTCTACGAAAAAAGGTTCCGTTACGTCCATTCAGGCAATTTACGTTCCTGCGGATGACTATACGGATCCGGCTCCTGCAACGACGTTTGCTCACTTGGATGCAACGACGAACTTGGAGCGCCGTATTTCCGAGATGGGTATCTTCCCTGCGGTTGACCCATTGGCGTCTTCTTCCCGTATCCTGACTCCAGAAGTTGTCGGCGAAGAGCACTATAACGTTGCACAAGGTGTTAAACGCCTGTTGCAGCGCTATAAAGAGTTGCAAGATATTATCGCGATCCTTGGTATGGATGAATTGTCCGAGGAAGATAAGCTGACAGTAGCGCGCGCGCGTAAAATCGAGCGCTTCTTGTCCCAGCCGTTCCACGTGGCAGAGCCGTTTACAGGTCAAAAAGGTAAGTATGTACCTGTTAAAGAATCGGTTCGCTCCTTCAAGGAAATCTTGGACGGCAAACATGACGGCCTTCCAGAAGCAGCATTCTTGTATGTTGGTACAATCGAAGAAGCTGTGGAGAAAGCTAAGACGCTGTAAGGCGTCTTAACGTGAAACGCTCTATTAACCTTCAGGGGTTAGTAGAACGGAAGGAGGAAACCGCAGTTGAGCACCTTTAAGTTGGAAATTGTCACTCCTGAGCGTATCGTGTTGGAGCAAGAGGTGGACATCATTACCGTCAAAGGCGCTGATGGTGAACTCGGTATTATGGCGAACCATGTTCCTATGGTAACGCCGCTGCAAGTGGGTCCGATGAAAGTGAAATCGGGCAAAAGCGAGCAGTTGATTGCCGTTCACGGTGGCTTTGTGGAAGTACGAAAGGACAAAGTCGTTGTGCTTGCAGAAAGTGCAGAGTTGCCACAAGATATCGATATGGAACGTGCGAAAGCTTCTAAAGCTCGTGCGGAACAGCGTATTTCGTTGGCACAGCGCAGCAAGCAGGACGAGGTTGATCACCGTCGTGCTGAATTGTCGCTTCAACGTGCGACGACACGTATTAGAGTATCAGGTAAATAATTCGCTATTTCATAGCGTTAGGCCGGGATCGTAGATCCCGGCTTTTTTGCGTAATATGACAACTACGGTCAATTCCTGCTACACTATTGTTAGTGATTTATGAGGGAAATGTGATTTGACGAATCTTATTGACCGATTTTATCATTACATTATGGACAAATGGAGATGGGGGGAACCAATATTTTTTATGCAGCGGCATTTGCAATAGCACTCATCATTGTATATATACTTATTCCATTAACACGGATTATTGCTTTACGTATTGGCTTTGTCGACAAGCCGATTGCAGATAATGAACGGAAATTACACAAGGAGCCGATTCCTTTAATGGCTGGGGTCGCTTTGTTTGTCGGGTTTGCTATTTCTTTTCTAGCATTTGGTCCCGTGTGGAGCCAAAAAACATTAGGTATTATGGTTGGCGCTCTACTTATTCTTATGGTCGGAATTGTTGACGATTGGTACAAGATACACCGCAAAGAGTTTCCGGCGTTGCCGAAATTCATTGTGCAAGTGTCAGCAGCTTGTGTCGTTTACGCATCTGGTGTCGTTTTTTCAGGATTTTATAATCCGTTTACGGAACAATTTGTAGTACTTCCAGTATGGTTGCAATTTGGCTTGACGATTACGTGGATATTTGGCGTGACAACGGTCATTAATTTTTCAGATGGAATGGACGGTTTAGCTGGCGGTTTATCCACTATTTCAGCCATGACGCTATTCGTCGTTGCATTAGCTAAAGGACAAAGCGACTCTGCCATGATGGCAATCATTCTTGTTGGTGTAGGGCTTGCCTATTTAAAATACAACAAACCGCCTGCTAAAGTTTATATGGGCGATGCCGGGGCAACCTTCCTTGGCTTTATGTTAGGTGTAATCGCACTCGATGGTGCATTTAAACAGGCAACGATGTTGTCCTTGCTTATTCCAATATTGGCACTCGGAGTCCCGATTTTTGATAATATTTTCGTTGTGATCAAGCGGCTACTAAACGGTAAGCCGATTTATCAGGCCGATGCAAGCCAAGTACACTATCGTCTGTTGAAAACAGGCTTAAACCAGAAGCAGGTCGTTATGGTGCTCTGTCTGGTCAGTGTATGCTTTAGCTTAACATCGATCATACTGCTGCTCGTACAAGCCTAGATCATACAGATGCATTTTTGTATACAGAACCGTCAAGTGATAGCTTGGCGGTTTTTTTTGTATGAAAATAAAAAGGTAAGATTTAGTTCCGAAAAAATGGATTAAAAAGTGCTTGACGGCAGTACATATTACTCATATAATAAAGACAGTTAATATTGATAATCATTCTCAAGTGAATATCTTAACTGAATTGACGAAAGCGAGTTAGATTATCTTGTTAACTCTGTTCATGTAAGAAGCATTCTTCTTGGTTGATTGTTTGTAGGCAGTAGGTTGGTTGATTTGTAGGTAGTTTCCTCATCCTCCATTGGCCGCGGGTGGTTCCCCCGCGGCTCTTTTTTTTTGTCCACAGATAGCACTTCAGTAACGCTAACCGTTAAATGATTCGATTTCACACAATAGTCACATTCTCAAATACTTGCAAGCGTTTTATTGGCATACCCATAATCACGGACGTTAAGTCTAAGTAAAAAGGAGAAATGTGGTAGGGTTGTCATAGACGTTGTTGGTAGGTTTTGTTATAATTATGGCGAGTTATCCCATAATACTCAGTTTTTCAGCAATTAAATACGCTGCTGCGACGGAGGCGATGTGTTTGGAGTACATCAACAATTACGTCATTGTGGCCATTTTTGTCGGACTCGGCATCTTTTTGCCGGTGGCTGCGCTAACAATCGGGCGCTTGCTACGACCTCATAAGCCGACAGAAATGAAGAAGACCACTTATGAAAGCGGTAACGAACCAGTAGGTGCAGGACAAGTCCGGTTTAATATCCGGTATTATTTGTTTGCGCTTATGTTTGTTATTTTCGATGTCGAAACCGTTTTCTTGTATCCATGGGCGGTGGCTTATAAGCAGCTCGGGCTGTTTGCGCTCGTGGAAATGCTCATTTTTGTCGGATTGCTGCTTGTTGGTCTTATCTACGCCTGGAAAAAGAAGGTGCTGCAATGGAATTCTCTTTGGAATCGATAACGCCGGAAGAACGGCGGGAGTTGGATCGCAACGTCTTTTTTGGCACATTGGAACAATTGAAAGGTTGGGCACGAAGTAACTCGTTATGGCCACTTACGTTTGGTCTCGCATGCTGCGCGATCGAAATGATGGGATCGGGAGCCTCGCATTATGATTTAGACCGGTTTGGTGTCCTGTTTCGTACGTCGCCACGCCAGTCGGACGTCATGATTGTAGCAGGCACGGTGACGAAGAAGATGGCACCTTTGTTACGACGCTTGTATGACCAAATGCCAGAGCCGAAGTGGGTTATTGCTATGGGCTCATGCGCAACGGCAGGAGGACCATACGTGAAGTCGTACGCCGTCGTAAAGGGCGTGGACCAAGTTGTCCCCGTTGATGTGTACATTCCAGGTTGCCCACCGAACCCAGCAGCACTTATCTATGGCATCAACAAACTCCAAGAAAAAATCCGCTACGAGGCGAAGACCGGAAAGCGGGTGACGAATAGATGAGTGAGCAGAACAAGGACGAAGCTGCTGAAAAGGCAACGACAGACAAACCTGTACGTGCACCGTTAAGTGAGGAAGAAAAGGCAGCAAGGCTGAAAGCGGCTGCGGAGCGTCGTGCGGCTCGTGCGACTGATGAAGGCGCCGGGGAAAATACGGCGGCAGTGAAGAGTGAAGCCGGAGAAAATGTGGCAGCAGTAAAGAGTGAAGCTGGAACAGGCGCGACATCAACAGTGAAAAGTGAAGCGACATCAACAGTGGGAGCTGGCGATGCCGGAAAAAGTGTGGCACAGGCTGCCGAAGCAGGCAGTGGCCCAGCATGTGCAACTGATGATGCTGGAGCGGCTAAGGAACGCCCTGCGCGTCCACCGCGTGCGAAGGCGAGCGATGAGCCAGAGAAGCCGAAGGAGCCGTCTCCGAAGCAACCGCTTCTAGACAAGCTGGTAGCGCTGCTGAAAGCAGAGGTTGCAGAGGACGCTGTCGAAGAGTCCGGCATTAATGAAATCAACACCCATCTCCCCACCGTAACAATCAAAAATGAGCACTGGCTCAAGAGCGCAGAACTGCTGCGTCATCATACGGAGTGGGAACAACATTATTTACGCAACGTCTCTGGTGTTGACCAAGAAACACATATGGAAGTCATCTATCATATGATCAACTTGTCCACGAAGGTAGAGGTAGCCGTGCGAGTAAAAACAGATCGCGAAGCACCATCCATTGCTTCGGTAGCTCCGATATGGCCGACAGCGGATTGGAATGAACGCGAAATATTCGATTTACTTGGCATCGACTTCCCTGGACATCCTGATCTGCGCCGGATTATGATGCCGGATGATTGGATCGGCTATCCGCTGCGCAAAGACTACGAGCCATTGGATTCGGAGGTGTAGCCGCCGTGATTCGCACAGAAGAGTTGCTCTTAAACGTTGGACCACAGCATCCAAGTACACACGGCGTATTTCGCATTATAGTGAAGCTGGACGGTGAAGTGATTACCGAAGCGACGCCTGTCATGGGTTATTTGCACCGTGGTACAGAAAAGCTGGCAGAACAATTAAACTACACTCAAATTATCCCTTATACAGACCGCATGGACTACGTTTCTGCGATGACGAACAACTATGTACTCGTACATGCCGTCGAGAAGCTTATGCAGCTAGAAGTACCTGAACGCGCACAATTTATGCGTCTTATTGTCATGGAACTACAGCGTGTAGCAAGTCATCTCGTTTGGTGGGGCACATATTTGCTCGACATTGGGGCCATGAGTCCATTTTTATTTGCATTCCGTGATCGTGAAATGATCATCGATCTTTTCAACGAATTGTGCGGCGCCCGCTTAACGTACAACTATATGCGTGTTGGCGGCGTCAAATGGGATGCTCCCCCCGGATGGATAGAGAAAGTACGCGAATTTATACCCTATATGAGAAAACAACTTGAGGAATATGACCGACTCGTCAGCGGAAACGAAATCTTTTTAGCCCGTATTAAAGGTATCGGAAAATACGATGCGGAGACAGCCATTGCCTATGGCTTGAGCGGAGCTAACTTACGCTGTACGGGTGTGGATTGGGACCTACGAAAGAACGAGCCTTACTGCTTATACGAACGATTTGAATTTGATGTGCCTGTTGCTACGGAAGGTGATTGCTATGCGCGTTACCTGATTCGCTTGGAAGAGATTGTACAGAGTCTGCGCATTCTTGAGCAGGCGGTGGAGCAATTTCCGAGTACAGGTGAAACGATGGGTAAAGTGCCTCGCGTAATCCGACCGCCAGCAGGTGAAGTGTATGCCCGTATCGAATCACCTCGCGGAGAGATTGGCTGTTATATCGTGTCAAAAGGCAAAGCAGAGCCATTCCGCTTAAAATTCCGTCGTCCGTCCTTCGTTAACTTGCAAATCTTACCCCAATTGCTGAAAGGCGAAACGATGACGAACCTCATTACCATCTTGGGCGGCGTTGACATCGTCGTCGGGGAGGTTGATTGCTAATGGAGGATTTAATTAAACAGACGCTTACTTGGCAGAGTGGATTTATTTTTTTAGCATGGGCTACTGTGTTCTTGTTTGTCATACTTGGATTTGTTACTTATGCTATTTATTTTGAGCGAAAAGTAATTGGCTGGATGCAATTTCGTCACGGTCCGACTAAGGTCGGGCCTCTCGGCTTGTTGCAGACGGTAGCAGACGTGCTCAAATTGTTGCTCAAGGAAGATACGATACCGAGTAAGGCGGATCGAGCGTTGTTTATTTTGGCTCCGGTCATCACATTTGTGCCTGCATTTGTCGTACTAGCAACGATTCCGTATACACCAAGTTTGCGCTTTGCCGATTTAAATGTCGGATTACTTTATTATGCAGCATTGTCCAGTCTCTCGACGATTGGTATCATTTTAGGTGGGTGGGCATCCAATAATAAGTATTCGTTGCTTGGTGGCATGCGCTCAGCTGCACAAATGATTAGTTACGAAATTCCGCTCGTTATTTCAGTTGTTGGTGTAATTATGTTGAATGGAAGCCTCAGCTTGCGTACGATAGTAGAAGGGCAGGGTAACTATTTCTGGGAGTGGAACTTCCTGCCGCAAATCATCGGCTTTGTTGTATTTATTATCGCGGCGGTATCCGAGTTGAATCGAACCCCGTTCGATTTGCCGGAAGCTGAGTCAGAGCTTGTTGCAGGTTATCATGTCGAATACAGTGGTTTTCGGTTTGCCTTTTTCATGCTGGGGGAATACGTGTACGTGATTGCGATTGCTTCGCTGACGACCGTATTGTTTTTTGGCGGCTGGCATCCGCCGTTACCGATGCTTGATTTTATTCCAGGTTTAGTCTGGTTTTTGCTCAAGTTCTCATGCTGCGTCTTTTTCTTGTTCTGGCTACGTGCGACGATGCCGCGTATCCGTGTCGATCAACTGATGAGTTTTGGCTGGAAGGTGCTGCTGCCGTTGGCTTTGATTAACGTATTCATTACAGCAGCGTATATCGAAATCTTTAACAAATAGGCTAGGGGTGAAGCCGATGAAAGGATTATTCAAGGGGCTGGGCGTTACCTTTAAGGCGCTGACATCGAAAAAAGTTACCTATGCCTACCCGGATGTACCGCTGCAAATGCCTGATCGATTTCGGGGTATTCAGCATTTTGACCCGGACAAATGTATTGTGTGTAATCAATGCGCGCGCATTTGCCCGACGGAGTGTATTACGTTAACAGGAAAGCCTAATCCCGATCCGGAAAAAAAGGGAAAGGTGATTGATACGTATGACATCAACTTTGAGATTTGTATTTTGTGCGACTTATGCACAGAAGTATGTCCGACAGAGGCAATCGTGATGACGAACAACTTTGAACTGGCCTCGTTCAGTCGCGATGAGTTGTTTAAGGATTTGAACTGGCTGAATGACAACAATGTGAATGTGCGGCAAGAAAATAACTCCGCCATGCCGAAAGGGGGCGCCAAGTAACATGTTTAACTTCTCCATCGATTGGACGGGGGAGACTATCGTCTTCTTTGTATTGGCGACCCTTATCGTAATCGGTGCAGTACTTATGCTTAATTTCACAAAAGTGGTGCATATGGTCGTTTCGCTTGCATTAGCCTTTATCGGCTTAGCGGGGATGTATGTTCTACTCGAGGCGGAATTCGTTGCATTTGTGCAGGTGCTTGTGTACGCAGGGGCAATTTCCATCTTGATGATTTTTGGTATTATGATGACCAATCATGATGGACGGGATGAAGAAGTGGTGAAACCGTGGAAAGAAGCGCTGGCAGCAGTAGGCTGCCTTGCGCTGTTCGGTACGCTGTTCTTTTCGATTCGCAACGCACAATTTCCTGTCCCGAGCGGTGAAACGTCATTGTCGACGGACAATACGCTGCACTTGGGCAAGCAAATCTTCACGGAGCACGTCATTCCTTTTGAGTTGCTCTCCGTCTTGCTCACAGTAGCTTTTATCGGGGCGATCGTGTTGGCGAAAAAGGAGGAGGAGTAAAATGGGCACGATGTTAGCCTCCCTTCTGACGCTTGCAGCCATCCTATTCTGTATCGGTTTGTTCGGCGTATTGACGAAACGAAGCGCGGTAATCGTGCTGCTGTCGATTGAGCTTATGCTGAATGCAGCTAACTTAAACTTGATTGCCTTTTCCAAGTATGGGGTAGTTCCTAGCTTCAAAGGGCAAATCTTTTCGCTCTTTAACATTGCTATCGCGGCCGCGGAAGCCGCTATAGGTATTGCAATCTTAATCGCGTTGTACCGTAACCGCGGAACGGCCAACGTGGATGAATTTGATGACTTGAAGAGGTAGTGGGGAGGTATGAGAATGGAATCCGTCTTTTCGCAATATGCGTGGGCCATCCCGCTCATTCCGTTGCTTGCGTTCCTCGTGCTGACGGCGCTTGGTCGTCAGATGAAAGGAGTGGCTGCAGCGGTGGGCGTTCTCAGCTCACTCGCTGCGTTGACGCTATCTATCCTTATTTTGTGGGAGCGGGTTACGGGTTCACCGGATGATTATACCCGCAGTTTTAATTGGCTAAGCTTTGGCGATATTCGCTTGGAGTTTGGCTTTGATGTGACGAATTTGAACGCACTTATGCTGGTCATTGTAACGTTCGTCAGTACACTAGTGAATGTGTATTCAAAAGGGTATATGAACGGTGATGAGCGTCAGACCGTGTTCTACGCTTACATTGCGTTGTTTACAAGCTCGATGCTTGGACTCGTGCTGTCACCTAACTTGCTCCAGTTGTATATTTTTTGGGAGCTGGTGGGGGTATGCTCGTTCTTGCTTGTGGGCTTTTGGTACGAGCGTCCAGCGGCGCGTGCTGCTGCGAAAAAGGCGTTTATCGTGACGCGGATCGGTGATGTTGGACTATTTATTGCGATATTGCTCTTATTCTGGCACATGCCGAACCATGCGCTCGACTTCACTTCGATCAGCAATGTGTTTGCAAGTACAGATGTAATGGCACAGCAAGGTATTTCTGCGGGGCTGGCAACATGGATTGCATCGCTTATTTTTGTCGGTGCGGTCGGTAAATCAGGGCAGTTCCCTCTGCATACGTGGCTGCCGGATGCGATGGAAGGACCGACACCGATTTCGGCGCTTATTCATGCGGCGACGATGGTTGCGGCAGGCGTTTATTTGGTCGCGCGGACGTTTGATATTTTTCACATGTCGCCGACTGCGATGACAATCGTGGCTGCCGTAGGTGGATTCACCGCCATTTTTGCGGCGACGATCGGCATTGCACAGCGCGATATTAAACGTGTGCTTGCCTATTCCACAGTAAGCCAGCTCGGTTACATGATGATGGCGCTTGGATTAGGGGCGGTCACAGCGGGTATTTTTCACTTATTCACGCACGCGTTCTTTAAAGCACTACTGTTTCTCGGTGCAGGCAGCGTGATTCATGCTGTACATACACAGGATATGTTTCAAATGGGCGGTCTTGGCCGCAAAATGAAGGTGACCGCGTGGACGTTTGCCATCGGGGCTTTGGCGTTGTCGGGTATTCCGCCATTCTCGGGGTTCTGGTCGAAGGATGCTATTTTGACCGTAGCATGGAATGAGAATAAGCTGCTGTTCGTCGTTGGCGTCGTGGCCGCGTTCTTTACGGCACTCTATATGGCGCGCTTGTTCTTCCTCGTCTTTACGGGAGAACCTAACCCATCGAACAGTTCCCATGCTTCTAGCGCGGCTGGGGCGAGGGACAATGGACATAAGCATCATTTGCAAAATGTTCATGAGTCGCCGCCTGCAATGACCATTCCGCTCATCATCTTAGCGGTCATGTCTATTGTGGCAGGGTTTATCTACACACCTTTCAACAGCAGCTTTGAAACGTGGTTAACGGGTCAACCCGCGCAAGAGCATGCTAATGTTGTTGTTATGGTGGTCTCGGCTCTCGTCGGCATCCTTGGAATCGGGATAGGTTATCTAATCTATGGTCCGAAGGGCAGTCGCCGCGATGGCTGGGGTGACAAGGTCAAGCCAGTGTACCGCTTGTTAGAGCGAAAATATTATATCGATGAATTGTACCACGTCGTGTTTGTTCGCTCTTTGCAAGGGATCGGACAAGTGCTGAAGGCGATAGACAGGTGGGTGGTGGACGGGATTGTTCGTCTTGTCACCGGATTTGCGGTCGGCATCGGCAGAACGTCGACCCGTGTTCAGAACGGACAATTGCAAACGTATGGCTTGTTGTCCGTGTTTGGCTTCGCTGCGCTCGTACTGTTTGTACTAGCGTTAGGAAGGAGGTTCTGGTAAATGATTAGCTGGTTAACCTCATGGCCGATATTATCGTTACTTATATTTTCCCCGCTCGTTGGGGTGTTGTTATTATTGTGTATTCCTGCTAAACATAAGCGGGCGATTCAGACCGTAGGCATCGCGGCAACCTTGTTGCCCTTGACGCTAGCCCTTATCATTTACGCCTGTTATGACGGTCTAAAGCACGGTACAGCACTAACGGAGCAACTGGAATGGATTTCAGTTCCACTTAATTTAGAAGCGGTTGCTTCAGGCTTTCATGCGTGGACGTTTAACATTCAATATCATATAGGAATTGATGGCCTATCGTTGCCGCTCGTCTTAATGACGACGATTGTCGTGTCGATGGCGGCGTTTGCTTCACTTTATATGAAGAAGCGTTGGAAAGCGTACTTTATTTTGTTCCTACTGCTTGAAATCGGTATGCTCGGCGTGTTTATGGCACGTGATTTGTTCTTATTTTTTATGTTCTTTGAATGGACACTCGTACCGACCTATTTCTTAATTGGCATTTGGGGCTTTGTGAATCGTGAAAAAGCGGCGAACCGTTTCTTAGTGTACAACGGTTTAGGTTCAGCATTTTTGCTCGTAGCGTTCGTTATTTTGACGGCGACAGCTGGCTTTGCGGAGAATCCGGCTGCATCGGGCGGCGGCCACTATATGTATACGGCGAATATCGATACGATTAAGGAGCAGCTATATAACGAGTCTTCTCCGGTCAACGTGCCGCCCGCCAACGAACCTAATCCGTTCTACTTATCGGAAGAGATGCGTTGGACGGTATTTATTTTGCTGCTGCTTGCTTTTGGTATTAAGCTGCCGATATTTCCGTTCCATACGTGGATGCTACGCGTGCACGCAGAGGCACCAGCCCCTGTCGTCATGCTGCATTCAGGCGTGCTGCTAAAAATGGGGGCGTACGGCTTAATTCAATTCGGCATCGCCTTATTCCCGCGTGAGACCGCGGAGTGGTCAACGATATTGGCTGTACTCGGCCTTGTGAATGTTATTTATGGCGCTATTCTCGCCTTTGTACAAACGGAGTTCCGTCTTATGCTCGCTTATTCGAGTATTAGCCACATGGGCTTTGTGTTGTTCGGGATTGCCGCTATGAACGATATTGGCATGCAGGGTGCAGTCGTGCAAATGGTATCGCACGGATTTATTTCAGCACTGTTCTTCCTGCTCGTGGGTAGCTTGCTTGAGCGCACGAATACAACACGTTTAGACGAGCTTGGTGGCTTAGCAAAAAGTGTGCCTTTCTTGTGCGGCATGCTACTGCTGGCAGGCTTGGCATCGCTCGGCTTGCCAGGGCTATCCGGCTTTATTGCAGAGCTGCTGTCCTTGCTCGGCTTGTTCGGTACACTGCCATGGGCAGCTATACTGGGTGCGCTCGGTATTATTTTGAGCGCCGTGTACGTGTTGCGCGGGGTGCTCAGCATCTCTTATGGCCCGATTCAGGCGAAGCATGAGGGATTGAAAGATGCACGCTTAGTGGAAGCGATACCGATTATGGTGCTGGCGGCATGCATCATTTTAATTGGTCTGTTCCCATCCTTTGTGACAGCACCGATTGAAGACGGCGTGAATCAAATCGTTGAATTATTCAAGGTAAGGGGGTAAGCCCATGGATGCAAATCAAGTTCAACTGCTGCAATGGGGCGATCTCGCTGCTTTGGCACCGGAGCTGACGTTAGTTATTGCAGCTATCGTCATCTCGCTAATTGACTTGTTCCTTCCTCGCCGCGTGAATCGAAACGTGATCGGCTGGCTTTCGCTCGGTAGCGTGCTGGCCTCCTTAGGCTTTGTGCTATGGCAAATTGTACAGCGAGCAAAGCTGCCTCTGGAGGCATCGCAAGCAGTTCAATTGCTGAATCACAGCTATCGCATCGATGACTTTGCACTGCTGATCAAGATCGTGCTCTTGGTCGGCACAGGCTTTGTCCTCTTGCTGAGCTTGGGTAGCCTGCGCGATGATGAGGAGGAAATCCCACATCGCGGCGAGTATTATTACTTTTTGTTGCCTGCTGCGGTAGGCGGGATGATTATGGCTTCTTCCGGCGATTTGATTACGCTGTATGTCGGCTTGGAGTTGCTTAGTATCACGTCTTACATCCTTGTCGGGATGAAGAAGAATGACCGCAAAGCAACAGAAGGTGCCTTTAAGTACGTTGTGCTCGGAAGCGTCGCGTCAGCCTTTGTATTGTACGGGATGTCATTCGTTTACGGCATGACAGGAACGACGAACCTAGGCGGAATTGCGGCGGGATTAAGAGATTATGGCGCATCGTTTGAAGCGCTAGTGTACGTCAGCTTTATCCTGATGTTCGTCGGCTTTGGCTTTAAGATTGCAGCTGCCCCTTTTCATGCATGGGCACCCGATGTGTACCAAGGTGCTGCAACGCCAGTTACAGCCTTTCTGGCAGTCGTGTCTAAAGCAGCGGGCTTCGCCATTTTGTTCCGCATATTTTACAACCTGTACTTTGCGTTAGGTGAAGGCTTTATTATTTTCATCGACTTATCAACGCTAATTCTTGGTGTGGCAGCTGCTTCGATGATTATCGGAACGACGATGGCGCTGCGGCAAGCGAATGCCAAACGACTGCTGGCGTTGTCAGGTATAGCAAATGCAGGTTATTTGCTCGTACCGATCGGTATTAATATCATTGGTGTGAATACGCTGCACTCCTCAAGCTTCTCCGAATTCTATTACTACTTGTTCGCATACATGTTCACGAACATTGGTGCGTTCGCAGTGTTAATGGTAGTGGAGCGGTCAAGCGGACACGATGAGATGCGAGGCTATGCAGGCTTATACCATCGCTCACCATGGTTAGCGGCGGCCATGACTGTATTTGTGCTCTCGTTGGCGGGCATTCCAATTACGGCTGGATTTTTCGGCAAGTTGTTCATCATATTGGGGGCTGTCAGCACTCATGCGGTCTGGATTGCGATTGTCATTATGGTAACAAGCGTCATTTCGTTTTATTTTTACTTCGGCTTTATTCGCCAAATGTATATGCGAGCAGGGACGGATGAGCAGGTGCGCATCGCTGTTCCTCATGGCATCGTCATTGGGGTGTGTGTACTCGCCGTGATCGCTTTAGGCGCGTTCCCGAACTTATTTTTAACAATCGTAAACACAGCGTTTTCGATTCCGGTTGATTTATTTGTGAGATAGTGTTTCACAGGGGTGTTAAAGAATAGCCTGCGGTTGCTCAGTTGGGGCAATTTTCGCAGGCTATTTTTTTCTGAATGATGCTTATGAGCGCCTTCGTGACCTCTAGTTCAAATTACCTAAAATTACTCTTTTTAAAAGGAATCCCCCATCTGGTGGCGAATGTAATTAACTTGGCAAAAACGCCACACTGAAGCATATTGGATGGGATAAATGATGATACGATGGCGTCGTGCCCGTATGTCGTGCTTAATTGCAGCACTGGTTCTTATGTCACTATTTGTGACTTGGTCCATCATTGGTCAATTTGGCCAAAGAGACGCAACCAGCTCTAACCCCCCTTGGATGAAGTACGTGGATCAATCAACAGGTGCAGGGGATGCGCAGCATAACACGGCAGCGACTTCTTGGATTGTAAAATGGAAGCATGGAAACAAGGATGAACGTCTTTTGGCGCAAAGTGAACTCATAGATGAACAGCCTGAAGTTGGGATTAGCGTGATAAGGCCGAATAGTGACTCTGTATTGGAGGATTGGATATCTGCGCTTAAGCAGTCCAAGCACGTGGAGTACGTTCATCCGAACCATCAGGTGAATACGTTGAGTCCGGTTAGTAAGAAACTGCTCGATCAACCCGAACTGAATAAAATGCTAGGTTCGATTAGGCCGAATGATGTCCTGTACGGTCAACAGCATTATTTACGGCAAATTGGTGTGGATCGCGCATGGTCAAGAACACGGGGCAATTCACATATTACGATTGCGTTAGTGGATACAGGGGTCGATTTGGATCACCCCGATCTACAAATGAATTTAGTTAAAGGTGTAAATTTGCTTGAGAGCGGTCCGCCGCAAGATGATAACGGACATGGCACGAGTGTGGCTGGAGTACTGGCCGCCGTAGGCAATAACAACAAAGGGACGACTGGAGTCATGTGGTCATCCCGTATTATGCCGATTAAGGCGCTCGATGATCGTGGATCTGGCGATGAAGATAAGCTTGGTGCAGGGATTATATATGCAGTTGATCACGGTGCCAAAATTGTCGTCATGTCGGTCGGGCTGTACCGATATTCGCCCTATATGCAGGACATTGTTAACTATGCCGAAAAAAGAGGCGTACTACTGATTGCAGCCACGGGGAATGACGGTGTTTTATATCAGGACAAAGTAGCTGTCAAATATCCAGCGGCATACCCAACGGTGTTAGCGGTTGGCGGTATGACGCCGCAAAAAAAAGTGGAGCCGCGCTCCAATACAGGAGCAGAGGTTGACCTCGTGGCACCGTGGCATGTGTTTACGACTTGGTTAGGTGGTAGTTACAAAGCAGATGAAGGCACGTCGATGGCTGCTCCGCAAGTTGCGGGTGTTGCAGCTCTCGTCTGGAGCAGACATCCGCATTTAAAGCCGTATCAAATTAGGCAGCATTTGCAGGCGACAGCTGAAGATATTGAGGAAAAGGGCCGAGATTACAAAAGCGGCTTCGGTCTAGTGCGTGCCGACAAGGCGTTAACGACACCACCGACGGATGATGCCCTAGCGACGCATGAGTTGCGTAGTAAAGCGCAGCTGTTTCCGATCGATACTTCTTTAAGTAGTGTGTTATCTGATGGGAAGGATCGAGATTGGTATACGTTTGATGCACCATATGACGGCACACTTTCCCTTCAGTATCAGCGAGTAAGTGGCACGGCTAAAGCGCGAGTAACCCACTATGTGGGTGATCGAAAGTCGGGAACGACTTATCGTAATCTCGGACATCAAGTGACTTCTATCCCTGTGAAAAAGGGAAAGAACATGCTTAAAGTTGTGATGGACCCCAACTCGGAGTCATCTGCTTTAACATACAAGCTTGCTTCGCGGTTTATTGTGCATGCTGATCCGTTTGAACCGAACGATAAGCAGTTTCAAGCCTATACGTTATCTGCCCGCGCACAGCAGGTGGAAGGAACATTTAGTCATGTAGGTGATATGGACTGGTATGTCATTCAAGTGCCAACGAAAGGGACTTTGCGGTTGAAAATGACATCCGATACCGTACGCATTGATCCTGCGTTGGAGTTAAGGAGCGCTTCTGGAAGCTCATTTGAACCCCAATGGATCGATGATCATGATGAAGGTCAATCAGAGATGATTGTCCTGCCTGATTTGCAGCCAGGAAAATATTATATATTAGCGCAAAATGCAGTTACAGCGCGCCCGTCTCCCGCAGCAGGGGGGTATAAGTTGAACGTGGAATTCATTACGCAGCACACGGATCTTCATGAGCCAAACGACAAAATGTATCAAGCGGTAACGATTAGTGAGGGAACCGAATATACGGGTGTGTTTGCCCATGATAACGATACGGATTGGTTTCAGTTCCGTACAGATAAGCTCCTACAGGGGGCGTTTCAAGTGGACAATTTGCCGTCGAACCGGACCGTTTCCATGGTCATTATGGATAAGCAGCAGAAGCAACTTGGGGCTGCGCGTAACCAATACGGTGAAACATCGGTGAAAGCAGATGTCAAATTGGTACCCGGAACGTATTATATTCGCTTAAATACAAACTATAAATTTGATACACGGTTTTATCATTTTTTTGTAAAGACAAGTGAACCGATAGCTGAACCACAAAAGCTGAAAAGCCATTAAGATTCCACAATCATCTCAGAAATACAAGGAGGTAATCAGTATGAATGAGCTGGATCAAGTGAATCAAGTGACGACATCCCTCGGGATTGGTGGATTACTGAGCATGCTTATTACGCTCATGTGCATTGCTGTCGCTTGGTGGTCGCTGCAACATTTGAAGCTTGACCTCTTTATACGCCATCCCCAAGGACCTCGGGGAAAAATGCTGCAATTACTGCTGGCGATTATTGTCGGACGTGCGGTGGCGCAGTTTTTTATCGAGTATTGGGGTTGGACAAACTCTTTGCGCTTGCTGTTTTGACGGAATTGTTCGTGGTTAAGAGTCATCATGAATAAACAAACCGATTATTCGACATGAATAGCGGCGGAGCTGGATTTGTCGAATAACATCGACGCAATTTGTAAACAATGGATAAGGCAACCAAGAAAAATGTGGCATACAACTGACAAAAATAACGCTTGTCCATCTCTACAATGCGATGTTATTATGGAATTTGGGTGACAAAAAGAGTATCATTTTTCTAGTTGAATAAGCTTAAGTATAATTATTCACGTATACTCGACTTATTCAGCTCGATGAAACAGTAAGTTCGATCGCAATGGTGATAACGCTGCTGTTTCGATTTAAGGATATAGATGATGGGGCGAAAAAGAGCGCGGAGGGAAACATGATGAGCAAATTTATCGTCCGCGGAGGCAAACGACTGACGGGCACAGTTCGCGTAAGTGGAGCGAAGAATTCGGTGCTACCGATCATCGCTGCTTCGTTATTGGGAGAAGAGGGCGTTAGCGTAATTCACGACGCACCCCCACTAGACGATGTTAAGACGATACAAAATGTGTTGGGCAAGCTGGGAGCCAGCATTACATATGCCAATGAAACGATGCGAGTTAATGCTGAGCAGCTTCATTCTCATGAAGCGCCGTATGAATTCGTTCGCAAAATGCGAGCGTCGTTTCTCGTCATGGGTCCACTGTTGGCGCGCGCAGGACATGCACGCATCTCCTTGCCGGGCGGATGTGCTATCGGCACAAGACCGATTGATCAGCACCTTAAAGGGTTTGAGGCAATGGGCGCTGAGATCGGACTCGGACAAGGGTATATTGAAGCTAAAGTTAATGGCCGATTAAAGGGCGCAAAAATTTATTTGGACGTTGCAAGCGTTGGTGCTACAGAGAACATTATGATGGCTGCAACGATGGCAGAAGGTACGACTACGATTGAGAACGCTGCGCGTGAACCTGAAATCGTTGACTTGGCGAACTATTTGAACAAAATGGGCGCTAAAGTTCGTGGTGCAGGTACAGGTGTTATTCGTATCGAAGGTGTAGAACGTATGCGTGCTGCTGAGCATGTCGTTATTCCTGACCGCGTTGAAGCGGGCACATATATGGTTGCCGCTGCAATGACGGGTGGAGACGTATATGTAGAGGGAGCGATCGCTGACCACCTTGGTCCGGTCATTTCCAAGATGGAGGAAATGGGTGTAACGATCGAACCTGATGAGAACGGTATTCGCGTGCGCGCGGACAAACCACTCAAAGCGGTTGATGTGAAGACATTGCCGTATCCAGGATTCCCTACGGATATGCAGTCGCAAATGATGGCGCTGCTGCTCGTAGCGGAAGGTGCTTCCGTCGTGACAGAAACCGTGTTCGAGAACCGGTTTATGCATGTGGATGAGTTCAATTTAATGAACGCAAATATTAAAGTTGAAGGCCGTTCGGCTGTCGTTCCAGGGAAAGTAAAGCTTACTGGAGCGAAAGTGTGTGCGACTGATTTGCGCGCAGGCGCAGCGCTGATTTGCGCTGGTTTGGTAGCGGAAGGTACAACTGAAGTAGGCGGCGTTCATCATATTGATCGTGGCTACGTTCATTTGGCGGAGAAATTGTCTGCATTAGGTGCTGACATTTACCGCGTATCCTTAGAAGAAGAATCTACGAAAGCTGAAGCGGAAGGTAAACTTCTTAACGTTCAGCCGACGTGGGCATAACTAAACGTAAATAAATAACTGTATTTAATATAGGGTGAACCAGGCTGTCTCTTATGAGACGGTCTTTTTTTTATGTTTAAGCCTCTATTTATTAAACGGCGGTGTTCATTTTTTATTACAGGTTACTGGCTCTTTTGTAAAAATGACTGTTCAGGTATTCAAAAAAGAGTGGAATCGTTCGTTATATATAGTAGGACATTGTAAATCTTTGTAGATCTTTGTAGGGCGTATAAGGTGATTGAAGGTCAATGAAGGTCGTTTAAGGTCTTTGAAGGCTATTGAAGGCTATTGAAGGCTATTGAAGGCCATTGGCCATCCACTCAAATTCGAAAGGAGTTATTTTTTAATGGGATCAGTAGTCCAAGCATTACATGAACGTTTACGGAAACAGGGCGGATTGGTAGTCGCTCTGTTCGTTGCTATGCTGTTTGTTAGTTTTATATCTGGTGAGCAGTTGTTAGCTGCGAGCGCAAAGGAAACATTTAAGTTAAAAGCATCGTTGAGCAGTTTGGAAGTGGCAGTAGGTAAGGAGACGGCACTCCCTGTCATATCAGTTGTATATTCCGATGGGCGGACGGTAGATGTAACGAAAGATGTAACATGGCATACAAGTTCGCAATTGCTAGTCGTTTCCGGAGGTAAAGTAAAAGGAATGGCTGCATCATCTGAGACGTTGAAAGCTTCCTACAATAACAAGACCATCTCGGTCAAGGTTAAGATTCTAGACGATTTTGCTAATTATGAAATTGTGCCTAGTTCAATTACGATTGGTGCGGGCTCTTCTACAACGATTAAAGTAAATGGCATTTATGCCAGTGGTAAAAAGGTTTCTTTAGGTAGCAAAGTGAAATGGACATCGGGCAACGGGCAAGTCGCTACTGTTCGCGGTACCGCGGTTAAGGGAATTGCGGAGGGAACGACTAACTTAGTTGGAACGTTCCGTGATCGCACATTTCAAATTCCAGTGAAAGTTACGCCGAAAATGAAGAAGTTGGTTGTTACGCCTGCTCGCATGAACCTTTCTACAGGACAGTCGGCTTCCTTCACTGTTCAGGCCGTATATGAAGGTGGAAAAATTACGGATGTGACGACGCAAGCTGTGATTAAGACTTCGAAGGCAGTTGTTCAAGTATCTGCTGGGCAAGTGAGAGCTGTGAGCCCGGGAAGTGCAACGGTAAGTGTATCTTTTGGTGGTAAGACGGCTTCTATCTCGGTTAAGGTAAATGAACAATTGACGAGCTACAATTTGGAGACGACGAGTACGAATCTGATTGCAGGAGCTACGAAACAGATTAAGTTATTCGGTGTTTATAGCAGCGGCAAGAAGATTACGCTTCATCAGCACATCCAATGGAAGTCCAACAATGAGTCTGTTGCAAAAGTAAGCAAGAGCGGCACGATCAAAGCTATCGGCGAAGGTTCGACGATAGTAGTAGGTACGTACCAAGGCAGAACCTTTGAAGTGTCGGTTAACGTTAGTCCGAAGCTTGTGAAGCTAACGGTGTCGCCTACGAAGATGAAGCTGGCTGCTAATCAAGCTTCTACCTATCAAGTAAATGCCGTGTACAGTGGCGGCAAAACGGTCAATGTCACGTCGCAAGCTATAGTGAAAATTTCGAAGAGCATTGTAAAGGTGGAAAATGGTACGGTAACAGCTTTAAGTAAAGGAACGACATCGGTAAAGTTTATTTACGGTGGCAAGAGCGCATCGTTGAGTGTTACGGTGCTGAAGTAAGTTAGAGGGACTCGGACGATTTCGGAGAATAACCAATGAGGGGTTACGTTTTTGGACCTCCGTCACACAAGAACAAACCTATTTGTTTGCCAACATGGAGAGAAGGGTGTCTGGCAGTCATTTTAATGACTGTTGAGACGCCCTTTTTGTGTGAATATATATGGAAGGCAATGAAATGAAATGGTAGGGCCACACTTAAAAGCACGAGGTTCTACTATCTACTAAATTAACATAGTTTAAACAAGAACGAGTTAAGAAATCACGAGACTTCTAATTGTAAATTAAAAAGTAGGAGGTGAAAGGAGTTATGCTCTCATTTATAAAAAAGTGGTGGAAAATATATAAAATGCAAAGTGGATTTCATTGGCGCTTAGGCGTGAGACGGCGTAATGGGCTGTGGAGTCGGTCAAGCTCTAGCAATCGTTCGCTAATGCCTGGAATCAAGATGGTGATGGTACTTGGATGTACATTGATGATATTCTCTCTCCTCGTCCCACCGCTGCTCTTGAATGAGGATGTATCCAGTATAGTTGGAATGGGTACGAATGAAAGAACTGGGCCTGAAAATCCGCCGTCAGCACCAGATGGGCAGAAGGCTTTCGTCGAAACGAACACCAACTCGCATGGATCGAAAAAGGCTAACCTGAGTTCTACTGAGCCCGACATACATGGTCAGCGACAACCCAACTCAAAGCAATCGGAGCTAAGCTCACCGAATACTTCGCTACCTGATACAACGGGCACCGCTTTCACAGAGCAGCAAGTTCGCGTCTATTTACCGGACAAGCAGCGCATAGAAACAGTCGCGCTGGAGCAGTACGTACGCGGCGTCGTCGCAGCGGAGATGCCAGCCAGCTTTGAACTCGAAGCGCTCAAAGCACAGGCCATTGCCACCCGCACCTATATCGTCCGCCGCCTAGTGAAGCAAGACCGCAGCGGATTACCGCAAGCCGCTGGCGCAAATGCTGACGTAACGGGCACAACTACTCACCAAGCATACTTGCCTCTCGCCAAACTAAACCAACTGCCCGATAGTACAACGACAAAGCTGAATCGTGCCATCGACGAAACACGCGACCTCGTGCTCACCTATAAGGGCGAGCCGATCATCGCATCGTTTTTTTCCACTAGTAACGGCTTTACCGAAAATGCGGAGGATTACTGGCGCAATCCTATTCCCTACTTGCGCAGCGTACCAAGTCCGTGGGACAAACATATATCACCTCGCTACAAAGAGACGGTGCGATTGAATGTAGGCACCTTCCTAGCCAAGCTTGGCATAGATATTCAATCTGTACCTGCATTTAAACAAGCTTCGAAGTCCAAAGCAACAGTAGATTCGGCAGCTATCCTTTCTTCAGCATCCACAGACCATTTGCGCATCTTAGCCTATACCGAAGGGAAACGAGTAGCCAAGGCTCGCGTCGGCACCTATACATTTACAGGGAGAGAATTAAGAGAGAAGCTGGCATTACGTTCTAGTGCAATAGAGTGGAAGTTGGATGGGAACGAACTGCTTATTATGACTTACGGATACGGCCACGGTGTAGGGATGAGTCAGTACGGAGCGCAAGGGTTAGCGAAGAAAGGATTGAATGCGGCTCATATTTTGACTTACTACTATAAAGAAGTGGAATTCGCTAAGGCTTCAAAAATATTAAACGATATTAATTAAATAGGATGACAAATAAGGCATTAACAGGTGGAACGTTTAAAATTCATATCGTACTAGCTTCAAAACTTAAAAATTAGCAAATGGTGTGTATAAAAGTGATAGCCGCGGTAACACTGGTTACTGAGGTGATCACAAATGAGTGAACAAAACCAAAATCAAAACTCAAAAGACCAAACGACATCAAGTTCATCTACGAATACAACACATACAGCAAATACGCCAGAAACTCCTAAGCATGAGGGGACACAAGCACAAGCGGTTCACACTTCCGGTTGGAGAAAGCTGTTGGCGAAGAAATGGGTGTTCCCAGCAACTTACATGGCCGCAGCAGCAATCATCTTAACGTTAGTGTGGGTCTACCAAGGTGCGAACCAGAAGCCGCTCGATCCGAACACAGGAGCGAAGCAGACAGCTGGTCAAACGGTAGGCCAAGGCACAGCGGAAAAAGGTGAAGGCCAAGCGTTAGAAGTTATAGCTTCCACCGAAGCGCTTGGATGGCCGGTAGCGAACGCGCAAGATGTTGAGGTCGTTATGTCTTTCTTTGATGCAAATGCTTCAAAAGAAGAGCAAGTGGCTGCAACAGTTGAGTACAAACAAACATTTACACCGAATGTCGGTATCGATCTTGCACGTAAAGATCAGCAACCGTTTGATGTACTGGCAGCTTTAAGTGGCAAAGTAACGCGTTCAGAGCATAACCCCGTTATGGGACAAGTTGTCGAGCTTGACCATGGGAACGGAGTTCAAACCGTATATCAAAGCTTGACTGATGTGACGTTGAAAAAAGGTGACGAAGTCAAGAAGGGCGACGTCATCGGCAAAGCAGGTCGGAGTGAGATGGAGAAAAGTTTAGGAAACCATCTGCATTTCGGAGTTTATGAGGACAACAAGCCTGTAAACCCAACTACGCTGTTAGCTAAAAACTAAAATACACGTGGTGGATTAGAAGTGAAGAGAAGGTACTTCTATATACACGATAACGGTGGGATGAACATTCCCGCCGTTTTTATTTTGAAAAATTGACCCTTGTCCGTATCCTGCTACATGCGAACTTGGCAAAATAATCGGTTAAGCCGAGCTTGTCAGGCTTGGTTACAACGCATAAGTGGGCCGCCCCCTCATATAATGTACCAATTAAACCGAGTAGGGAGGCGGGAACGTGCACGATTACATCAAAGAACGGACCATTAAAATTGGCCGCTGCATCGTTGAGACTAAGCATACGGTTCGCACAATCGCCAAAGAGTTCGGCGTGTCCAAGAGTACAGTGCATAAGGACTTAACCGAACGGCTTCCTGAGATTAATCCCGATTTGGCGGACCAAGTGAAGCACATTCTCGAATATCATAAGTCCGTTCGTCATTTGCGTGGTGGGGAAGCGACCAAGATTAAATATAAGAAGACGAGTACGAAAAAACGAGAAGTACTCACTGCGGGTAAGTCCTAACTTTTTTAAACGAAATTATTGTATGTAATATCCAAATTTTACTTTGCGTGAACATGGTGTGACGTAAGCTAATCCTATACCGCACTAATCGATAATATATGCATTGAACCGAGAGCATGTAGTATGATATGGTAAACGATGAGTAAATATTTTGCAGGATTTGGTCGGAAATCATCGATATATTACTGATTAAAATGATTATGGAGGCTCTCGAACCTATGTTTAGCAAGGATATCGGAATTGACTTAGGAACGGCGAACGTTCTGATTCACGTCAAAGGGAAAGGGGTTGTGTTAAACGAGCCGTCAGTTGTTGCCATTGAAAGCGATTCAAAGCGCGTATTGGCAGTTGGTGAAGAGGCTCGTAGAATGGTCGGACGTACCCCTGGTAACATTATCCCAATTCGCCCCCTCAAAGACGGTGTTATCGCCGACTTCGAGATTACGGAGGCAATGCTGAAGCACTTTATTCAACGCGTCGGTGGTCGCAATTGGTACTCGCATCCGCGAATCTTAATTTGCGCCCCGACGAACATCACTTCCGTAGAGCAGAAAGCGATTCGCGAAGCAGCGGAACGCAGTGGCGCTAAGGAAGTGTTTTTAGAAGAAGAGCCTAAAGCGGCGGCAATCGGCGCTGGTATGGACATTTTCCAACCTAGCGGCAACATGGTCGTTGATATTGGTGGCGGAACAACGGACGTAGCTGTATTGTCTATGGGCGATATTGTGACCGCCTCTTCTATTAAAGTTGCTGGTGATAAGTTTGACAGTGCTATCATGCGCTACATTAAGCACAAATATAAATTGCTGATCGGTGAACGTACGTCTGAAGATATTAAGACGACGATCGGTACCGTCCGGATAAATGGCACAATCAAAGAAATGGATATTCGTGGCCGTGATATGGTATCCGGGCTGCCATTTACGGTATCCATTACGTCAAATGAGGTTCGTGAAGCCCTTTGGGACCCTGTGTCTTCCATCGTAGCTGCTGCCAAATCGGTATTGGAACGGACTCCGCCGGAGTTGTCGGCGGACATTATCGATCGTGGTGTTATTTTAACCGGCGGTGGAGCATTGCTTGATGGATTGGACGAGCTGTTGGCAGAAGAATTGCGAGTGCCGGTGCTTATTGCGGAAGATCCAATGCATTGCGTTGTAAAAGGGACAGGCATCATGCTTGATAATTTAGATAAAGTAGTTAAGAAAAATTTCTGATAAACCGATATATGTTATATAAATCGGTAGACCGGGAGGTTTCTTAACATGTTGAGAGGTCTGTATACAGCAGCTTCGGGAATGACGACTCATCAACGTCGTCACGATACGATTACGAACAATATAAGTAATATGAATACTCCAGGGTATAAGTCGGTTACAGGTGTTGCCCGCTCGTTTCCTGAAATGCTCATCAATCTTATGGGCGATGACAAAGGAGCAGGCAAACAGATTGGACGTCTTAACACGGGTGTATTTGCTGAAGAGAGCCGGGTTTCCTTTCTACAAGGAGATTTGATGCAAACGAATCAAGCGGGCGATTTCGCGTTGCTCTCAGACATTCAAGTTCCTGGTATGGCTTTTGACGCATCGGGCAAAGCAGTGGACGATCAAGGCAATGTGACGTATCAACCACAGGCGATGTTTGCGGTACAAGATGGCGAACAGATTAGATACACACGTGACGGCTCTTTTCGTTTAAATGAGCAACACCAGCTTACAACAGCGGATGGAGCGCTCGTGCTTAATCGCAACAACACACCGATCGTTCTGACAGGTGTAGCTATGTCACAACTTGCGCTAGATGAACAAGCACGTCTCGTAAATGCGGAGACCGGTGCGTTAGTTCCAAATGGAGCACTGCTCGTTACTCGCTTTGATAATCCGCACGAATTAATTCGTGAGGGCAATGGGCGCTATCGCCTCGAAGATGGGGCACAGCAGGGAACGCCTTTCAACTTCACAGGTGTAGATGGCTTGCAGGTGCAAGTGCGTCAAGGCTACCTGGAACGTTCGACGGTCGATCCAACTCAATCCATGGCTGATATGATGTCGGCATTCCGTGCGTATGAAGCCAATCAAAAGATGGTTCAATTTTTTGATAAAACGTTAGAAAAAACGGTGAACGAAATCGGCCGTGTTTAAGCAAGGTTTATCGACCTGAAAAAATGATTAATGAATCAGAGGAGGAACGACATGAATCAATCGATGATTGCCGCGTCCGTGTCGATGTATGGCTTGCAGCGGAAGATGGATGTTATCGCCGATAATGTGGCTAATATCAACACGAACGGTTATAAACGGAAGACAGCATCTTTTGCTGATGTATTAACGAATGTTCGTCAACATGACCAAGATTACCGCCAGCCGGGACGAGCTACCCCACTAGGATACACGATGGGTTATGGCTCGATGTTGAACGATATCAATCGCGACTTTAGTCAAGGTGAACTCGTGACGACGAACGTAGGTACCGATTTTGCTATTGAGGGCAACGCGATGTTTGAAATCGAGACAGCGAATGGACCAGCTTGGGTTCGAGAAGGTAACTTTCAACTCTCACCTGACGGTACCGAAACGGTACTGACAACGAAGCAAGGTCACCGTGTGTTGGATACGAACAATGTTGAAATCCGCATTCGTGCAGGTTATGATATGCAGGTTGATACCGCAGGCCGTGTATACGAGGTAAAGTCAGGACAAGCACCTCTTTTAGTCGGGACGATAAAGGTTGTGAAACCGCAAAAGCCAGAACTTCTTGTGCAAACGGAAAATAACTATTATGTACTACCGGCTAATGTGAACCGTAATATCGTCGTGCAAGACCTTGATTTAGTGGCAGCAACTCCGGGTGGCATGGCTCCAGCGAGTGTCCGTCAAGGTATGCTTGAGCATTCTAATGTTACGCTTACCGACGAAATGACTGACTTAATTCAAGCTCAGCGAGCTTATCAAATGTCAGCACGTGCACTCACGTCTGGTGATTCGATGTGGGGGCTGGCTAACAACCTGCGGGCATAAGCGAAGTAGGTGAAGAAATGAGTAGAGAAACACGGACACATAATGAGGATGGTCTTCCCAATCAGACGCGCTCATCGCGCCTTCGTAGAGCAGAGCGTGGCAGAAGAGACGAATCTTCAAATAGTCAAAAACAAAATCGCCGTCTATCCCCTCGTATGAGGTGGATATTTCGATTAGTAATCGTACCATTAATATGTCTGCTGACACTGTATTCGGGCATGGTTGTCGGTTACGTGACGGTTGGCAATGGTACTTTTTCTGAGGCGTTAAAGATAAATACGTGGCTAAACCTGTTCAAATTAGCGTTCGGCTAGTTCATGAATGATTGAAATCCCCGCTATGACGGGGATTTTTTGTGCAGTTTTATTTTTAAGGTGGGACATGTATAATGAGTTGGAGGAACTTTGAAACTGGGGGTAAATGGGGGTTTTAGGGTTGAATTTACCGAATTTACTAACTTTGATTCGATTCGTTCTAATCCCCATCTATTTGGTTCTGTTCTTTATGGATGAGCGGTACACTGCATTTGGCATATTATTGTTAGCTGGTTGTACAGATGTGCTCGATGGATACATAGCGCGTAAGTATAATCAAGTAACGATGCTCGGGGCGATGCTCGATCCGTTAGCAGACAAATTGATGATGATTACTGTCATCATATCTTTGCTATGGGGAGGTCATTTGCCTTGGTCAGCGGCAATTGCTGTGTTTATTCGCGATGCAGGCATGATTGTAGGGTCGGCCCTTTTTCATTTTCGTGGAAAGAAGACGGTGCCAGCAAATTGGATGGGTAAACTAACGACTGCACTTTTTTATTTGGCCATTTTGTTTGTTTATTTTGCTTGGCCGTACCATTTAGAGTTGCTGTGGGTGGTTATCGCGTTTTCTTTTATAACGGCCATTATTTATACCACTCATTTTTTCAGGTTGAACCGAAGTGTTGGTGCATCATAAACGCGTCATACAAAAAGGCTTAGGGTCGTAAAAAGCAAAAAGAGCTTCCCGTTTATACGTGGCATGGTACCACATCACCTTAGGGAAAGCTCCTTATCTCAACCTTCACGTCTGCAGTCCGAAGAAGGATATTCTTAGTTTTGGCATGCGTGCCCACTTTTATTCAAAGGGAATGCGCATGAAGAACGCTATAGCCATTAAGGAGAGTGTAATCAATGCTAAACATTGAACAAATTAAAGACATTATTCCCCATCGCTACCCCTTTCTGTTAGTAGATCGCATAGTGGAGTTTGAACCAGGTAAAAAAGCGGTTGGTATCAAAAATGTATCTGCTAATGAACCTTTTTTCCAAGGTCATTTTCCAGAGTATAATGTCATGCCGGGAGTTCTTATTACAGAAGCTTTAGCTCAAGTCGGTGCTGTTGCCATTAAGCAACTAGATGCATACAAAGATAAGTTGGGCATGTTGGCGGGATTGGACAATTTCCGTTTTCGCGGACAAGTTGTACCTGGTGACCAATTAACGTTAACCGTAGAAATTACGCGTTTAAAGGGAACGATTGGCAAAGGGACAACGATCGCTAAAGTGGGAGATCGTGTTGTTGCTGAAGGTGAAATGATGTTTGCATTTGTCGATCGCGAATAGTCTTTTCAACAAAACAGGACACCATATAAGTAAAGCATTTACACAGTATGATATATAAGCGGTAATAGGCCTGCCGCAAGGGAGGTCTATCGGCCGTTGATGTCGAACAGACTCACATAACCTCGGTTAATGTTGGATAAGGTATTGCAGGTTATTGAGAATCGTGTCGGCATTGGTGGATTCAAGGAGGGAATCAAGTGTTGCAACTTTTAGAAAATTGGAATCGACGGACAAAGAAATGGCTTTGGCTACTCGTTATCGTCGGTTTAGTAGCTGCTTTGCCAATTGCAGTGCAGCGTGTTCAGACTGAGGAGACAGCTAACAAGGTTGAACTGGTGTTTGACTATCGAGATTTAGTCGATATTTCACGATTAATGCCACAACCTTCATTGTTTATTAATGAACAATTGGATCGTTTAAAAGAAGCAGGCGTCCAATCAATGGCGATGTTTGAAAGTTCTTTAATTGAACTGGAAACAGCGCAGCGAATTGAGATGTACACTTCTGAACAGGCATTCATGCTACAAGGGAAAGTGCCGCCAAAAGATGAAAACTATACGTATGTACTGTTTTTGTCGTCTGAAGATGAATCGAAATTATCACCACTAATTGAAAAGACATTTATCCGATTAGGCATTAACGTAAAGCTTTGGAAGTTTGAGGGTAAAAACGGTCTGATTATTGAGACGCCACGCGAAAGCGCAGTGCTGAAGCCGATGCCTCAAGATCCATTAGCAGTTGAACTACTGCGTTCCAAAGGTTTTACAATCGTGCCGCGTATTTCAGATACATTGCAATATAATGAAGCAGTCGTGGACGAGTTATTAGCGGGTTACAAAGAGCTTGGTGTAAAACGTATTTTGTTTGACGGGGATGCTGTCAAAGGTTTTAACGATGACGCAGACATGAAGAGCTTGGCTAACTTTGCAGGCTTGTTGAATAAATACGACATGGGTGTTGCAGCGATAGAAGGCTTGAAATCGCCGCAGCAAGGGATGAACAAGCTTGCATATATGACAAAGTATAATGTAGCGCGAATTCACTCCATCAACGAGCAGGAGTCATTTAATGAACCTGACGTATTAGGCGATCGCATGAGATTAGCTGTTAAAGATCGCAATATTCGGATGATTTATTTAAATGCTTCTGTGAAAAAAGATACGGTCAAAGCTGAAATTGTACATTCCATTGACAACTTGATCAATAGCTTGAAAGAGCCTGGTCATGCTTTAGCTGCGATCGAAGGAAACGGCTTTACGTTTGGACAAGCGGTTCCGTTCGAAGTTCACGATGCAGGCTGGCAACGTTATGCCAAAATGATTGTCGTATTGGGCGGCGTTGCGTTAATCGCGCTGTTAATATCGTACTTTGCCCCTTATGTTATGCTCCCGGCATTTGTACTGGGTGCAATTGGGTGTGCAGGATTGTACGTGCTTCGTCCGGTTATTATGGAGCAGGCATTAGCGCTTGGGGTCTCCATTAGTGCACCGACGATTGCGATGGTACTCGCCATTCGCCGCATTGAGATGAGCTCAAATGTTAAGGCATTTGGTGCGCGTGTAGGCCTAGCTTCGGCGTTGTTCCTACGCACTGCACTTATTTCATTGCTGGCTGTACCATACATTATTGCTTTATTGAATAATATTACTTACAGCTTAGTTATTACTCAGTTCCGTGGTGTTAGCTTGTTGCACTTAGCGCCAATCGCGCTCACGGCACTGTACGTGTTCTTATATCGCGGTGAGTCTGTTATTTCTGAGGCAAAACGTTGGTTGAACATGCCTATCAAGGTGTTCTGGGTAGTGGCAGGCGGTTTTGTTGGCGTGATCGGTCTATACTACATGTCGCGTACAGGTAATGCAGGTTCAGCGTCCCAATTGGAGTTGGCATTCCGTTGGTTGCTTGAAGATACTCTCGGTGTACGGCCGCGTATGAAAGAATTTATGTTTGCTCACCCTGTCTTTTTAGTGGGGGCATTTATCGCGTTCCGTTATCGCTGGGGATTGTATTTGTTCATCATTGCAGCAATAGGACAATTGTCGATGGTTGACACGTTTGCACATATTCATACTCCTGTCCTCATTTCAGTTGCTCGTACTGCATTGGGCCTTGGTTTAGGATTTGTAGTTGGACTTGTGGGTGTTGTTCTATGGTCAGTGGCAGAAAGGTGTTGGGATGCATGGCGTCCAAAAATCAAACTATAGCGATATCCGGTTATTACGGATTTAATAACAGCGGTGACGAGGCAGTACTGCTGTCTATCTTAACTGCACTAGAGCGCGCTGGGCAGGCACAAGGTGTAAAGGTTGAGCCGGTTGTGCTGTCCGGCGATCCAGCGACAACAACTCGGTTGTACGGCGTACGTGCCGTACACCGAATGAAGCCGGGCGACGTATTTGGTGCATTGCGCAGCTGCGACGGACTTATTAGCGGCGGAGGCAGCTTGTTGCAAGATGCAACAAGCGCAAAGACGATACCGTATTACTTGGCCGTATTGAAGCTTGCGCAAATGTTGGGCAAGCCGACGTTTATTTATGCGCAAGGCGTAGGCCCTGTTCAAAAACAATCGTTCTATGCGCCTATCCGCCATGTCTTTTCACGCGCTGCCTATGTATCGGTACGCGATGAAGAGTCGGCACAATTGCTTAATACGATGGGCATAGCGCGCAGTGGTGTGAATGTTGTGCCTGACCCGGTAATGGGACTGCGCTTGCCAGAAGGAATGGAAAGTGGCAGTGCTCATGTATTCGCAGCTTCTGGGGAAAATGTAGCACCTGATTCCATTGCTCCAGGAGCAGGTGGCTTTGACGAGGAAGGGCGCCCATATGTAGGTGTCTCCGTACGTTTCTGGAATAAGGACCGTTCGGACATGGATGCCATCGCGGCTATGCTGAACAAGTTGGCTCATGATCAAGCTGTGCATATTCGTTTCTTACCTTTCCATGGCGAGTCCGACAAAGCAGCGTCGCAATACATTATGGATCGACTTGCCCTTGATGAAGGACGCTCAGTCATGAGTCTCTGTCCTCCGCTTGAGCATCCGCAAGCGATGCTTGCGGAAGTAAGTCGCTGCCGCATACTGATCGGTATGCGTTTGCACTCGTTGATTTATGCCGCTTCTCAGGAGGTGCCGATGTTAGGCATATCCTATGATCCTAAGATCGATCAATTTTTACACCGTCTCGGTTTAAAAGCAGTCGGTTCGACGCAGCAGTTGGATGCAGACTTAGCGGCTGCTCAAGCTTTAAATACACTTGTTGGCGTTGAAGAGTGGCGCATTTCGCATCATGAGGCCATTGTACAGTTGAAACGTCAAGCAGAGGAGCCTGCCCAGCAAGTCGTGCAATGGCTGAGTAACAAGAGATAAAGGTGATGAGTGATGAAGCAAACGAGTAACCATAGTGCATTAGCCGAAATTCCAACGGTACCGATTTATGGTGTTCCGTTTTCCAAATTAAATATGAAGCAAACGGTCGATTACTTAACACAATCAGTAACGAGCGGTGAATCGCTTCAAGTTGTAACGGCGAATCCCATTATGGTGATGGCAGCCTTGGAAGATGATCATTGGATGCGCATTATGCAGCAAGCCGATCTAATCGTTCCAGACGGTGCAGGCATTGTGTGGGCTGCCAACTTTGCGGGCGAGCCGGTAGCCGAGCGTGTTGCAGGATTTGATTTACTGCATGAGTTGATGCGTGTAGGGGAAAGCCAACGTTGGAGAGTGTTTTTGCTTGGCTCTTCACCTGAAGTGGTTCAACTGACAGCTGAACGGTTACAGGAAAAGTATCCGGAAGTTCAATTTGTTGGCGCGCGTGATGGATTTTTCCGCGCTGATGAGGATGAGGCTGTTATTCAGCAAATTCGCGAAGCAGCCCCGCACTTATTATTTGTCGCACGTGGCGCTGATACACAGGAGCCGTGGATTGCCCAGCATCGTCATAAGCTGCAAGTGCCAGTGATGATGGGTGTTGGTGGCAGCTTCGATATTATTTCTGGAAGATCGAAGCGTGCCCCAGTATGGATGCAGC
Source organism: Paenibacillus sp. 481 (assembly GCF_021223605.1). Lineage (NCBI taxonomy): Bacteria > Bacillati > Bacillota > Bacilli > Caryophanales > Paenibacillaceae > Paenibacillus > Paenibacillus sp. 481. Next base: position 2,774,481 of record NZ_CP075175.1, read on the forward strand.
GAATGAAGCTGGAATGGCTGTACCGCTTGCTTAGAGAGCCGAAAAGATTCATACGGATGCTCGCGTTACCGAAATTTGCACTGAAAGTAATCCGAGATAAACAAAAAGTGATAAAACGTTAATGAAATATCGTTTAAGCTTTCATTTTCGTAAGATTGCGCACCATTTCGGCGGTGGTGTTTCTAATTTGAACGGAGTATAATTCAATCCGGTAACATAAATGGGGGTTGAAAATAAACCGATGATGACCGTATATGTAATTGGTGGACTGCTAGCTTTGCTGCTTGCCACCGGGTTAACGCCGTTAGTTAAGAAGTTTGCCATTAAAGTTGGCGCAGTTGATGTGCCTAATGCCCGCAAAGTGCATACAAGTGTTATGCCTCGTATGGGTGGTCTTGCTATTTACGGTGCGTTTGTTCTCGGTTTGCTGGCCATGATGCCATTTGTGCCAGACCTATTGTTCAGCGCAACGCGTGAAGCAAGTTTAGTGAAAGCACTTCTCGCTGGTGGTTTTGTTATTGTACTGATTGGCGCCTTGGATGATCGCTTTGAGTTGTCTGCTAAGGTGAAATTGCTTGGACAAATTGTTGCCGCTTGTGTTGTTGTGTTTGGTTTTGACCTGACAGTTGACTTTGTTAACGTGCCGTTCGGCGACCGTTACTGGTCCATGGAAGCTTGGTTAGCTGTACCGTTGACCATTTTCTGGATTGTCGGTGTGACGAATGCCATCAACTTGATTGACGGATTGGACGGGCTCGCTGCAGGTGTGTCTGCAATTTCGATTGCAACGATTCTTGTGATGGCTATTTTTATGGGCAATCCTATCGTCATCCTGTTATGTGTTTTATTGCTCGGTAGCATTATTGGATTCTTATTCTTTAATTTTCATCCAGCACGTATCTTCATGGGTGACACTGGATCTTTGTTCCTAGGCTTCAGCTTAGCCGTCTTATCTATGCTTGGATTTAAACAAATCGCACTTATGTCCTTCGTTACGCCATTGTTAATTATCGGTGTTCCGTTGTCAGATACATTTTTTGCTATAATACGTCGTTGGCTCAATAAGAAGCCGATTTTTGCCCCGGATAAAGGGCATCTTCATCACTGTTTACGTGAGCTAGGCTTTAGCCATCGCAAGACGGTCTTAATTATTTATGGCATCGCCACTTCCTTTGGTGTATTGGCCATCATTCAATCAGCAGCTGCATCGCATGATGCAACTTGGGTGACGTTCGTCGTCATCTGCGTCTTGCTTGTAGCACTGCAAGTGGGCGCCGAAATCATCGGACTTGTCAGTAAGACAAAACGTCCAGTGCTTAATCTTTTACATCGCTTGCGAGTGAAGGAACAAGCAGATTCACGTTCAGAATAAAGCGATAACAGCTGTAAAGCTGCGAGAGCCTCTGTTTTCTTTCCTGCTAAGGTAGGAGAGAAGACAGGGGCTTTTATTTATATAGGTCAGTTGAACGAAACTGTGTAAAGTTTAAGGATTTAACTAAATATTTGGACTCTGAAAACCGATAAAATATTACATACAATTATGATGGCGATTATAAGAAGGAGGACTTTTACGTTGAAAAGATTTTTATCTATTCTACTTACGGTTGCGTTAGTATTTACGCTTGTGCCGATTCCATTCGGCGCTGCTAAGATTGCTGAAGCAGCTGGCGCTGCGCAATTTTTTATTTTTCCTAACGAACAGTACACTCCGGCAAGCGCTCGTGTAACGAACAACGAACGCATTACGTTGAACGGTACGTTGAACGGAGTAAACGGAAATACGATGTCGTACAGTATTTATCAGATTACGATGAATGGTACGCAGGAATCTATTATTGACAAAAGGGAAGAGCAAACAGCGGGTATTAACCTAAACGGTTCTCAGATTAGCATACCTAATTTGCAGTTGTTCCCTGGTTTGAATCGCATCACATTTAAAGGAATGCAGGGAGCGTCTCAAGTAACGGACTCCATCTTTATTGAGTACCGTAATGGACCTACCATGTACGATATGATGGCGACGCTGGATGGTTACAATTTTGACCTGAAGGAAAAAGAAACAACAGTTGTTCATTCGCCGCAATCAAAAGGACGTCAAAACGTAAATATCAGCATTTCCGGTAAAGCGCCGAATGCAGATAAAGTTCAAGTTACGGTTAATGGACGTAGTTGGACGTTTAACGTTGCTAAGGCAAATGATTATACGTTTTTTGCTTCACCGATTAGTGTAAACAAGGGTAAAAACGTAGTTACCATTAAATCTTTTAACGGAAATCAAGCGGTAGAAACGACAAGAGAATTGGCGTTTTACAACGACACCGTAACATTTGTCGATGTGCACATGCTTGACAACGCGGGTAATAAAGTAGACTTGGCTACGAATTCAACTGCTGTAGTGGGTACGGATAAGAAAATTTACGGTCGCGCACTTATTCCGATTGTCCCTAACACGGCTAATCCTCCGATCCCGACAATCACATACGAATTTGACGGGGTAACAGGAACGGCTGGAAATGTTCAATTGGTCAAAGTGAACCCAACTTTCATGGAACTTTCATTTGATATCGACCAATCGAGCAGAATGGTAAATGACAAGGAATTGCACTTGAAGTTAATCAGTACGAACATGTCAACGGTTCCGCCTAGCCAAGAATCTCAAGGTGGCTTCTCCATTACGTTGAAGGATGCGAGTAAGCCTTATATTCATGAGATTAAATACTTGCCTGGTTATAACGCGAACATGAATGCGTCTGAAGTGTTGTCTTTGCAAGGATCTAATATGGAGGGTGCGGAAATATTTTCGCTTCCAGCAGGGGTAGAAATTCTTATTCCTAACGGATCTAACCAAGCTGTAACGATCGATAAGGTTACAGATGCATTTAACAAGAGTTATACAGCTGGTTTTAAATTGTCTGACAATCCAGTTGCTACAGATACTGTAGTTCATAACATTAACGGTGTACCAACTTCGATGCTGCGTCTCATTTACGTACTCGAAAAGCTTCCTATTACGGGTCAACAAACGCTTGAATTTAAGACGAGTAACGGTGAGATCAAAAAGGTTACAGTTACAATGCTTTACGGGCCGTTTGTAAAGTTTGATACGATTCATGACGGTATGAAAATTTATACCGACACAACAGAGGCTGTTGATCAGCGTAAGAGAAAGATTATTACTGAGGCGTTAGGTCAATTTAAAGGACAGCTTTTTAACATTGCTACTCCAGAAGAGATCGAGTATAACGGTACTAAGAAATCGGTATTCTTCTATATTAATAATACGACGATTGAACTTATAATGGATGGCTCGGACAAGTCGAAATTCATTCTGAAGGATGACGCTGAAAGAGACAAAGCATTTGCAGCACTTTATGCGGGTGACAATAAGTTGAAATTTGTGTTCCGTTCTAAAAATGCGTTCTATGAGAAGTCTGTAACTGTTACGTTAATTCCAACGAACTTGCCTGTTATTCCGGCACCAAATACAGCAGGTGTATTTCCTTTTAACGTAAAAGCAAGCAATGTAAACCCTAAGCATGTCGAGGCTGATTTTGAGAAGCAGGGATCGGTTTATCTGACACGTTTGGATAGACTTAAGGTTTATGGAACGTTTGACTTTATCGATTTGGGTAAATCTGCATCGGCTGTTGAACAAAAAATTAATGATTTGAGAAGCAGCAACCAATCTAATAACTATAAAGTTGTCATTAAATCACCAAGCCTTAAGCAAGACATCGTTTGGTCTTTGGATCATAACTTTAAGGTTGAGGATATTAACGGAAGCAAAGATATTATCCCAAATAATAATGTGACACCAAATCCTAATTTGATTGTTACGTATCATGCGGAAAATGAAAACTTCTCGTTTGTTATCACATCTGATGGCAGATCAGGCGGAAGTTCTACTTCCAAAGATGACGGAATTTTGGTTCCTGTAGATGGAAGTCCACTCGTTATTAATATGACGGTGTACAACAACGGTGAAGGTGGACCACGTGCTTCTTACCGTCTAGAGGTAGTTCCAATTAATTTACCATATTCCATTGTTAAACCGTCTGTGGAGCAAAGGGTAGTTAATCAGAATTTTGTTGAAGTTATTATTAGCTCGCCTGGAGCTGATAAAGTAACAATTAATAAGATTAACGCTGAAAAAATTGCTTACGACCCGGATTATGATAAGAATATTGATTATCCACATGCTTATAGAGCATTTGTAACGGGGCTTAAGCCTAATCGTGAGAACAAAATTGAATTTATTATTACAAAAGGTAAGGACAGCTATAAGCAATCGTTTACCGTTAAGTATGTAGCGACTGCCATACCAGGCGCGCAATTTATGGAGAAGATGAAAAATTCCCATAAAGTCTTTGATAATACATTAACTCTTACGCTTGCAAAAGGGACGAACTTAATACGTAAAGATCACAATGTACCAGAGCAATTTAAAACGCAAGTTTACAATGAACACAATATGTTATTTGCATTAGCTAATCCACATGATGGTGTTGTTGATCGTAAGGACTTTGAAACAATCCCTGCTAACTTTAACTTGGAACTGATACAAGCAGGAACTATTTTTAGAGCGAGCTTCCCTGAAAGATTTATTAAAGCAAGTTCGGTCTTCTGGATCGATCCAGGTATGGCTGATGATATTCACAATAATACTCCGGGTAGTGGTACTATTCAGGGGGATAATTTATATGATCCAATTCCACAAGGTAGCCAACCGCATCAGTTGCCAGGCTCACCTATACCTATGTTCTATAATCGTGGATACGATAGAGAGTTAGTCCCATCTAAAGCAGGTAAGCTTACCTTGTCTTATGATAAAAATTTAGCTCAAGACGCCGGTAGACTTGTTTCGGTGTTCCGCTTCGATCCAGATTTGCAACAATGGGAAAATATCGGTGGAGTAGTAGATAATAAAAAACGTACGATTACAGTACCGTTTGAGCGTTTTGGTTATTACGTAGTAGGTAAGATGGGATACTCTTACCCTGATGTTGTACAGCACCCATATGCACGTGATCATATTGAAACGATCTTTGCAAAAGGGGTTATGAATGCTGAACAGCCATTAAGCTCCTTTGGAACAGACTTATATGTTAGTCGTCCAGAGTTCGCTCGTATGTTGGTCCGTGCTAAAGAGCTTCCATTGAATTATGACGGTCCGCAACATTTCAACGATGTGTACGTACCGCCAGTTGGTGAACGTAACAAGATTAATACGACTGCTTTGTATGACTTCCGTTATATTGAAACGGCAGCTCGTGAGGGGATTGTTCGTGGAGTAGAGCCGCAAGTATTTGGTGTGAATCTATCCATCCAGCGTCAAGATGCTGCGGTTATGATAGCTAAAGCATTGAATATGAAGCTTGAAACAAACCCTGACAAGGTAAAGAAAGACTTGCTCAAGTATTTTGAAGATGCTGACAAAGTGGATTACTACGCTCGACCGTCTGTATTGGCAATTGCGAAGAAAGGCTTTATTAAAGGAATTCCTGTGGAGCCTAAGAATCCAAAAACGAAGTATGTGTTCAACCCTAATGCCAATATGCTGCGAGGCGATGCAGCACTAATTATGGCTAATGTTATGATAGATATGAAGAAGCTTCCTAAGATGTAGAAACTGTGTTTCAGATGTATAGTTAATGGGTAGTAAGTAGATGGAGCCGAGTAAGCTCGGCTCCGCCTTATGACTTAATGGTATGCAGTTAATAGTAGTTAACTATACTAATTATTTCTTAGATGTATTGAATACGTAAAAATTCCTTATACGTGGATTTAATGTAACGCATTGGAAATCATTAGAACGTGACTAAACGCTGCAAACACGCTATACTATCACATGTAGATGAAAGATGCATACATAAATACGAACGTAATTTAATATCGTTAGTATAGCAAACGAGTATATAGTTTGAACGGAAATCATAGGACTTTAGCTCGTTGTTTTCAAAGATGCGAAAAAAACGAAAAAACTTTCGTGAATAGCGCAACTTTTTATGAAACCGAGCGTTTAATAACATGAAGTTAAAAAACAGTGGCGAAAATCACTTATTGTTCCCTGATTTTCTCAAAAATATGCTTTACGCTGGTCTGCTGTCATTGTATAATGACTAGAGTGGCATCATTATCTATTATTTCCCTTTGTTCACAAGTTTCTGTGGCATGACACGTGTTACAGACTTCCTTTTGGATATATTCGCTCAAAACTCTGGGAAGGGGGTGAATCGGCGAATGAGGGAAATGAGCTATGAAACTTCTACACAAAACTCTCAACAAACAAAGGTATTTAGAGGAGGAGAAAAAAAGGTTATGAAAAAAAGATTAGCATTGTTGCTTTCCGTAGCTATGGCGTTCTCTATGTTCGCAAACGTAGCTTTCGGTGCTGAAGCAGCTAAAACTACAGAAGAAAAATTCGAAGCATTGAAAAAAGCAGGTATCGTTAACGGTTTGGATTCCAAAGGTACTCCAGGTCTTGACAAAAACATGACTCGCGCTGCATTCGCGAAAACTGTTGTTAAGGTATTTGGCTTGAAAGAAGTTACAGGCGTTCATACTTACAAAGACAAAAACTACGGTCCTAACCACTGGGCAGCTCCTTTCGTAGAAGCTGTAACAGCTGAGAACTTGATGAACGGTAAAGACCCACAGAAGAAATTGTTCGACTTGAACGGTAACATCACAGTTCAAGAAGTAGCAAAAGTAATCGCTGTAGGTTTGAAACTTGAGCTTCCTAAAGGTTCTGAGAACACAGCATCTGCATGGGCTAAAGACTATGTAGCAGCAGTTGTTAAAGCTGGCGTGTTCCCTGAGAGCACTAACTGGAAAGCAGTAGCTACACGCGGTCAAGTATTTGACGCTGCTTACGCTGCTTACAACCAACTTCAAGGACCAAAAGTTGATACTTATAAAGTTCTTGATGGCGGTAAAACTGTTGAGTTCACAATGTCCGATAAAGAAGTTGTAGCTCACAAGTTGGAGAAAGCTCTTGAGTCTAACAAAGAAACAGAAGTTAAATTCAAAGTTAAATCCGGCAAAGAGTACACTCACAAAGTTACTTACACTGTAACAGCAGCTCAAAAAGTTGAGTCTGTTAAAGCAGAAAACTTGAAACAAATCGTAGTTACATTTGACGGTACTGTAGATGTAAAATCTGCAGAAAACAAAGAAAACTACGAAGTAAAAGATAGCAAAGAGATCGAAAAAGTTACTTTGTCTGCTGACAAAAAAGTAGCTACAATCTTGTTGAAACAAGATGACAAGAGCTCTTTGGTAAACCAAAAAGAAACAGAATTGAAAGTTAAGAACGTTAAGAACGAAGACAGCTCTAAAACTTTCGATCAAACAATCAAGTTCACACCAATCGATGCTCAAATTCCTACTGTTAAAGAAGTAGTAGGTCTTGGAACAAAAGCATTCAAGGTTGTTTTCTCTGAGCCGGTTAAACCAGGTAGCGCGCACAGCTCCGCTAACTACAAAGTGGATGGCAAAACTATCGGTGCTCAAGTAAACTTCGTTTACCCTAACGTTGCAATCGTAATTACGGATGTAGCAGTTGGTGAGCACAAGTTGACTGTAAGCAACATTGAAGACTTCTCTGGTTTGAAAACTGTACCTGCTGACACTACATTCACAGTAACTGAAGATACAGCTGCACCGGAAGTTTCTTCTGCAAAAACAAACGACTTGAAAGAAGTTACAATCGAGTTCAACGAAACAATTCGTTCGATCGACAAAGTTTACTTCAACAACACAAGCAACAGTGGTACTTACAAGATCGAAGATAACAAGTTGAAAGTTACTTTCAGCAACACATTGAGCATGGGCGAAAACAATATCACAATTGAAGGTGTTACAGACTACAGCGGTAACAAAGTTAACCGTGACACTAAAGTAACTCCAACTCTTGATACTGAGCGTCCAACAGTTCTTAAAGTTGAAGCTAAAACTGATGCGAACGGAAAGCACTACTTCCAAGTAGATTTCAGCGAGAAGCTTAAGAAAGACTCTGCTGAGAAGAAAGAAAACTACGTTATTAAAAAAGACGGCAAAATTGTAAAGAGTGATGCAGTTAACTCTACAACTGGCCACCCAAGCTTGGCTCCTAAATATGAGGACGACAAAAAACGTGTAAACGTTTATGTTGGTGCTAAACTTGACAACGGTGACTACACATTGGAAATCTCTAATGTACAAGATGCTGCACACGTAGCTAACACTATCTTCCCAGTTACGCAAACAGTTAAAGTTAGCGAAACAAACAAAGGTAGCTTGCATGTTTGGAGACAAGCGGTTTCTGATGCAGACCACATCTACGTTCAATTCCCACGTAACGTGAGAACTGATGGAGACGGAAGTGCTACTGCAACTCATAAGTATGTCTTGATTGATGGAACAAATCGTGTGACATTGCACAAAGATGCTAAAGTAACTCTTCAAAACTCTAGCACTGTTCGCATCGAAGCTCCTAAAGATTCCTTGTTGAACAAAGATGGATCATTCAAGTTCACAGCACTTGAAGTTCGTGGCGTATCTGACTTTGAAGACAAATACTTTGCTAATGATGCTGGATACACAATGGTAGTTGCGGGAAGCGACATTACTGATTCTGTTGTTGCTTTGAAAGAAGAGCCAAAAGCAACTTCTAAAGAAGAAGTTAAATTGGTATTCAAAGGTCAATTGGGTAACATCAACCACAGAGACTTTGAAGTTAAAGTAGGAAGCGACACATACGTTCCTAACAACGCTCGTTTGGTAGACGGTAACACAGTTTACTTGCAATTCACTACAAGCGAAAACAAATTGCCTACAGGCCTTGTGAACGCTACTGTGGTAACTACTAATTCTATCTCCTCTTACGATGTATTTGGAAATAAAATTGGTGCTTTCAACAAGCAAATCGTTGATGAAGTACAACCAGAACAAAAAGGTTTGGCAGTTAAGTCTGTATCTGCTACAACTTATGAGTTCTACATCACTACAACTGAGGACATTGAAATAGTTTCTTCTGTTGGCGAAGCTACTCTTAAGCAATTGTTCACTGTTAACGCAGACACTGTTAAAGGTACTGGCGAAAAAGCAGAAGTTACAAAAGTTGAAGCAGGCACAACAGCTAATGAAATTAAAATTACAGTAGTACTTCCTGCTGCAATTAAAGCAGACGCTCAAATTAACATTAAATTTGAGGGTACTGGTGGTATCGAAGCAATCGTTGACAAAGCTGCTAAGAAGAATAAGCTCAAAAACTTCGGAATTTCTTCTTACTTCAACAACATCAACGTTAAGAACTAATTTGAATAAAATTTTTTCTAAAAGAGCAGCCATAATGGCTGCTCTTTTCTTTTATATATGACAAAACTTTAACCACCTCAAATCCTCTGAAACCGAAACTTTAACTAAGGCTACTGCGTTTATAATATATAAGGCAAAATTCGCATTCTAGGAGGATATACCATTGAAAAGAACCAACGCACTAGCTTCATTCTTAGCTGTCGCTTTAATTATGGGGCAAGCTAATTGGGCTATAGCTGCTCCTGCAACTAAACCGGCACCCAAAAAGCCGACTACTAAAACTTCACAACCTGTCGTACATACGTTAGATAAATTAAATCCAGTAAAGTTAACAGCAAAAAGCTTTGTTAAGCTGTCGGATGTAAACTTACTTACTCAAGATAACAATAATATTCTTGCCTATACTTTGACCTACTATAACCAAGACAGTAAAATTATTAATTTAAATGACTATTGGACAAAAGTAAGATCAAAGAGTGGCACTGAATACTCAGTTACCCAGTCCACTAATGACAAAGATAAAGTTCGCGTTGCACCACAATCGACACTTAGTGTAACTTATCATGCCAAGGTCGGCAGTAATATTAAAATAAGCGATTTAGAATTTTTGATATTTAAGTGGGATTTTAGCAGTTCAAATTGGATGAAAACACTAGGTAAGTACACAATCCCAGCTACTTTCAGTACTTCAACACCAATTAACCAAACAAGAAAATTCCGTTTGAATGATACTCCTGTATACGCTAAGGTTGAGCAAATGTTTGTGTTCCCAGCGGATAATTACAATCATGTAAACGTAAACCTTAATCTAGAAAATATAGGCTCTAAAGTATTGGAGAACCCTAAAATAAAATTGTCTATTCGAGCAAATAATGGGGCAAATTATCCTTTAGTGCAGGACGAGTCAGAATATAAAATTCAACCAAGAGATAAAAAGAAGTTATCTCTAATGACTAAAATTCCATCAAGAGTAAAGCTGGACAAATTGGAACTTCAAATTGTTCAAGAAGACGAAACATCAAAGATTAACTATGCAATTGCAACTATGCAGTTACCAAAGTCCAATTCTAAGGATTTAGTAACTCCAAAGTACAAAGAGAAAACAGTGACTGTCAAAGACACTAAAATATTGACGAAAATTCAAACGGCTTGGGTAACACCAACTTTTGAAAACAAAGATATTTCAATTACGTTTGATATTCAAAATCTCGGCACTAAGCCATTGAAACTACCTAAGTATGAGTTTACAATGCATGCAGATAGCGGTGCTATTTTCCCAATTTCAAATAAAACGTTGGAAAATGTAACACTGAAGCCTAAAGAAACAAAATCGTTTAAGCTGAATGTTAGCATTCCATCTGATGCCGGTTCTGATAAATTAAAGCTTCATATGAATATGCCATCTGCTAGCGGCTCTGGTGTGTCTACAGCTTCCACAGGAGGACAAGCAAATAGTGGTGCGGGCACATCTGGTACAAGTTCGAGTGCGGACACAACGTTTGCCTATCCAGTAGCAATTTATGAAGTTCCGGAACTTATTTCAATCCATAACGCTATTGGTGAAGAGTTCAGAGTTGCTAACAGTAAAGGTTCCTTCTGGGTATCGTTAGCTTCCATTCAACGTCTTCCTTGGACAGATGGAGATATTGTATCTGCTAAGCTTACGATTAAAAATAAAGAGTTTAAATCAGTTGAAATTCCTAAGTTGGAAGGTATGTTCAAGGTCGATTCTGCTAAATCTACTGGAGACACCAAACTGGTGCAAAGTGATGGCTCAATGATTGTTCCTCCACAAAGTGAAGTGGATGTTTACATCGTTACTAAAGTACCAACTTATTTTGATATTTCGCAGTTGCAAATTGCACTTATGGAGAAGCTTGGCGAAGAAGCAAGCGAGTTGATTCAATTCACTAACTTAGGAAGCCTTAAAGATTTGGATAAGGTTAAATTTAATACATTTTATGATTTGAAGACAGCAGGCCGTAATGCAGAAATAACAGCTAGAAAAACACTTGTTTATCCAGGCACATCGGCCAAAATGGTTGTTACTGATTTGGTTATGAAAAACAAAGAAAAACGTCCGGCCAATCTATCACAAATTGTTGCTTACTACAGATCAAAGGACGGCGAGTTGTTTAAGGCAGATACAATTCAAGTCAAATCGCCTACAACTCCTGAAGGGAAAAATATTGTAACGGTTTCCGCAAGTATTCCAGACAAAGTGTACTTGTCTGATATGGAACTTATCATTGGTGAAGGTATTACGGATGGTAAATTTACAGCACCTGGAACAGAAGCGAATGGATACGTAAATGCTGTTGCTTTAGGTTTAGATATGGAGTTACCTGGATTCGTGAAATCCATGGAAAAAATAGAGATGTTCCCTTATACATTAGCTATGCATGGCGTTAAGGCAACTACATCTGGTGGCTCGTTGAACCTTGAGTTTGATTACCACCTTGACCGTGATCTGACTTATAACATGGGTGAATATCAACATAAAGTCATACTTGAACTTATGGATTCGAGCGGCCGTACTTTTACGCATGAACTTAAACTTGGAGATGGATTAAAGGAAGGTAAGAACAAACATTTCACTCATAGTTTCTCGGATAGTTTCTTTGAGAAAGTGAAAAGTGGACATTTACAATTAAATGTATATGACCAATTCAAAGATCATAAGTTGAAGTTGGCTTCACAAGGTATTACTTATACAACGAAAGTAAATTAATACTTCAATTTTAATCGATTGATTGGAAATCCCCTCTATATAATGAGGGGATTTCCCTTATACCCCACCTTTCAAGGAGGTTTATGACATGAAGAAGGTATGGAAAGTAACGATGGCCGCCGGACTGCTGCTCGGCGGAATCGGGATAGGTTCTGTGTTTGGTGTAGCGGCGAGCGAAGCGGAGCCAGGGACCGCTCAGGACCCGCTAGCAACGAAAAGCTATGTGGACGAGCAGGTCAAGGCACTAGTTCAGGCGGAACTCGCTGCTAACGGCAGTGGTGCCAATATTGATCGGGGAGCTGCGAACAGCTTAGAAGTCGTAGATGTGAAAAAGGGAGAGAAGCTTGTTGCTAAGGCGGGCACGGAAGTCATTGTGCGGAACGGGAAAGCACTTATTACGAGCACAGACGGCAATGGCGTTCCCGATTTAACGGACGGTAAAGATCTCAAAAATGGTCAAAGTGTACCGACGAATCATTTGTTGTCGTTTCCACGGGATGGTCGTGGCGTAATGCCAGACCCAGGTCAGGCAAATGGTCTTATTTTAACGGTGCGTGGTGGGTATGAGTTAGTAAGCGTTAAATGATAAAGAGGTTCAAGTTTCCAAGCCGTGCAATATTTCCTGAGGGTTAGATGGGTTACAGTGAGACAAACTACGGGTAGAAATCATTTGAACCAATTATGTACCTTCAAGGAGGTTCTACCCATGAGCAGCAAAAAAACGTTAGTTCCTGCAAGCAAAAGCGCATTATATCGCATGAAATACGAAATTGCAGCTGAATTTGGTTTACCTGTAGCGCACCATGGCGCGCATGTCGGTTTTCATACTGAATTTGCTTCAGAATTAGGCAGTATACCCGAGCAACAAGGCTACTCCCATAACAATTGGGGCAACCTTACAAGCCGTGATGCTGGCTCTGTAGGTGGGGAAATAACAAAGCGACTTATAAGACAGGCCTTGGGGGAAAAATAGGAAGTAAAACTTTGATATCATTCATTGACAGGACCCGACAAATGAAGTAATATGATTTCTCGAAGGCTGGTATAACAACCTTTTCCACTAGGAAAAGGTTCGTTTTATGTTTAGGCTGCTCTCGGGAGAGCCATATTAAGGTTTGGGGAGGCTGAGTCCTATGTCATTGAAAGGACGCCACTTGTTCACATCCGAGTCTGTTACGGAAGGACATCCGGATAAAATTTGCGACCAAATTTCGGACGCGGTGTTGGACGCCTTTTTGGCTAATGACCCTAATGCTCGGGTCGCGTGTGAAGTTTCCGTTGCAACGGGTTTAGTACTTGTTATCGGGGAAATTAGCACGAAAGCAGATTACGTGGATATTCCATCCATCGTTCGCAATACTATTAAAGATATTGGTTATACGCGAGCAAAATACGGTTTTGACTACAATACCTGTGCGGTGTTGACGTCCCTGAACGAACAATCTCCTGACATTGCTCAAGGGGTTAACGCAGGAATCGAAACACGTACAGAAGAAGATATGAAGCAAGAAACGGAGAACATCGGTGCTGGTGACCAAGGTCTAATGTTCGGCTTTGCAACGAATGAAACGCCTGAACTGATGCCTTTGCCAATTGCATTGTCGCACCGTATTGCACGTCGATTGTCTGAAGTACGTAAGAATGGCTCATTGCCTTACCTTCGTCCTGACGGCAAAACACAAGTTACGATTGAATATGTAGACGGCAAGCCTGTACGCGTTGATACGATCGTCGTTTCGACACAACACGCTGAAGAGGCAACGTTGGAACAAATTCAACGTGACATCAGAGAGCAAGTTATTGCTCCGGTCGTTCCACAAGAATGGTTGGACGATCAGACAAAATACTACATCAACCCAACAGGCCGTTTTGTTATCGGTGGCCCACAAGGTGATGCTGGTCTTACAGGCCGCAAAATTATCGTCGACACGTATGGCGGCTACGCTCGCCATGGCGGCGGTGCATTTTCCGGTAAGGATCCGACAAAAGTTGACCGTTCTGCAGCATATGCAGCACGCTATGTAGCTAAGAACATCGTAGCTGCGGGCTTGGCTGACAAATGCGAAATCCAATTAGCTTATGCAATTGGTGTAGCTACTCCTGTATCTATTAACGTTGATACTTACGGTACTGGTAAAGTCAGCGAAGAGTTGTTGGTTGAACTTATTCAAAATAATTTCGACTTGCGTCCAGCAGGCATTATTAAAATGCTTGATCTGCGTCGTCCGCTTTATAAGCAAACAGCTGCTTACGGCCACTTTGGACGTACTGACCTGGATCTTCCATGGGAACGTACAGATAAAGCGGAAGCGTTGCTTGCACAATCGAAAGCATAAGCTAACGGTTAAAATGACCTTCTTCCTAATTATTAGGGAGAGGGTTATTTTTTTTGCTAAACTTTTACGCTATATTTGCCGAAAAATATAATACAACTGTCTTTTTTCGGAGTGAAAGGAGTTTGAATATGAAAAAGTGGATATCACTTGTGTTAGTAGTCACGATGCTAGTTGGCACTTTAGGACTTACACCAGCTGTGTACGCCAACAACACGGGTAATGTGTCTGTTATTCCGGCTAGCAATATTGTACCTTCTACAATCGTAGATTTTGATCCAAGCATCGAAATAGTAGCGGATAGCGTTGCACCGAACGGACAAGCAGTTTCAGCTTCGCCGTCCACTCTATCGTTTACATTCAACCAGAAGGTTTGGCCTGTAAACGGACGTGTTAGTGTGCGTCAAATAGGAGGTTTGCAGCATATTAATTTTGATGTAAATCAGTTTAAAAGTACGGATCAGCTAAAATATGAGATTTCATTGCCGCATCCATTAGAAAGTGGAGCTTCATTTGAAGTTGAAATTCAGAGTAAGACATTTATGAGTGAGGCCAAAAAAGGACTGTTCCAAGGCTATAAGTGGTCCTTTACAGTTAAGGGTGCACCACAATCTGTTAAATTCGAACCTGCTAAAGGATCAGTAGTACCTCATTCTCCTCTGGCGTTGAAAGTTTCATTCCAAGAACCAGTTCAGCCAGGAGCAGGCTCTATTCGTATTCGTGATTACAATAAGAACAGTGATGTTGTTGTAATTAAAGCAACGCAATTTGCGTTTGCTCCCGATCCTGCTATTCCCAATGGAATGACGGCAAGCTATATACTGCCACAAGCCTTGGAGCAAGGTAAGTCTTATTATGTCATTGTAGATGAAAATGCGATTAAAGATAAAGATGGTTCGAGTCATTTTAAGGGCGTCCATACGCCAAATGAATGGCACTTCGAGACAGAGGGAGCAGCCGATAGGGCTCGACCTAAAGTCACGAAGCTATCGCCGAATGGAAACTCGGGTCTGTCGGCACGTTTAGAGATGACATTCGATGAGCCTGTGTTTCAACAAGGTGGAGAAATTGTCATTCGTACTGCGAACAAACCCGATATTAAGATTCCTGTAACGACAGGTATTATTGGTGGCGGGACAACGACTATAAGTTCGATCAATGTATTAACATTTGAACATGGACGCACATACACAGTGGAAGTTCCTGAAGGTGCTTTTCGGGATAAAGTAAGTTTATTATCTGAGAAGACAACTTGGACGTTTAGCACACATGCTCAAGATACTTCCGCGCCGACGGTAATAGTAACTCATGTTCCTTCATACGGAAGCAATGAAACAACGACAACAAAACCGATAATCCTTACGTTTAATGAACCGATTGTATATACCGGTAAAGGCATTCAGCTCCGTCGATTGGGCAATACAAGTAACGAATCGCTTAGAGCGGAGGTTAAAAGTGAAAGAGAGCTTTGGATTTATCCAACCTCTGCGCTGCAAGAGAATACAGTGTATGTAGTTCATTTGGAGAAAGGTGCAGTTAAAGATCTTGCGGGTAACGAATACACCGCATCCGCAAGCTGGTCGTTCTCTAAGGAAGCTACGGATCGTACAGCACCAGAACTCGATGAAGTAAAAATGCACGCCACCTCTGTCATTAGAATTAAATACAAAGAAGCATTAAATAGCACAACTTCTGTACCTAACAGTGAATTTACAGTTACAGTTAATAACGAATCACGCCGTGTAAGCAGTGTTACCGTGTCTGGAGATACTGTATATGTATATATAGACGGCGGAGTGTCGGTAGGACAGGTAGTAACGATTAGCTACTCAGGACGCTATCGTATGATTAAAGATTTGGCTGGTAATGCTGTAGGTACTTTTAGTTCTCGTAGTGTTGAGAACTCGGTGAGTGGTAATTTAACAAGCATTCGTGAATCGTATATTTATGGTAATACCCTACATTTGTATTTTGCAGAATCTTTGAAGGAAGTATCTTCTTATGCTAAAGAGCAGTTTACAGTCATGTTCAACAATTCCACGGTTGGGATTGATAGAATATCGAACAGTGGTACGTCTGTCTCTTTAACGTTAAATCGTTCGGTATCGAATGGAGAGATAGTTAAGGTTAGTTACAATCCAGGGCGCTATCCGATTGAAGGTACAAATGGCATCCAAATTGGCGCGTTTTCCAGTCAATTTGTACGTAATAACAATGATAGCAAAGCACCTGAATTGTCTGAGACATATGTAGCAGGCAATAAATTGACGCTTGTGTACAATGAGGCGCTCAAACAGAACAGCGTCCCAGGTAAGAGTTATTTTTCTGTTTTAGTGAACGAGATCTCCAACTTTGTTACAAAAGTAGAGGTTAAAGAGAACTTAGTTGAGTTGACTTTAACGACTGCGGTACGCAGCTATGATAAAGTTACAGTGTCTTATGTTCGGGGTACACCGTATCTTGAAGACTTATCTAATAACAGTGCCCAGAACTTCAGTCTCGTTAGTTCGAACAACAGAACAGACAGCGATGCTCCTGTTCTCGTTACAACGCAATGGAAGGCGCCAGCTATTTTGCTGACATTCAACAAGACGTTGGAAGCGGCCCAAATTTCAAACTCTGCGCAATTCAATGTTCGTTCCACTAATCAGTCCTATTCAATCCGTCACATATCGGTAACAGGACAAACAGTAGCGATCGAATTGCTGAATCCTCCTAACGGGGTAGAGTCGCTGAGTGTGTCGTATTATACGGGCCAAAGACCGATTAAGTCGGTTGGTGGGCAAGAGCTTAAAGTATTCTCGAATATGAATGTGCTTATGAACGGTACAATTACAAACATAAGCAACAATACGACGAGTACGAACAATACGAATAACAATAACAACAATGGCAATAAAGTTGTCGGGGCGGTAAATGAGCATCATTTAAAAGTAGCGAAAAATTATACTTTTATTGATCCGATTTACGAGCTTGCTGAGGACATTGCGCAAAAAGCGCAGGATAATACATCAGGCGGCTATGTCGTGCAGCGATACACGTTGGATAAAGAAAAGTTGAAAAAAGCGTTTGATTTTGTCGTTCAATCGAATGAATCGAACAAACATATTATATTTGAAGTGCCGCTTACTGAGCGCGGAGCACGTGTTGCGCTACCATTAAGTGCATTCGAGCGTGCTTATTCGATGCGAGACGGCATTGCGTTTAGTGTTAAATACGGCGATGTACTGTACGGAATTTCAATCAATAGTACGATGTTGTCTCAAATGGTGCGTGATATGCAAATTTCGGTTAGTGACGCGATGCTCCTATTTGAAATTGAGCCGGCAGGCGCAGTGCAGGCAGACATACAAACGGCATTGAGTAGTAAAAATGCGTCAGTGATCGTTATGCCTCATAGCGTTGCCGTGTATGGCTATTCATCCAAATCGGATATTAGCAAAGCGAGTTCGCTAGTTTCATTGAATGTGGAAAAGAAGCTGCAAATGAGAGCTAATACGTCGCTTCATGCAAACCAGTCGACACTGGTCATCTATAACACGCAATATCGTCAAATTTCGCATTGGCCGACAAAGTTCAAAAATAATGGCACGACGACAATTGCGAGTGCGACAGTTATGCAGAAGGCCATTTTTGCTCTGACAAATAGCAAGTACAATTTCTTAGATGTGACACAAAAGCATTGGGCGCGTAACAGCATTACGACGCTGGCAGCTAAATTTATTATGACAGGTAGCTCTAACACCCATTTTAAACCGAAGCAAGCTGTTACTCGCATGGAGTTTGCGATTGCAATTGCTCGTGCTTTAGGGCTGGAGCCGGATTCAGCTGCTGTCGGACGCTTCAGTGACGTTAGTGGAGATTCGATGAATGGTGCAATGTTGGGAGCTGCGGTAAAAGCAGGTGTTATTAACGGATTCCCTGACGGTAACTTCCGTCCGAACGCTAACATTACACGTGAACAAATTACGCTTATGCTTATTCGAGCAGCGCAATCTCGTGATTTTCGTATGCAGACTGCATCGAGTAACGAACTGAAAAAAATGTTCAAAGACCATCGTGCCGTATCTAAATCAGCTGCAGCGCAGATAGCACAAGCTGTAAAGGCAGGATTGATTGAAGGTGTGAAGAAAGATCAGTTCCAGCCACAAGCGAATGCTACACGTGAACAAGCAGCAGTACTCATTGTGCGTCTTCTTTCAAAATTAAATACCGTTACGTTAGTCATTTAAGAGATACACAGCCCTGTTAAAACATCATGTTTTGGCAGGGTATTTTTATGCACGAAAATTCGCGAAAATTGGAAGTTTCCCGCAACTTTTTGGCGAATTTGGTAGTCTAAAATAAGGTACTGAAAGATTACTCGTTAAATAACGTTCACAATAGTATCTGTTTTGTGGTTGAATTAGATTTTATGAATATAACGTAAAGAAATGGGAGAGTCGTATAATGGGGAAAATAACTGTGTCCGCCCAGCGGATACCGATACGCTTAGGAACGAAAGCGGCCATAATCGTATTGTCAGGAACCTTATTAAGCCAATCGCTACTAGGCGGAGGAGCATATGTACACGCGGACGCACCTCCTGCGGAATATCAAACAGCAACTAGAAGTGAAAACTTGCACAAAATAAGCGAAGAAATGATCACTTCGGGTGCGAAACTTGTAAACTATCAATATACAGTAAAACGTAAAAACAAAACGGAAAAAGTAAAAGTAAATGTCATTGAGGCAGATATGAAAAACCCATATTTGCAGCTTGGGGTGATGACAGGGAAAAATGGTAAGACTGCCGGGGTAAATAATGTCTCGAAAATGACTAAGGAGACAGGAGCCGTCGCAGGTGTTAACGGCGATTATTGGGATATGAGCAGTGAAGGCGTCCCAATGGGAGGCGCGGTGTCCGATGGCGTGGTCATTACGAGCCCGTCACAGCTGCAAGGAATGTACGCTTTTGTTGTTACGCAAGAGGGGCAGCCTAAAATTGACCACTACAGCTTTGAGGGCAAAGTATCAGAGCAGGGCGGAACCACATTCCCACTAGCGGGTATTAATAAGCCGAAGTACATCATGGAGCCGTCGAAGCAAAATAGCCATGTTAATGCGATGTACGTATACACGAGTGCATGGAAAGGGACAAGCCGGCCTAAAGACGCATCAACGACGCCGACGGAGGCGCTCGTGCGTGGCGGTGTCGTAGAGCAATTTTCCGACAAGGCACCTTTGGCAATGGAAGTGCCGGAGGGTGCTGTTATTTTGCGTGGACACGGCAAGGCAGCCGATTATATGCGAAAGCATATGCAAGTTGGCGCATCCGTACAGGTGAACTACGAGCTTATTTCTAAGACGACCAATCAAGCGGTAGATCCGTCATCTTTGCAAATGATGATTGGCGGCCATACGCTGCTTGTCGAGAACGGGGCTCCATCTGCTTTTACGCGCAATACAGCCAACATTAGCGGCTCCAGTGCGCGTGCACGCACAGCGGTAGGATATTCGCAGGATGGCCGCCATGTGTATATGGTCACAGCTGAGAAAAATGAGGGCAACTCTGGACTGACACTTAAGGAGCTACAGCAGGTGCTCGTCAAAATTGGAGCATGGAAAGCCGTCAATTTGGACGGCGGCGGTTCAACGACGATGGTAAGCCGCCCGTTAGCTGAGACAGACACGGTGCTTGCGCATCAGACGGAATACGGTGGAACCTCCTCACGCTCCGTCGTGAACGGCATAGGCGTCTATACAACGGCACCACAGGGTAAAGTGAAAGGCATTGCGATTAGTGGTGAGAAGACACTATTTATCGGTCAACGTACGGGCTATGCGGTAAAGGCGTATGATGAATACTACAACCCGATGGAAAATACGACGTTAAGCGTGAATTGGTCATCTACAAACGGTGCCATTGCGTGGAATGGCGAATCATTTGTCGCGAAGAAGCCAGGCAAATCACAAGTTATCGCCTCATCCGGAAATGCAAAGACGACAGCAGACGTAGAAGTTGTCGGTGCGGATCAAATTGCAGAGCTGCGTATTGGCACAGCATCAGCCCCGTTAGAGGCTGGAGCGAGCGTACACATGCCGATTACCGCAAAGTTGATAGACGGCCGCTCATTCAAGCTTCCAGCCGAAGCTGTCACGTGGGAGCTGCAAGGCTTCAAAGGTAATGTGCAGGATGGAACATTGAACGTAAGTAGCGTGGACGCTAATACGTCAGAAGGCTACGCAATAGCGAGCTATAACGGCTGGCGCACAATCGTACCGCTTACAACGACCAGCGATCAAGCTGTAGAGAGTTTCAATGCGGCTAGATACCCAATAAGCTTCTCTGGCCTACCAGCGGCCAAAACAGTAGGTAGTGTAGAATTAGCATCGGGAATCGGCGGGCGCGAGCAAAAGGCGCTTAAACTGGCCTACGATATGAGTGAGGGCACAGAACAAGCTGGCGAAGGATCTACAGCAGATGGAAAAGACAATAAATTTGCCTACGCGGTATTGAATGATGATAAAGGCATTACGCTGCCAACAGGTTCGACTTCGCTAAAAATAGACGTTCACGGTGATAACAGCGGTAACTGGCTGCGAATGAAACTAGTTGATGCAAATGGGAAAGAACAGCTAGTAGATTTGGCGAAGGAAATGGATTGGGAAGGTTGGAAGACAGTAAGCGCCGACTTATCCGGATTAGGCTTAACAGGTCCAGTTAAACTTTCACGTCTGTACGTGGTGAATTTAGCGAAAGGACAAGCTGATCGGGCAATTACAGGCGAAGTCGCATTTGATAATATTGCTGTCCAACTGCCATCCGCTAATGAAACGAACGAGCTTGCAAAAAATGAGATGAAGCTTACAGTCAACAGCAAAAGGGCAACGGTAAATGGGACTTCCAAAAAACTTGATGTTGCGCCAATTGTCCTAAACAGTACTACTTATGTACCGGTGAAGTATATTATTGATGCATTCGGTGGAAAGACGATGTGGGACGGCAAGCTAAAAAGGGTTTCCATCCTACGTGGAGAGCGTTTCATTGAAATGATCGTGAACAATAAATCGATCAACGTCAATGGCAAACGACTTAAGTCTGATGTCGCGCCAATCGTGCAAAATGGTCGTACTTTAGTCCCTTTACGCCTCGTAGGGGATCAATTAGGCCTAAATGTAAATTGGGAGCAAAAAACCAAGACCATTACTATACATTGATGTGTTATGATAAGGGGTGAATTAAATCCATTCATCCTTTAGGACCGAGGAGTCGGAACGTTCGTGGAGAATCAAGTCGATGTCATTGATCGCGTTATTAAGAACGCCATCAAAGTAATGGAAGAGAGTAAGTATCAAATTTTCGAAATATTAGATTCGGCTCGCAACGAGGCGCTTTCTCTAAGTGTTCAAATGCAGGAAGTCATGAATCAGACGGCCGAAATTTGTGATAAAGTGGACGAGCTGGAGCGAACTTATCGTCTGGCTCGTTTGCGTTTGACTGATGTAAGTCGTGATTTTGTCCGATATACAGAAGAGGACATCAAACAGGCTTATGAGAAGGCAACCCAGTTGCAGCTGGAACTAATGATCTATCGGGAAAAAGAAAACTACTTAAAGACGCGTCGTGACGATTTGCAGAAGCGCCTCCGCAATGTGGAAGGCTCAATTGAGCGTGCGGAGACTATCGGTTCGCAAATGAGTGTTGCACTTGAATATTTATCAGGTGATTTGACACAAGTCACTCGCATTTTAGAGTCTGCAAAAAATAGACAATTGCTAGGCTTAAAAATTATTTTGGCACAAGAGGAAGAACGGAAACGGATCGCGCGAGAAATTCACGATGGTCCTGCTCAATCACTAGCCAATTTGGTGCTTAGGACAGAAATTGTGGAAAGAATGCTGTCGAAGCAGGAATTTGAAATGGTCCAGCACGAAATAATAGATTTAAAAGGTCAAGTTCGTATCGGTTTAGAGGAAATTCGAAAAGTGATATTCAATTTGCGCCCAATGGCGTTGGACGATCTTGGCTTAGTGCCCACTGTGCGCAAATTTATACATGATTTTGAGGATAAGACCAAAATACGGACTTCGTTCGAAGTCAGAGGAAATGAGCGTCGTCTGCGATCAGCGATGGAAGCGGCCATTTACCGCTTGGTGCAAGAGGCATTTTCGAATGCGGCCAAGCATGCGCAGCCATCATTTGTGTCCTGTGAGCTGACCTACGATGAAGAGGAAGTACTGCTAGTTATCAGAGATAACGGGCTAGGCTTCAAAGTAGAAGCTGTGGAATCAAAGACGAAAGAACATACTCATTTCGGTCTACTTGGCATGCGTGAACGTGTGGAGCTGCTGGAAGGGCGAATGGAAATCCATTCGGCTGAAAATAGTGGGACACGAATAGTGATTCAAATTCCAACGAATGTGGATAAGAGAGAGGAGTAAACGTATGGAGAATCGTAAGACGGGGAAAACGAAAATTAAAGTGCTCCTTGCTGACGATCACCAACTTTTTCGTGAAGGTTTGAAGCGGATTTTAAATATGGAAGAAGATTTGGAGGTCATCGGCGAGTGTGGCGATGGCATTCAGGTGGTCGAGTTCTGCAATCAGGAAATACCAGACGTTGTCTTAATGGACATTAATATGCCTATTGAAAATGGGGTCGTCGCGACAGAGCGATTGCGTGATATTTTTCCGGACGTTAAGGTTCTTATTTTGTCGATTCATGATGATGAGAGCTATGTGTTCGAAACGCTACGCAAAGGGGCTTCTGGCTACTTGTTAAAGGATATGGAGGCAGAGTCGCTTATTAATGCGATTCGTTCCGTTGTAGGTGGGTTTGCTTACATTCACCCGAAAGTAACAGGTAAGCTTATTCATCAGCTCCGCCGTATGACGCTGTTGGATGATCGTGGTGTAATGAACAACAATAAAGTGAAAGAAAACGGAGTTAAATTCGTTGCTTCTGAAGATAATCCGTTAACACGCCGTGAAGCTGAAGTGCTTCGTCTTATGGCTGAAGGTAAGAGCAATAAGATGATTGGCGAGTATTTGTTCATTAGTGAAAAGACGGTTAAAAACCACGTGAGCAGTATCTTGCAAAAAATGGAGGTTGATGACCGGACACAAGCCGTTATTAACTCCATCAAAAATGGTTGGGTTACGTTGTAAGAGTCTTTTGAATGGGAAAGGACGCTACCTTAAGTTCTACTAATGCAAGGCGGAATAAGTTTCGCTTGGGTTGGTGGGAATTAAAGGTTGAGCGTCCTTTTTTGTTTTTGAAAAAAATCGTAAAATAACGACGCTATTCCGGCACCCTATGCTTAAATGCGGCATACACTTGGTAGTAAGGAGGTGGGCCGCATGATCGCAATGCTTTTGTGGATTGTGTGTTGCTACGCGGTAGCGGTGGCGGCTGTTCATCTGGTGCATAGGTGGCAGACGCTGCGTGGTTCCAAGCCAGTGTCATGGAGACATGTCGTGATCGTGACTGAAAATGATGAACGCTATATGGAGTGGCTTATACAAGCTTATTGTTGGTTCGCTTGGTTAAAAGGCCAGCGGTTGCATATTACGGTAGTGGACGAAGGGTCGAAAGATTGTACGGAACAAATTACACGCAGAGTTGTCCGCCGCCACGGAGTTAGTTGGGAGTGGAAACGGGTTAGCTGTGCTGCTGAGCGAGAATATGTGCTGCAAGAACTTGAGCGTCAGCAGGCGCCAGAGGAAGCGCTGGTCGTGATTCGGCCGCAATGCATTGAAGATTGGGCAAAAGTACCCTTTATGGCTCGCGGTGCGTTGTAGGCGAGGATGGTGCCATTTTTGCCGTCGTGTTAGGAAAAAACGCCGCAAGTGATGAATGACTGTGGCTAAGAGTTGTTATAACATTTTTTTGTTGCGAGATGACGTAAGGTCGTTTACAATATTAAACAAATAAACAGTGATAAGCATGAAGCACATGCTGTCCCGATTTTTCGGGCAGTCATGTGCTTTTTTTGCGTTTTGGCATCATTCATATCACTCAATTTATTATTTAAGGGGGTTTAAATGGTGGAGGTCAAGTTGTATGCGGTACGTACAGAGCTGGGATGGCAGTCAGGGTTAACGATGGATTGGCGGATGGACGCTTGGTATTGGTTGGGCGAAGGGGGCGGGCGGGATGGTAGGAACACACGGGGGAGCCGGCTGGTTGTTGTGCAGCGACCTGTTTCATTGCCTGTCGGATTAGCGGTGTTGCAGGGATTTAAAGTAGACAAAGAGATGGATAGCTGGGGAAGGACGCGTTGGAGCAGCTACTTTGCATCTGCTTTTGAAAATTATGTGAAGCAAATGAACAGTGAGAAGTATCTATTATGGATGCGAGAGAGATTGGAGGTTACCATTTTGGAGCCGCAGTCCTCTGAACCCGTGTCCGGAGATTTCATCATGGAACGTCCGGATGAGCCATATTCCGCTTATGGAACGGTGCTGCCTTTTCGAACAGAAAGAGCTGCTGAATGGAAGGGTTTAGAGCGTGATGAGAAGGAAGGAGAACTTAGTATTTCTCAGCAGGGACATCAAACAACGACAACACATATATATGATAAGCGTGGATCTAACTATAAACGTGTGATGCATGCGAGTGAAAGGGAGCTGGGAGCGGTGGCTCCCATTTCTTTTTTGCCGAAGTCATGGCGTGAGGGTGTCCGGGAGATGGCAAAAGCACTGGATGGTCGTGCGTTGCTCGAAGTCGAAATGAAAGATTTACTGGAACAACGGGGACTAGGGAGGTTGCTGCTCAACTATAAATCTTTACTTCAATGGGCATGGTTGCAAGGGTGGATTGAATTGCGTAGCGGGATAACGGATCGACCTAAAGGTGAAGAGGAACATATGCAGCGAGGATGGTTTGCTATGTTGAGGCGACGGTTCATGGGCTGGCGTCAGAGCGTTGTTGCGAGCTGTGAACGTTGTGGTAGCAAAGGCGACAAGTTGGAGTCAAATAGCTGCGCTTCCTGTGGTTTGTTACATTGCAGGACATGCACAGCATGTATCAACATGGGGCGTTGTCGCGCGTGTGCGTTACTCGTGGTGGGGGTGTTGACAAGACGTGCGGAATTGAAGTTAGCGATGACAAGGGAGGGAATGGTTGAGCAGATAGTTACGAGTAAGGTAGTAGGGAGTATGTCGGTAGTAGAAGAAGTAGCTTTGAGATCTGAATTCGAAGATAACGCCAAAGGAGTTGTGACAAATGAAGATGTCAGTGGCCAGCTTGGAAAATGGGGACTTGCACCCGCACAACTTGCTGCGAGTGAGGCTGCGCTAAGCTATATTGCAGAAATGAGGCTACAGTCGCGCAAGTCGTGGGGAAATGTCCACGCAGGAGAGGGATTACAAAGTGCAAGGGCTCTTGTTGGTGAAAAGGAGCTGCTAGTTCAAGAGGATGCACATGCGGAGCTACGTTCAGGATCGACAGGCATAGGACGAGCTGCTGTACTTGCCACGAAGGGCTCTTTTTTGTTGTGGGCCGTGACAGGAGCGGGTAAGACGGAAATGATTTTCCCACTCGTTGAAGATGCGTTGCGGCACGGAGGGAAAGTGCTGATCGCGACTCCAAGACGTGATGTCGTGTTGGAGTTGAAGCCACGGATTCAGCAGGCGTTTAGTCAGCATAAAGTGGTGACTTTATACGGTGGGAGTCCCGAGAGGTGGTCGGAGGGACATATTACGTTGGCGACGACGCATCAATTAATGCGCTTTGATGGTGCATTTCATTTGGCCATTATTGATGAGTTGGATGCTTTTCCGTATCATAATGACCCTTTGCTTCATCGTGCAGCGGAGCGGGCTTGCCTGCCAGGAGGGGTGTTTGTGTATTTGTCAGCTACACCGCCAGAGCAAATGCAGCGTGAGGTTAAAGCTGGCCGACTTGCGCACGCCAAGGTCCCTGTTCGTTATCATCGGCATCCGCTCCCAGTGCCACAACGCATTGCAATGCCGAGTGTAAGCAAGTCCCTTAAGGATGGGAGTTTGCCGTCTGACATGCGTAAGGCGATTGAGGCATCAGTGCAGCGAGGCGCTCAGTTGTTTGTGTTCGTGGCTCGAGTTCGTCACGTGGACGGAGTTGTAAGTATGTTGGCACGGCTGATGCCTCACGTGCGAGTGGAAGGCACCTCGGCAGCGGACGAGGCACGTTCTGATAAGGTGACACAGTTTCGTGAACGGCACATTCGTATTCTTGTCACGACGACGATACTGGAGCGAGGTGTAACTGTCCCGAAGAGTGACGTGTTTATTTGGGATGCGGACGATCGTCTATTTGATACGGCCTCGCTTGTGCAAATGGCAGGAAGGGCAGGCAGGTCAAAGGATGATCCGGCCGGGACGGTTGTGTTCGGCTCGGCACAATGGAGTCGTGCGCAGCGGCAGGCCGTGCGGCAAATTGATAGCATGAATCAAATTGCGCGTCGGCAAGGCTATTTGTTGCCTGCGCAGCAGGGTGCAGGTGCCGCATAGGCTTAGAGGGGGCGTAGGCTTCCGAAGGCTTTCGTAGACTGCCACAGGGCGAACTGCTCAGGAGCTGTTGGATAGAAGAAAGGGGGGATAGGTGATGCGGTTTTTTACGAAGCATACGTGGTCGGAGTGGATGCGACGAGGATACAATACTCTTTTTCAACCTGAACTTACAACATGTCAGAGCTGTAGGAAAAATGCTGCTATGCCGTTACAACCGAATCATTTAAGGCAACAGGCTGCCAGCTTTGACGCGAGAGGACAAGTGTTGAAGCTATGGCTGTGCGCAGCCTGCATTGGGACTATTCCTTGGATCCAAGCAGTAGGATGTAAAAGTTGTGGTAGAGCGATCCGGTGTACAGATTGCGAGCGTCATCCTTTGCATGCATGGGGATTAGCAGGTAATCGTAGTGTCGTCCGGTACGATAATCATATGAAGCATTGGTTAAGCCAGTACAAATTTTATGGCCTTAACGTTTATGGTGAAATTATTGGACGAATGATGAGCGTCTCTTATCCAATGCTATTTACCGGATTCATGAACTCCCTAGGAAGATGTACTAGCAATGGGGGAAGAAGCGGGTGGTCCAGTAATTGTATGTTACCTGATATTATTACCTTTGTGCCTACGAGTGAGCAGAGGCTGTATGAGAGAGGATTTAATCAAGCGGAGCAGTTGGCCCAAATCATGGGCCGTACATGGAATCGTCCTGTTGTCCCGTTATTAATGAGGGAGCAAGAAACAGCGAAGCAAAGTATGCAGACGCGAAGCGGGCGTGAACGTAACATAGCTAACGTGTTTCAATTGCGCTCAGATGTGGGGTATGTAGGGCATCTTGAAACAAATAAATGTGGTCATGTGATCAAGGGAATGGGACAGCATGGCAAGCAAAATGATCAGCCTGATGGGATAGTGATGCTGCTCGTAGATGATGTGTATACAACAGGAAGTACGTTACGTGCGTGCGCACGAGAGATTGCGTCTCTACAGAGCGTTATTCGCCGTCCATTATACGTATTGAGTTACACATGGGCCCGAGCGTAGGTGCAATGGATTATCTTGGGCTCAACACCAATAACGGATGCTTTCACGGACAATTTTTTTACACAATCCCACAAAAAAATGTACTCGTGTTGCGGCGAAATATACGTTATGATGTAGGAAAAAGGCGTTCAAGGGGGCTAACGAGATGGAGCTTAGCAATTGTCCTCGTTGCGGACGGCTATTTGCGAAAACATACAGAGATTTATGTCCGACATGTTTAAAGGATATTGAACGAGAATATGAGCTTTGTTCGGAATATTTGCGCAAGTATCGCCAATCTGTCATGCATGAGCTGGCGGAAGCTACGGGTGTAAGTGCACGCCAAATTACACAGTTTATTCGTGAAGGTAGAATATCTGTCTATCAGGCACCTAATGTTACATACACTTGCGAAATGTGCAATAACCAAATTCGTGAAGGGCATATGTGCGACAGCTGTCGTTCACGCTTAATGAAAGATATTGCAGATGTAAAGCAAGAGAGTGGAGCCCCGCCCAAAGCGCAAGGCCAGCATGGTGCATATCGTGCAATCGATCATTCACGGGACTAACCTACATGTTGATACATGTCTGGAAATGAAGTTAAACGGCTTAAATATTCTTTTGAAATAGAGCTAAATATTTCTTGACAGTGGACCGATAATCTTAGTAAAGGTTATCGGTTATTTGTTTTGGAGTAGAGGAATGTGTCTAAACAGATAATAGCAGCGGTAAGCTGCGCTTAATTGGAATGAGGTGATTCTGTTGAAAATCAATGAGACCCAACGTCTTGGAGCTATACAACACTATCAGAAGCAGCATGCAGTGAACCGTTCTACGCAGAAGAGTATGCGAAAGGACGAACTGACCATCTCAACGGAAGCAAAGGTCATGCTCGATGCACAGAATCGAATGCAGGATACAGGACGTACTGAGCGCATTGAGGAATTGAAGCGTGCTGTATCAACGGGCACGTACTTTGTAGAGGCGGATAAGATAGCGGAGAAGATGATGCCGCTCTTTAAGCGTAATGTTGAGTAACGGAGGAACGAGCGTGAGCTTGCAACGATTAATGAATGTGCTCGATCATTTGAACGAGCTTCATCTTCAACTGCTGAGCATTGCTGAAGAGAAGAAAGACATAATCGCACGCAACCAAGTCGATCAATTATCACTGTTGATGACGAAGGAATCGCGTCTACTGAAGCAAGTTGCTGAAGCTGATGAAGAACGAGTGGCTGCGGCACACGCCTTTTTGCAAGAGAAAGGAATTCGCTCGCAATTGAACTTGACGATTTCTGAAATCGCCCGTCTTGTGTTTCAGCCGGAAGAGCGCCTCCGCTTGCAGGAGACGCAGCAACGGCTTTCGGAAACATTGCAGAAATTGAAAGAAAAAAATGCAGTCATTCAGAGCTTACTGCATCAGTCGCTTGACTTTGTTGAGTATTCGCTTAACTTATTTACAAGTCGTCCGGAAGATGATGTGGTATACCAGCACCCTGCACAAGCTAACTCCAAATTGACCAGACGTATGTTCGATACGAGAGGATAGGTCGTTTAGGTTCATTCATATACATTGTCAGTACAGGGCGAATGATTGTTGTTGCAGATAACATATGTGACGAATGTAAGAGAGAGTATTTTTTAGAAGAGAAAGCGAGGAATGCTCGATATGCGTTCTACATTTCATACATTAGAAATCGGTAAACGCGGTATTATGGCTCATCAGACGGCGATTAGCACGACGGGTCACAATATTACGAATGCCAATACACCGGGGTATTCAAGACAAGTTGCAAATATGACGGCGGCTAGGCCGATTGATTTTCCTGGCATCAGCAACTCTTCCAAAAATCCAAACCAACTCGGAATGGGCGTGGAAGTGGACAGCATTAAGCGAGTGCGTGATTTCCTACTCGATATTGAATACCGTAACCAAAATACGGTCAACTCGACGTGGAAAGTAACGCAGGAGACGATGAGTAATATTGAAGGTGTGTTCAATGAACCTTCAAATAACAGTATTGCAAAAAGCGTGTCGGAGTTCTGGAACGCTTGGCAACTACTCAGCAAAAATCCGAGCAACTCGGACTTGTCAGCTCGTACGGTAGTTCAACAGAAAGCGATCGCATTGACGGAAACGTTCGGTCACATTTCTTCACAGTTGAACGTGTTGTCTAACAACTTGACAGAACGCATTAACGTAAAAGTGAATGAGGCCAACAATTATATTGGCCAAATCTCCGAGCTTACGCAAATGGTTAAGCGTATTGAAGGGCTTGGCGATAATGCGAATGACTTGCGAGACAAGCGGGACTTGCTCGTTGATAAGCTATCCAATCTCGGTAATGTACGGGTCATTGAAGGCACCGATGAAAGCTATCAAGTTATGTTCGGCAATGCGCTGGTTGTTGACAATATGGAATCCACGCCAATTGCCATTGGAGACACAGCAGGGTTAACGGATGGAGAAATTAGAGGTTACATCGAATCACGTGATATCCATGTCGCGGAATATAGCCGTCAGCTTGATATTATGGCGAATACGGTCGCTAACGGTCCAGTTGAAGTTACACTTCCGGCAGGTTCTATATTACCTCCTGGTGTAGTCATACAGAATGCGGTTATGGACCCAGCTAATCCACGTAAGTTAATGAACGATACGAAATATACCGTGAACGGCTTGAATGGGCTTCATAAGCTTGGCTACAACTTGCAAACCCCTACACAATCAGGGTTGGACTTCTTTGTAGCTGCGGGTGGCGGAACGACGATTACAGCTAACAATATTCGTATCAACTCCGCTATTGAGGCTGATGTTAAAAATATCGCGGCATCAATGCGGACAGAAAATCGCCCGGGACCAAATAATACGACGCAGGAAGTTGTATTACAGGGTAACGGTGATATGGCGCTTATGATTGCTAGCTTGGCGGAGAAGGTTTACACCTTTACGCAGCCAGGTTCGATTACAAGCTCGGCTACCATTAATGGTTATGTACAATCTGTCGTTGCACAGTTGGGTACAGACTCTGATCACGCCAAAAAGATGTTGCAAAACAGCCAGCTATTGGCGGATCATGCGAATACGCTGCGCCAAGCAGTTAGTAGTGTATCGTTGGATGAAGAGATGTCGAATCTGATCAAATTCCAGCATGCGTACAGCGCTTCTTCCCGCATTGTCACTACAATGGATCAAATGCTAGATAAGTTAATTAACAGTACAGGCGTAGTAGGCAGATAATTAATCTGATAAATGACAAACGGACTATGATCATATAGATGTATAGCTTGTAAGTAGGTAAGAACATGAGGCTACATAGGGAGGTCTGAACAGATGCGTATTACACAATCGATGATGAGCAGCACGATGATGAAAAACTTGCAGAACAATTTCCACCGTCTGGACAAATATCAGGAGCAGTTGATGACGAATCGTCAGCTAAATAGACCATCTGACAATCCTGTTGGTGTAGCTAGCGCTCTGCACTATCGTGCGGAAATTAGCTCCACGACACAGTTTGAGGAAAATACTCAGGATGCGGAGTCGTGGCTGAAGTATACAGACACAGTAATGAATGAAACAACGCAAATTATGCAAAAACTATCTGAGCTAGCTGTACAAGGCGGAACGGACACGGTTCCGCCAGATGCTCGTAAAAATATTGCGCAAGAAGTATCGCAATTGTATGATCATTTAGTATCACTTGGCAATGCTCAATTCAAAGGGAAACATATTTTCAATGGCCAGCGTATTGAGCAGCCACCATATCCAGCTGATCCGGCGAACCAAGCTTATGAGCTTGATCAAGGGGTGTTTCAGTATCAAGTTGGAGCAGGGATGTACGTGGATGTAAATACCGTAGGCGACAAGATTTTCGGGAAGTCCACTGATGCGAACAATATGTTCAAAGTCGTGGATAACTTTAAAAAAGCTCTGGAGTCTAACAATACAGGAGACATTCAGGCTTCTATTCCTAAACTGCAATCATTTATTGAGACTATTGTTACCGCACAGGCAGAAGTAGGGGCTAAGCAAAATCGCTTGGAGTTTACGACAAGTCGCTTGGAAGATCTGAACTTGAATTATATTAGTTTGCAATCCAAGACAGAAGATATTAATATGCCCAAAGTCATTACCGAGCTGAAAACAGCTGAGGGTATTTATCAAGCTTCGCTGGATACAATTGCGCGTATATCCCGCCCGAGCTTGCTAGATTTCCTTCGTTAAGGTGATCGCCTATGAACATGCCTCGTATCCAAATTCAACAGCAGTTTTCACAAATTGGGTTGCAGAGAGAGCTGGGGAAGCATTCCATAGAACAGCCTCGCGCTGAGCTTAATATGCATCAAGAGCAAGTGAAAGTTGAACTGAGTAGAACGGACGGGAAGTTGGACATTGACGCACGAAAAGCATGGTCGGCACTGGGGAAAGCAAAGTTTGAAGAAACAACGGATCGTATTGCGCAACAATCGTTGCAAATATCGATGCAGAACATAGCTTCGCTTGCACAAGAAGGCGATCGAATGATGGCTTTCCATAAAAAAGAGAACGCGTTCGCGGAAATTGCAAAGCAGCGTATGTTTAAACAGTTTCCTATCGACATAGTAGGAGAGGCAAAGTACGATAATGTAGATGTAACATATACCGCGGGTTCTCTACAAACGAACTGGAAGTCTGGACGCGTTGAACTAAATGTGCAGACGAAAAAGCCTATTATAGATTACTACCCTGGTAAAGTTAATCCTTACTTGATACGTCAAAATTTCATTTTTATGTCAGCGACAGGCCAGCAGCTTGACGCGATCGTATAATTATAATCATTATTATAGCTATAAGGAACTTTGTTCTTATAGCTATTTTTTTTGGAGGGACAGCATCATGCAAATTCATTCAACACGTCTAGGTCAACTTGATGTAGAAGAAACGGATTTATTTCATTTTGTGAGTGGAATATTAGGTTTTCAAAACTATAAAAAATATGTGTGGTTGCCTGCAAACAATTCAGATACGCCGTTTGATTTGCTACAATCTGTGGAAGACGAACAATTGACGTTTATCTTATCTGAACCATTTACATTTGATAAGGATTACTCCTTTGTTCTAAATGATGACTGGAAGAAAAAGTTATGTATTGAAGCAGAAGAAGATATATCTGTACGTGTTATTACAACTGTACGCTCTCCAGAGGAGATTACGGCCAATTATAGGGCGCCGTTAGTTTTTAATGTGAAAAAAAGATTAGGGGCTCAAATCATATTAGATGGATCTGAATATGATTTGAAGCATCCGATTACCTTGGTTTAGGAGGTGGATTATGCTTGTACTGACTAGAACAAAAGGGCAAAAAATTATGATCGGTGATCAGATTGAGTTGACGGTGGTAGAAGTTAATGGAGATCAAGTGAGACTTGGTATTAAAGCACCTAGTGATATTTTAGTTTATCGCGAGGAGATATATAAGGCTATTCAAAGCCAAAATCAAAGCGCGGCTATCATTGATTTGAATTCCGTAGAGTGGGCTAACTTAGGAATCAAATTACCTGAAAAAAAATAATGAATTTTTTTTCGATAGCTCTAAATAAATAAATAATATTGCCGATAAATATATTAATGAGTTGATAGATGTGATTTCGACAGTCGTCGAATTGCACAATTACTCAATAAGGGTGTAGCAAGGATGCGATCACCAACTTTCTAATTCCAAGGAGGAAATACATTATGCGTATTAATCACAACATCAGTTCTTACAATGCTCACCGTCAATTGACTATCAACAACGGTCAACAAAGCAAATCTTTGGAGAAATTGTCTTCCGGTTACCGTATTAACCGTGCAGCTGACGATGCAGCTGGCTTGGCAATCTCCGAAAAAATGCGTAACCAAATCCGTGGTTTGGAGCAAGCTTCCAAGAACGCATTGGACGGTATCTCCATGATTCAAACAGCTGAGGGTGCATTGAACGAAACACACGCTATGCTTCAACGTATGGCTGAGTTGTATGTTCAAGGTGCGAACGAAGTTTTGACAACGACAGATGCTGCTAAGATCGACACTGAAGTAAAAGCATTGTCCAATCAAATTGATGCAATTGCAAATCAAACGCAATTCAACACTAAGAAATTGCTTGATGGTTCGAACACATCGGTAATCTTCCAAGTGGGTGCAAACAAAGATGAGACAATCACATTGAATCTTGAGAACATGAAGGCTGCTACACTTGTAGTTGATGACGCTGCTTTGACTGATCTTAAAGATGCAACTACAGACTTGAATGCTAAAGCTAAAGCAAACTTGGAATTGGTACAAACGGCTATTAACACCGTTTCTAACACACGTTCCAACTTGGGTGCTGTACAAAACCGTCTTGAGCATACAATTAACAACTTGGGTACAACTGCAGAGAACTTGCAAGCTGCTGAGTCCCGCGTTCGTGACGTTGATATGGCTAAAGAAATGTCTAAGTTCACGAAGAATAACATTCTTCAGCAAGCTGCGACTGCGATGTTGGCACAAGCAAATCAACAGCCACAAGGCGTACTGCAATTGCTCCGTTAATGAGCTGGAGAAGCCGGCCGGGAATCCGGTCGGCTTTTTTATAGTTTTATATAAGTCAGTGAAACATACTAATTGGAAGTGGAGAACGGTTATATGAAGGTGGATTCAGTTTCACTATCCTTGCCCGTTAAGTCTTTGAAGTCTCAGAGTCTTCAGCACACTCCTCTAGCGAAATTAGAACAACAAACAGAGGGGCATGAACGGAAGAAGATCAATACGCAGGAGCTTATTGATAAATTTAATTCTGCCTTGCGTGATAATAAGACGCATATTAAAGTTCAAATGCACGAACAAACAAACACCATTATGGTTAGAGTTATTGCGGATAATACGAATGAGGTTATTCGGGAAATTCCGAGTGAAAAAATGCTCGATTTTATGTATGAAATGTGCATAAGAGCAGGAATATTTATCGATGAGAAATGGTAGCGAGGAGGGAAATACATGTCGGGTTCAGTTGGGCACATTCGTTTTACAGGAATGGCATCTAATATGGATATTGACAAGTTAGTTTCGGACTTGATGAAAGGCGAGAGACTGCAGCTTAACAAATTAAATCGTAATAAACAATCTGCAATTTGGAAGCGTGAAGCTTATCAAAGTGTCAACTCAAATCTTTTGGCTTTTCGGAATTCTGTAAATTCGCTTCGTTTTGAAGGCGATTTTGCCTCGAAAAAATCAACTTCGTCTGCACCTAACGTTGCAGATGTTGTTTCTACTTCAGGCTCAACAACTAATTCAACATACGCATTAAATGTTAAGACACTGGCTAGATCAGCGTCAATTATTGGCGGGCAGGTATCTACTGCAGTTGATACGCCCGTTACTGAAGGCGGAACGATTACCGTTGAAGGAACAAAGGGCTCATCCCAAATCACTATTCAGCAAGGGACTTCAACCATAGACAGTATTGTAAAAAATATTAATATGGAGTCTGGCAAGACAGGTGTTGCTGCTAATTTTGATAAAAGCTCAGGTCGTATTTTTCTTTCATCTACCGATACAGGGCTTGCTTCCAAAGTGAAAATAACAGACGCAGGGGACACATTTAAAAATATTTTTAATATACCTGCAGCATCTACATTGGAAGCTAAAGGAGCTAACTCTGTATATACTGTTAATGGCTCAGAAGATATTAGTAGTTCTACAAACAATGTCGATATGAACGGGATTAAAATTAATCTTCGTTCCGTTGGAACGACCTCCATCGGAACGATAACAGATACAAACAACGTAATGGACAAAATCAAAGATTTCGTTAAGAAATATAACGAATTGGTTGATACGTTCAGTACATCTTACAAGCAGAAGCGAAATAAAGAATACAAGCCGCTATTAGATGAAGAAAAAAGCTCAATGAATGAAAAACAAACAGAGATGTGGGAGAAGAAAGCTAAAGAAGGTATTCTTTATAACGATCCGATTCTCTCCAGTACATTGAATAGCTTTCGTAATGCGCTCAAGCTACCTGTAAATGGGGCGTCCGATACAATGAATATGCTTTCTGATATCGGGATTACCGTTGAGTCCGACTACAAGCAAAACGGAAAGCTCAAAATAAACGAGAAAAAGTTACAAGAGGCACTTGATAACCGTCCTGATGATGTTAAAGCATTGTTTATTAAAACACCGACTACAGCTGCAGATATCCCGGCTACTCCGGGGAATGTTAAAAAGAGACGTGAAGAATCGGGGATATCTGAGCGTCTTTATGCCGAGCTTGACATTCAAATGAAGCGCTTGACTAGAACGATGGGTTCAGGAACTTCGCTTGAAGCTCTTGACGATAGTGTTATTGGTCGTGAACTGAATACGATCAAGAAGGCGCAAGATAAATGGAAAGTAAGGTTACAAGATATTGAAGCCCGGTACTATAAGAGATTTAATGCTATGGAAAAGGCTATGCAAAAGTTAAATAGCCAAGGTAGCTGGTTAAATCAACAGCTTGGAAAGATGTAAAAAAGATTGACTGATGGAGAGGATAAAAAATGCAAAACGCGAAACAGATGCAATATTTGAAAGTTCAAGTTGAAACAGCAAGTCCCGGAGAATTGACATTGCTGTTATATCAGGAGATAGTCAAATCATTGCTTCGAGCGAAGCAGCATTATTCTCAACATCAGTTCGAGGAAATGAATCATATGATTCATAAGGTCCGAAGTATTTATAGTGAGCTAATTGTGACACTAAATATGGACTATCCCATATCTAAGGATCTTTTCCAGTTATACATGTTTTACCAGCAGCAATTAGCACATTTCATCGTTAAGCGCGATGAACTAGTGCTAGAGGATGCGATAGAATTCTCCAAAGGTATGGTAGAAACATGGAAGTTAGCTTTACAACAACTTAAAAAGGTCGAGATTTAGCTATGTTTGAGAGAGGGATTTCTCAAAGGCTAAGTTGGATTAAAGAGCTTGAGAATATATACCAATATATTCTTCAAGCTCCTTCGTTTGACCTTTATGAGGAGCACGCTGCTACTATCGACGATCTCTATGAAAAACTATCTTGTGAAGAGTTAACTGAAATGGAGAGAGCTAAGCTAGTTTCTCTTTATAACATGCATCAACAAATTGTAGATGTTATTTCTAAAGAATTAGCGGAGTTGAAACAAGAGCAGCAGATGTTTGAGCGAAAAAAAAATGCATCAACTAAATATAATCAATCTCCATATTCAAGTGATGCATATTTTTTAGATAAAAAAAGATAAACAGGAGGGTCTAGTATGAACAAGCTTTTTCCGAAGCTACTTAACGTATTTTTGGTCTTACTTCTTGTGACAGGTAACTTCTCAGGAATAGCGATGGCCAACGTAACACCTGAACAAAATCAAATTGTTCAAGTAACTAAAGAAGTAAACCCAACCGATATTCTTGAAGGTGGGGATGCAGAAGTTACTGTAAAAGTGAAGGGTAGTAGTCCTGTAAATTTTGTTATGCCCAATGATATCATTCTCATCATTGACCGTTCTGGAAGTATGCATCCCAGAAACAATGCTGGTGAGGATAAGATGGGTAATGCTAAATTATCAGCCCAAGGTTTTGTTGATTTAGTTGATTTCACTAAGCACAGAATTGGTGTTGTTGATTTTAGTACTACAATTAGTGAACTTGAAATGTCCACAGATAAAAATAATATCAAAAATTACATTGGCAATATTCAAGCCGATGGAGGAACAGCAACAGGCGATGCGATTGCTAAATCACGTGAAATCTTAAAAAATCATCGTCCAGATGCTCAGCCCGTAATTGTACTTATGACGGATGGTAAGGCAACCCACATAAATGGAAGAAATGATACTAATGCTGCTAGTAAGTTTGCTCTTGAACAAGCAAACGCTGCAAAAGCGGAAGGTATCGTATTTTACACCATTGCCTTGTTAGATAAAGGAGATACTGACCCAACTGGAAGTCCGCAAAACTTGTTGTTGAAAGAAATGGCAACGACAGCGCGTCATCATCACTTTGTCCTTGGTTCAGTAGGTCTTAAAGAAATATATGCAGCTATCGTAAAAGAGATTGGTTTGGCAAGTGCATATGATGTTACAGTGCAAGACTTTGTAGCACCTGGTTTTGAAATTGTCCCAGGATCGTATGAGAATAATATTCCAAGACCTGTGGTGAATGGAAATCAAATAACGTGGAAGTTTAATGAGCTAAAAGAAGAGCTTTTAACTTTTACATACAAAATTCGTCACAAAAAAGGAACTCCGGTAGGAAAATTGCCTGTAGGCGATAAAGATATCGATGTTGCCTATACAGATTATTTAAAGCAAAAGCACCAAAAAACAGTTGCACAGCCTTCTGTAACTGTAGGCTACCCTGCGCCTATTATTTCATTGCTTGAAAAGGATAACGGATTAATAGAGGGTGGAGAAAAAGTTATCATCACGGGTGAAAACTTCCGACCAAACCCTAAAGTTATGTTTGGAACAACTCCTGCACTTCAAGTGGAGTATACAAATTCATCTAAACTAGTAGTAACAGCGCCTCCTGGAGTTCAAGGAAACGTTGATTTGACAGTTACTAATGATGATAATCAATCAGCAAAAGCAGTATATCGTTATTATGCTCAACCGGAGATTACTTCTGTAACTCCTAACGAAGGTCCGGTTCAAGGTAATAATGATGTGACCATTAACGGTAAACATTTTATGCAAAATGTTAAAGTGCAATTTGAAAATAAGCCAGCTACTGTCATTTCTGTTACGGACACAATGATCAAGGTAAAAGTTCCAACAGGTGACAAAAACGGCACAGTAAGTGTATCTATCGAGAATGTAGATGGTACTAAAGCAGTATTGAATAATGCTTACAGCTATGTAGAAGGTCCTGCTATTACAACTATCACTCCAAATGTAGGTACAAAACTGGGTGGAGAAACAATAACAGTGACTGGTACTAATTTTAAAGATGGTACTGTGGTTAAGTTTAAAGAGCAAGCTTTGCAGACACAGTATGTTTCACCAACTGAGGTGAAAGCTGTTACTCCTGCCTGGGCTAAAGCAGAAGCAGTTGATGTAACAGTTGCTAATCCAGACGGGCAATTCAGTGTATTAAGTGGAGGATTTACATATGAAAATCCGACTCCAATTCTGACATCAGTGTCTCCTAATCAAGCACGAACTAACGAAAGTGTGTTTGTAACAGTAAAAGGAGAGCACTTCCTTTCTGGTGCTGTAGTAAAGTTTAAGGACAAAGAAGTTGTTACAAGTCTTATTGATTCAAATACTTTACGCGTGACATCGCCAACATGGACTATTGAAGAAACAGTTGATTTTACAGTAGTTAATCCAGATGGTAAGCAAGTAACGCTGACAAAAGGTTTTTCTTTTGTTTTGCCTGAACAATTTAAAGCAACGGCAATTACTCCAGCTAGTGGCTCATTAACTGGTGGTGAAGTAGTTACGATTACAGGGGAGAAGTTCCCTAGCAATATCTCTGTCTATTTCAATGACAAAAAGTTGCAGCTTCGAAATGTAGCAGATACTAAAATTATGTTATCTACACCAACTTGGCCTACACCAGGAAAAGTTGATGTGAAGTTAGTAGATGGCTATGGACGTGAAGTGGTTCTCGCTCAAGCGTACGAATACTTAGCACCTCCTAAACCGGCTGCACCTACACTAACAAGCGTTACACCGAACACATCGTTAATAGCGGGTGGTGTACTTGTTACAGTGAAAGGTGAGAACTTCCAAGACAAGGCTGAGTTGTGGCTGAACGCTAAAAAGGTAGATGCAGTATCATTTATTGATAAGACTCAATTAAGATTTAGAACACCAGCATGGAATAAAGAAGAAGTTGTAGACATTAAAGTAGTTAATCCAGATGGACAAGAAGCTATATTGTCCAAAGCGTTAACGTATGCTCTGCCTGAACAATTTAAAGCAACGGCTATTACTCCGGCTAGTGGCTCATTAACTGGTGGTGAAGTAGTTACGATTACAGGGGAGAAGTTCCCTAGCGATATCTCTGTCTATTTCAATGACAAAAAGTTGCTGCTTAGAAGTATAGCAGATACTCGAATTACGTTTTCTGCACCAGCTTGGGCAACAGCTGGTAAGGTAGATGTGAAGTTGGTAGATGGTCACGGGCGTGAAGGGGTTCTTGCTCAAGCGTACGAATACTTAGCACCTCCTAAGCTAGCTGCACCTACACTAACTAGCATTACACCAAACACATCGTTAGTAGCAGGTGGTGTACTTGTCACAGTAAAAGGCGATAACTTCCAGGACAAGGCTGAGTTGTGGCTGAATACTAAAAAGGTAGATGCAGTATCATTTATTGATAAGACACAATTGAGATTTAGAACACCAATGTGGAATAAAGAAGAAATTGTAGACATTAAAGTAGTTAATCCAGATGGACAAGAAGCTGCATTGTCCAAAGCGTTAACTTACGTATTGCCTGAGCAATTTAAAGCTGGGGTGGTTACGCCAGCAATGGGTCTTTTAGCGGGTGGAGACGATGTAAGCATTACGGGCGAGAAAATCCCACAAGATATTTCAGTTTACTTTAATGATAAGAAGCTGACATTAAGATCTGTAACGGAAACAAAAATCACATTGAGAACACCGGCTTGGGCAACAGCTGGTAAGGTAGATGTGAAGTTGGTTGATGGTCACGGACGCGAAGCTATTCTTGCTCAGGCATATGAATACCTTGCGGCACCTAAATTGCCTGCTCCGGTAATTGCGAGTGTTTCTCCTAATTCAGTATTACCTACTGGAGGGACTTTCGTTGTAATAAAAGGAGAGAACTTCAAAGACGGGGCTGAAATATGGTTGAACGGTACGAAGCTTCCGAGCATTTCGGTACTTGATGCAACTCAATTACGCTTTAGAAGCCCGGTTTGGACTAAAGAAGAGCATGTAAGTGTTAAAGTAGTTAACCCAGACGGACAAGAGGCTATTCTAGATAAAGGGTTACATTTCCAAGCGCCTGTACTTGATCCTGCACCAATAATAACGAAACTGAATCCAGCTAAGGGAGAAATTGCTGGTGGATACTTTGTTATAATTGAAGGTGAAAACTTTACTTCAGGATCTAAAGTATTCTTTAATGAGAAGCCGTTGGCAGCATCTTTCTTGAGTGCTAAACAATTGCGTATCACGGCTCCTGCATGGGCAAATCCAGAGGCTATAAATGTAAAAGTGGTGAATCCAGATGGGCAGGAAATCATCGCTGCGGGTGGTTTTGAGTATGTTCCGCCTGCACCAAAACCTGCACCGAAAATTTCTAAGATCGATCCGGGCGTTGTTCCATATACGATCAGCACGTTTGTCGTAATTAATGGTGAAAACTTTAATAACCAGACAACTGTTAAAATAAATGATGTTAAAATTGCGGCATCTTTCCTGTCTGACAAACAATTGCGTATTAGAACGCCACTATGGTCAGGCGTAGGAAAAGTTACAGTTAGTGTAACGAACCCGGACGGTCAGAGTGACTCGGCTGTAGATGGCTTAGAATTTATCTTGCCACCACCACCAGCAATTCAGACTATTTCACCGAATAGTGCTCAGTTCGACGCAGGGGTATTTGTTCATATAAATGGTTCAAACTTTACGCCAGCATCCAAAGTGTATTTTAATGATACACTTCTTCCAACAAGCTATTTGGGAGATACTCAATTAAGAGTACGTACGCCAGTATGGCCAAGAGCTGAATCTGTGACTGTTCGAGTTGTAAACGAGGATGGCCAAGAAACTTCAGTTCTTGATGGATTTACATTTAAACCTGCACCACCAAAACCAGCTCCAGTCATTACTACTGTAACACCAAATACGGGTGCAATTAGCGGAGGATATTTTGTATTTGTAAATGGTGAAAACTTCATGGATGGTGCTAAAGTCTCGGTTGGAAATGCAACTGTAGCCGCTTCTTTCTTAAGCAGTAAACAGCTAAGATTTAGAATGCCAAGTACAGCTGCACCAGGTGCAATCGACATTAAAGTTATTAATCCAGATGGTCAAGAAGTTGTATTGAGCGGAGGATTTACTTTTAATTAAAAAATATGACTTTCAACAGGTGTCTGAGCAATCAGGCACCTGTTTATCTAATGATTTAGAGTAGGTGATTAGTTACAATGTTTCCTATTACAGCATGCATAATGACTCGGGACGAGGAAGACGTCATTGCAAATTGCATTCATTCAATTCGTCCTTATGTCCAAGAAGTCCTTGTCTTGGATACAGGCTCTACAGACAATACGATCCATATTGCTGCATTAAACGGAGCAAAGGTAGTTTCTTCAGATTGGGAGGATCATTTTGCTTCTTCTAGAAACAAAATGATCGAGTTAGCAAGTCAGCCTATTATTTTGATGCTTGATGCGGACGAAACAGTAAGGGATAATCTCCAACAGCAATTTCAACAAGTTGTTCATGAGCTACTTAATAACTCCTCTTTAGTAGGAAGAATAAAGATTGTGAATCGAATAGGAGATAATGAGGAAGCGATATCAAGTATTTCGAGAATTTTCACTAAATCCAACAGTATTCATTATGTAGGCAGTGTGCACGAGCAACTTCGATTAAAAGATGGCAGCAGTCCAGATGTATTTGACTCAAATATTATTGTCGATCATGAAGGTTACTCGTTAAAGCGTCTTAAAGAGAAGAATAAAGTGAAGCGAAATGCCGAACTTCTGTTGAAGGAACTGGAGATTAATCCTTCTGATGTGTATGCACTGTTTCAGTTAGGGAGAACATACGCCATAAGTGAAGAGCATGACAAGGCTTCGTATTATTTAGAAAAAGCTTATCAGTTGTCAAACGGAGCCTATTCCTTTGACAGTACGATAATCCAGACGTATGGATGGACGTTGCTTAAGACGGGACAACTATCAAAACTATTGCAAATCCTTCAAACTGGCATAGGGCGATATTCCGATCTAACAGATCTGTACTACTTATATGGTTGCAGTCTAATAGAGATGAAAACGGAACAGGCGCTTGCGTTAATTCCCCAAGCGTTTCAAAGCTGTCTAGAGTTAGGAGAGGTAGATTCTAGTAAGTATGAAACGGTACTAGGTGTGGGGACATTTAGGGCTCATTATAACCTGGGAGTATATTATGAGATAACAGGTCAATACAGCCTAGCTAAAGACTATTACCATTTAAGCGCGGCTCAACAATTCCAACCAGCTGTTCAGAGATTGAATCTATTAGTAAATAAATAATGTATCCATTTAGTAATTATGATCAGGAAGAAGGTAGTATTCATGGTGAAACATATCACCCTATTGCCATTGTATATGAAGGAGTTTTCATGTATAGGCGGAGATTGTGAGGATACGTGTTGCGCAGGTTGGGGTATTACACTAGATAAAAAAACATATAAAAAATATCAAAAAATAAATCATCCGGAATTAAAAGGCAAGTTAGATAGCAGCATGGAGCGTATAAAAAATGCCGATCAATCAGGTAATTGTTATGCAAAGATTAAATTA
Organism: Paenibacillus sp. 481; assembly: GCF_021223605.1. Classification (NCBI taxonomy): domain Bacteria; kingdom Bacillati; phylum Bacillota; class Bacilli; order Caryophanales; family Paenibacillaceae; genus Paenibacillus; species Paenibacillus sp. 481. The sequence continues at coordinate 2,817,854 of NZ_CP075175.1, forward strand.
AACAGTAGTTCGAGTTGCCCTATGTTAACGGAAGATAAATGGTGCCAAATTCAAGCGGTAGCAGGAGAGCAGGCTCTGTCACCTACTTGTACAACTTATCCGCGTGCACTAAATATGATGGATCAACATTTTGAGCTATCTGCTAAAGTATCTTGTCCAGAAGTTGCTAGGCTCGCATTATTAAAAGAAGATGGAATCGATTTCGAAGAGATGGAGTTTGAAATCAATGAAGGCTGGATGATCCAGCAAAAAAAATCATCGGCAGATACAAGTAGATTTAATCATATGTTTTGGCCAGTTCGAATGTTTGCTATTGAAATTATGCAGAATCGGGCGTTACCGGTATGCGATAGACTAATTGTATTGGGATTGTTTGTTGATAAACTACAATCCGAGATAGAGCTGAATGGAGACGCGGTAGTCCATGATGTTATTGAGTCATACCGTTCTCGTCTGCAAAATGTTCAATATTTAAAATCAATACAAGAAATAAAAGTGAATATTGATGTTCAAATTCATGCCTTAATAGAAATGGTTCAATTCCGATATAAACATGGATCACCGTACACTCGTTACAATACTTGTTTTGATGAGATGATTGCTGGGTTCCAAATGACATCAGAATTCGATAATTTGACGGAAATATCAAATGCATATTCAACCAACTACAAAGAATACTACCTTCCATTCATGGAAGATAAAGAATATATTTTCGAAAATTATATCGTTAACTATTTGTATAACACCATGTTCCCTAATTATCAACATAAAAACCTTTTTAATGAGTATATCGTTCTTGCGTCCGTTTACTCGATGCTTAAGATACATTTGATAGGCATCTCTGGTTATCATAAAAAGCTTGATACGGATATCGCTATCCGCACTATTCAAACGTATGCCAAAGTTGTTGAGCATAACAACATGTATTTAAACAATATTCTTAAACTGTTGGCAAACAATAATTTTAATACAATGGCGCATATCGCAACTCTTGTAAAAGATATTAAATAATAAGTAGGGGTTTTGCGATTTCTTTTTAACATGCCGAACAATTACGGGGCACGCTAAACTTCTAAGCTTCGTCATGAAATTGCCGAGGAGTTGCTTTAAATTACACTTAATGAGGGGAGGTAATTCATTGATTAGTGTAATAATGCCTACGTATAACATGGAGCAATATATTGAAGAGTCTATTCAAAGCATGTTAAATCAAACGGAGAGATTGTTTGAGCTCATTATCGTTGATGATGGTTCCACAGACTCAACAGTAGATATAATACAAAAGTTTGAGGACGATAGAATTAAATTATTTATCTTTGATGATCATAAAGGCGTTTCTGCTGCACGAAACTATGCAATAGATCGAGCAGAAGGTGACTACATCGTTTTTCAAGATGCCGATGATATATCATTACCTAACCGACTCCAGCAACTTAAGGAGGCATTTAATTCAGGTGATATTGTCTTCGCTCATAGTGATTTAATCTTATTTAACTCGGGTATAGAAAATGATTTATTTAGATACGTTAGTTCGATGCAGTTAGCACATACAAAAGCGACGAGATTTTTCCTCAAAATAGGTTCTCCTTTTCACGGTGCAACATTGATGATACGGAAGGACATTGCACAAAGCATAAAATATGATGAATCTTTAACTGTAGGAGAGGACACAGATTATATATATCACCTTACTAAATTAGGGAATGGTGTCCATATTCCAGTAGCGCTTTATTTGTATCGAAGACATAGCTTGAGTACGACATATAAAATAGAATATGACCGATATATTGCGCATGTTGAAAAGTTTTTGAACAGCCATGAATGGACTGACTTAATACCCGAAGCTAGTAGTGGGGCGGAAGCAAGAGCCATAATTTCATTGTTTTTATATCGTAGAGGACTAATACCACTATCTCAAAAGTACTATGATGAAGCTGTGAAAATGGCACTTGCACCGTATGAAAAAAATGTTATTAGCGGATTAGGTTATTTAATGCTAAATAAATTAAATGAAGCATTACATTATTTGGGGAACTATGCTAATTCAAGCGCTGTAGCTTGTAATTATATAGGGGAGATATTTGCACAAGATGGAAACAGAGGTGCTGCTTTTGAGTATTTTAGGAAAGCTCTAGTCTTGGCTCCTAATTATAATGAGCCCCTTGAGAATATAAAAGCAATAAGTGCTGCGAAAGAGCATACTATGGTGGACACAACTTTTAATAAATTTACAGGGAAATAAGCTGTATATTCACAGCGGAGCCATATTAGAAATAGAGCATAATATGGCCCGCCACTTAATATGAAGTTTGCTGTTGTGTTAACACATAGTATGGTGACTGTTTAATTGTTTGGCCGTTAGTAAATCTGTTTCTCTGTAAATATGAAAGGCTGGAAAATGTGTATCAACAAATAGCTCTATTCCGAGTGCTTCAGCGCGGATACAAAAGTGACGATCCTCTCCACGGATGCTAAGATTTTTTATCTCACTAAAGTTAACCCCTTTTAATAGGGCGTCTTTTGAGATTAATGTACATGCCCCTAAGCCACCCACTCTGTAAGTACCAGGTATTCTGAGCATTGAGATAAATTGATTTGTTCGACTAATCACGGACTCTTTATCTAATTTTTCGATTCGTGTAGATTCATATAAAGTATAAAAATCTTTCAGCCAAACTTGAGGTAGTTCAATAGAATCTGCTTCACTCCACTGGGTCCAAAAAATATTTGATACGATATCTTTCTGAGCTTTAATTAATTGTAATAAGGTTGCAGGATTGAGCACTAGATCAGAGTCTATAAGAAATAAATAATCATAATTATTCGTTATGGAAAACTGGATGATGTCATTCTTGAAATGAGCTACTTTCCAAATTAGCTCCTCTTTCCAATGATGTTTATCAGCATCGCATTTGTATTCATCTGCATAATAAGAAGGCATGTGATACACTTTATTTCGTTGTGCGAATCGCCTCAATAAATCACTGGACTCAGAAATAATATTATCATCAATAAAAAAATAGTGAATTTCTACATCATCTGCTTGAAGATTGGCTAACGAAGTTAAAAACTCTTGTAGTATCTCTGGTCTCTGATGTACAGGACTACCAATCAGAACCCGAATTTTATTATTAGTGAGTGCCTCTGAATCTTCACTGTTTAGTTTATTAATTTTACTTAGGCAATCGTTGGTTGATTGCTCGTCTTTGGAAAGCGACATTGCCTTTTTATAGTAGTGTTTTGCCCACTGTCTCTCACCGAGTTCGTCATATACAGCGCCTAAATTATATAAAATATCACTATTGTTATTAAATATAGAATATCCTTTGAGTAATTTATGTAGAGAATCCTCTTTTTTATTTTGAGAGAACAATAATACAGAGTGTAGGGAGAGAATGTCGGGGTCCAACCCTAATTTATTTTCATACTCATGTATGATTTCCTCAGCTAAATCAAAGCTTCCCTGCTCAATCAAATACGATAATTGCTCTTTAATATTCTTTTTTATAGTTAATATATGATTTTCATTCATCAAGAAATCTCCTCAATTGAGAAAAATTATATTATTAATATATATCGGTTATTAGCGTGTGCAATTAAGAGTTTTTCGTAAAAGTACAAGGTGGAATTATTTCCAAAATTTAATTGACACCGCTTCCATCAGGTGATATATTCGAAATTGTGAAGGGTATAAACTTCACGGTATATGAAGATGAAGGGATGTTATCTACATGCAAGGTAAAGTAAAATGGTTCAATGCTGAAAAAGGCTACGGCTTCATCGAAACAGCAGAAGGCAACGACGTATTCGTTCACTTCTCCGCTATCCAATCCGACGGCTTCAAGACTTTGGAAGAGGGTCAATCCGTTGAGTTCGACATCGTTGAAGGCGCTCGTGGTCCTCAAGCAGCTAACGTAATCAAATTGTAATCATTTCGGCGATTGCCGCGAATTATATATGATTCCGATTAGCTATAAACCCTTGGCATCTTGCCAAGGGTTTTATTGTTTTGAACGCCTTATTCCCATCACGCTGCGCACTTCAAAACTATCATTAACACGTTCAGTTACAATGACTCGTTTTAACCCAGCATCTAGTATTCCGTACGTCGAATCCTCTTACTCCGGTACAAGCACGTTGTCCGTTATCCATCCTCCTTAACTTAAACCTAGGCCCTTGCTTCTTCCGTTTTCCGGCCTTCATCACACTCCTTCCTGCACGCCCAATCAGTACCGTTTCAGCAGCGGACATACAGGGTACAAAAGACTACGCAAACAACTGTACAAATCTTTGCGCAAATCACTACAGAAGTGTACACAATTTGTAACCGTTGTTTTGATTCCTGACACCTGCCTATGGTATAATAGAGACACAAAAGGAGGAGTGCCCTATGAATTTCAAAGTTCGAGGTCAACACATCGAGGTTACGGATGCTTTGCTCGATTATGTCGAGAAGAAGTTAAGCCGGCTAGAGAGGTATTTTGAAACTCCCCTTACATCTGATGTCAATGTGACGCTGAGCGTTATTCGCGATTTGCACATTGTCGAGGTGACAATTCCACTGCCTAACTTGATGTTGCGGGCAGAGGATCGCAGTAAAGACATGTACTCATCTATTGATTCGGTTCTAGACAAGTTGGAGCGCCAAATTCGCAAGCATAAGACGAAAGTCAACCGCAAATTGCGTGTAGCTGGCAGCGTGAATCAACTGTTTGCCGAAGATGCAGCGGCGCAAGTGGCTGTAGATGAGCACGAGGACGAGTTGGAAGTCGTTCGGATGAAGCGTTTTACGCTGAAGCCGATGGACGTGGAAGAAGCTATTTTGCAAATGAATATGATAGGACATAGCTTTTTCGTCTTCTCCAATTCGGATACAAAGGAAGTCAGTGTCGTGTATCGTCGCGATGACGGACGTTATGGATTAATAGAACAAGGCTAAGCACGGTGCTGCAGCTGATCCGTAAGCTCTAAAGCTAAGCATTTAAGGCTAAGCTAGACAGAGTAAGTCGGATTAGCGGCGTGTACACCGTATATGATAAGAACTGAGCCTAATTCCGCAACGGAATGGGCTCTTTTCTCGTATATATAGAAGCAAAGTTTACTGAAATATTGTTATGTTCAATGCTGTGACCAAGACGCAACTCATAAGGCCGCTTCGAATGCGTAAATAACGCCACAAGTGTCATGATTTGGTGCCTTGGACGGTTGCGGCTCTTTGTTGAAACTGTTACAATTTATTGCAAAACGAGTGAATGGAAATAGACTTCTAAATGCCCTCTGATGGGTGATTAGAATAAATGATCTGTTTTGCGTGAAAGGGGTTAACCATGTTAGGACTTGTGAAAAAATTATTTGGTGACGCTAATGAACGCGAAGTGAAGCGGTTAATGAAAACTGTTGAGCTGATTAACAGCATGGAGCCGGAATTACAGAAGTTGTCGGACGAGCAATTGCGCGCGAAGACAGAAGAATTCCGTGCGCGCATAGAGAAAGGCGACACGTTGGAGCAGTTGCTGCCTGAAGCATTTGCGACGGTGCGTGAAGCATCCAAACGCGTACTCGGCAAGCGTCATTACGATGTTCAGCTATTGGGCGGTGTGGCGCTGCACGAAGGTAAGATTGCGGAGATGAAAACAGGTGAAGGTAAGACGCTCGTCGGTACGCTTCCTGTTTATTTGAATGCACTCTCAAGCAAAGGTGTTCACGTAGTTACCGTCAATGATTACTTGGCATCGCGTGATAGCAACGAGATGGGACAGATTTATAACTTCTTGGGTATGACAGTAGGTTTGAACCTTTCTGGCATGAGCCACGAGATGAAGCAAGATGCATATGCTTGCGATATTACGTACGGTACGAACAACGAGTACGGTTTCGACTACTTGCGTGACAACATGGTGTTGTACCAAGAGCAAATGGTACAGCGTCCGTTGAACTTCGCTATTATTGACGAAGTTGACTCCATCCTCGTCGATGAAGCACGTACGCCGCTTATTATTTCGGGACAAGCAGCGAAGTCTACGGACTTGTATTTTGCTGCGGATCGCTTTGTTAGCCGCTTGAAGATTGAGGATGACTTCACGATTGACGTGAAGACTCGCCAAGTTGCGCTTACAGAGGCTGGTGTGGCGAAAGCGGAGAAAGCATTCGGTATCGAGAATATGTACGATATCAAAAATGTAACGCTTAATCACCACGTGCAGCAAGCATTGCGCGCGCATTCGATTATGCGCCGTGACGTTGACTATGTCATTAGCGAAGGCGAAATCGTCATCGTCGATGAGTTTACGGGCCGTATGATGGCTGGTCGTCGTTATAGCGACGGTTTGCATCAAGCGATCGAGGCAAAGGAATCGCTCGAAGTTCAGAACGAGAGCATGACACTTGCAACGATTACGTTCCAGAACTACTTCCGTATGTACCGCAAGCTGTCAGGTATGACAGGTACAGCGAAGACAGAGGAAGAAGAATTTAAGAGCATTTACGGTTTGGAAGTTCTCCAAATACCGACGAATAAACCGAACCAACGTCAAGACTTGCCGGATGTTGTGTATAAGTCTGAAATGGCTAAATACCGTGCTGCGGTTGATGAAATCGTGGAGCGTTATAAGAAGAAGCAGCCTATTCTCGTAGGTACAGTTTCCATTGAGAATTCAGAGTTATTGTCGGATATGCTTCACAAAAAAGGTGTTCAGCACAAAGTCTTGAACGCGAAGTTCCACGCAGAGGAAGCTGAAATTATTTCCCGTGCAGGACAAGCTGGTTCCGTTACAATTGCAACGAACATGGCTGGTCGTGGTACGGACATTTTGTTGGGCGAAGACGTTCCAGCAGTGGGCGGTCTTCATATTATCGGTACAGAGCGCCACGAGAGCCGTCGTATCGATAACCAGTTGCGTGGTCGTGCAGGTCGTCAAGGTGACCCGGGTTCATCCCAGTTCTACTTGTCGCTTGAAGATGAGTTGATGCGTCGTTTCGGTGCGGACAACGTACTTGGCATGATGGAGCGCCTCGGCTTCGAGGAAGACCAGCCAATCGAGTCCAAGCTGATTACACGTGCTGTAGAATCTGCTCAAAAGCGTGTTGAGGGTAACAACTTCGACATGCGTAAAGTCGTTCTTCAGTACGACGATGTTATGAACCAACAGCGTGAAATTATTTACCGTCAGCGCCGTGATGTGCTTGAATCGGAAAATATTCGTCAAATCGTGATGGATATGATTAAGCCTTGTGTCGAGCGTATCGTTGATGCGCATTGTAGCGAAGAAGAGGTTCCAGAGAACTGGGAGCTTGAAGAAGTTATTAGCTACATGCACCGCCATTTGCTTGAAGAGGGCTCTTTAACAAAAGATGACCTGTGGGGCAAAGAGAAGGAAGAGATCGTTGAGTATCTCTTTGGTAAGATCGTTCATATTTATAATGAGCGTGAAGAGCATCTTGGTGAAGAGCTTGTACGCGAATTCGAAAAAGTCGTTGTGCTGCGTGCTGTAGATTCGAAGTGGATGGATCATATTGATGCGATGGATCATTTGCGTCAAGGTATTCACTTGCGTGCTTACGGCGGTACAGATCCGCTGCGCGAGTACCAGTTCGAAGGCTATGAAATGTTTAACGCGATGATTTTTGCTATTCAAGAAGAAGTCGCTAACTACATTATGAAGTCTAGAGTCGAGCAGAACGTTGAGCGTCAATCTGTTGTAGAAGAGAGCCAGATTTCTACAAATGCAGAGCCAGAAGTGAAGCGTCCGGTAACAAAGGACGAGGGAACTGGTCGCAACGAGCCTTGCCCATGCGGCAGCGGTAAGAAGTATAAGCAGTGCCATGGTAAACAAGGGTAAACATGCTATAATTTTGGATAGACCATAATTGCAACGGGCGGCTCTGTGCCGCCCGTTGTTCAGCAAGACGCGAGTGTGGCGTGTACAAAAGTGCAGAGTCGAGACGCATAGAGAATGTGTGCTTTGAGTAGTACTCCACTAAGTGCTCCGCTAAGCTAACTACTCCACAAGTCTATGCCACGCTTGCTTAGCTATATGAGACCGAAAGGACTGATTCGATGATCGACGCAAGCGTACGTCACAATTTGCGAGACATCGCAACGAAACTTACGAACCTTAGGGGGTCTCTTTGACTTCGATGTGAAGCAAGAGATGATTGCGAATTTTGAAGAGAAAATGTCTGCGCCTGATTTCTGGGACGACAACGAGCGCGCCCAAGGTATTATTGCTGAGCTTAACGGCATTAAAGGAATTACAGACCAATATAGCGCGTTGCATCAAGAGTATGAAGATGCGCAAATGATGTTTGAACTGGCGGAAGAGGAAGATGATGAGGATTTAGCATCTGAACTAGGTGAGACAGTTAAGCAACTGTTAAGCAAAGTGGAGAACTTTGAACTTCAGTTGCTGCTTAGCGAAACTTACGATAAGTACAATGCGATCTTAGAGCTTCATCCAGGCGCTGGTGGTACCGAGTCGCAAGACTGGGGACAAATGCTACTACGCATGTATACCCGCTGGGCTGAGAAGCGTGGCTTTAAAGTAGAAGTGCTGGATTATTTGCCTGGTGATGAAGCAGGTATTAAGAGTGTAACGCTTCTGATCAAGGGCTTTAACGCCTACGGCTACTTAAAAGCGGAAAAAGGCGTCCATCGACTTGTCCGCATTTCGCCGTTTGATTCTTCTGGTCGTCGTCATACATCGTTCGTATCGTGCGACGTTGTCCCTGAAATTACGAACGATGTGGATATTAACATTCGTACAGAAGACTTGAAGGTCGACACGTATCGTGCAAGCGGTGCGGGCGGTCAGCACATTAATACGACTGACTCGGCAGTGCGGATTACGCACATCCCGTCGGGCATCGTCGTGACATGCCAAACGGAGCGCTCACAGATCAAGAACCGTGAGCGTGCGATGACGCACCTTCGCTCGAAGCTATATGAGCGCCAAATCGAGGAACAGCAAAAACAGCTTGCGGAAATCCGCGGCGAGCAGATGGATATCGCTTGGGGCAGCCAGATTCGCTCCTACGTGTTCCATCCTTACAGCATGGTTAAGGACCACCGGACGCAGGTGGAAACCGGTAACGTTGGCGCCGTCATGGACGGCGATCTCGATGCGTTTATTGAAGCGTACTTACGCACGCTAATTAAACCGACTTCAGAAACATAATACGTGAATGAAGTTTGCTAACCTGCGCCCGATAACTTATCGGGGCAGGTTTTTTGCTGTGCTTGAACGCTTTAACTTAAAAGAGAGCAAGATCATACTGTACTTAGGATAGGAGAACGTCTATTTAGCGATACTAGCTAGTACCAAGGAGAGATCATATGTCTAGTTCATCATTTACAGCGAGCAAACCGCGTCGTCGTGGTGCACCGCTTCTTGCGCACAATCATCCGTTGCGGAACGTGCTTGAATACGGACTCATTTTGTTAGGCGCTTTTATTATGGCACTAAGCTTTAACTACTTGCTGCTTCCGAACAAAATCGCTTCCGGAGGAATCTCGGGGTTATCTATCATTTTACAGAACCAGTTTGGTTGGAACCCAGCTATTACACAATACGCATTCAACATTCCGCTGTTTATTGTGGGGATTGTACTATTTGGGAGACAATATGGCATCCGTGCGCTAGTAGGCTCCATCGCGCTGCCGACATTCGTATACTTAACTAGTAGTATCCCAGTTGGAACATCCAATCCGCTGCTAGCGTCCATTTTTGGCGGAATTGGAATTGGAATTGGTCTTGGAATCGTGTTCCGTGGGCGTGGTTCTACAGGGGGCAACGCCATTACAGCACAAATTGTTCACACGTTCCTCGGCATTAGTTTGCCGCTATCTGTGGCTGTTTGCGACGGGATAATCATTTTACTTGCTGGTTTCTTGATGTCATTTGAGAGCGCTATGTATGCATTGATTGGATTGTTTGTCATGAGCAAGACATTGGATGCCGTGCAAATTGGACTCGGATATACGAAGGTTGCCTTTATTATTACAGACGATACGGACAAAATGACTGACGCTGTGCTGCATGATCTAAATCGCGGACTTACAAAGTTGCACGGTGAAGGTGGATATACGGGCGAAGGGCGTACGGTTTTGATGATCGTTGTCGGTCAGACCGAAGTGTACAAGTTGAAGGCGCTTGTTCGTTCTGTCGATCCGAGCGCGTTTGTCATAATTAGTAATACAAATGAAGTGCTTGGTGAAGGGTTCAAAATTCATTCATGATTCCATAAATATACATGGTATAAATTAACGACAAAAACATGACATGTCCTGTAAGGGCCGCGGTTGCGGCTCTTTTTTTGTATGCAAAAAATTATTCACTCCTCCTCCATTCATTCATAATGCATAAATACACAAAAAACCGCTTGTTATACAACCCTTATTTACGTCAAATTAACGAAAAAAGGCTTACTGGTAATAAAATTTTAGAAAAATAAGTGTTGTATTTATATAATTTCAAAAGTATAATAATGCGTAAATCGCTAAAAAGAAACAATTTCCATATTTAATTCACTACTGGCGATCTGTTGTGTAAAAGGTAAGTCCGACGACAGATAAACAACGTTACACATAACAGGATGTTCTACACAAAAAAGCAGCACTTAGGAGAAGGAGAGAGTAGAGCGATGTCAAGCAAAGAAAAGTTGCGTATCGCTGTCGTCGGCTCGACGGGCTACGGGGGAGTGGAATTAATTCGGCTGTTGCTGACCCATCCACACACTAGTCTGACGTCCGTTATTTCGGCATCTAGCGCAGGTACGTTGATTACGGAAGGATACCCTCATTTGCATCATATTTTGTGTGACACCTTGGACGGTGTTGATGTAGACGAGATCAAGAGCAAGGCTGATTTGGTGTTTACGGCGACACCTTCTGGTGTAAGTGCAAAGCTGGTTCCACAACTATTGGCGGCAGGACTAAAAGTTATCGACTTGTCAGGTGATTTCAGGCTTAAAGACGCGGCGTCTTACACACAGTGGTATAAGCATGATGAGCCAGATGCCGACACGTTGGCAGAGGCGACTTATGGATTGTGTGAGCTATATGGGGAACAGGTGAAGGGAAAACGATTTATTTCGAATCCGGGTTGTTATCCGACGGCGACACTGCTTGGTCTTACACCTGCGTTAAAGGCAGGCTGGATCGATCCGGCATCAATTATTGTCGATGCCAAATCAGGCGTATCCGGCGCGGGTCGTGGCACAAGCTTAATGGCTCACTATAGTGAAATTAATGAGAATTTGAAAGTTTACAAAGTAAATAAACATCAACATATTCCCGAAATCGAGCAAGTGTTGTCGGATGTACAGGGCAGCCCTGTAACGATTACGTTCACGACGCATTTGACGCCGATGACGCGGGGAATTATGTCGACGATGTATGCACATATAAATGGTCAATTTTCGACAGCGGACTTTATCTCATTGTATTCCGAGTTTTATACAGGCAAACCGTTCGTGCGTATCCGTCCACAAGGGACGTGGCCGGCGACCAAAGAAGTGTTTGGATCTAATTATTGCGATATCGGCTTTGCTGTAGATGAACGGACAAATCGGGTAACGATCATCTCTGTTATCGATAATGTCGTGAAAGGTGCCGCTGGGCAAGCCGTACAGAACTTAAACTTGATGATGGGTTGGGAAGAAACGCTAGGTTTGGCGTTAACGCCTGTTTATCCATAACGAGAACGAATTTGTTATGAATAGGAAAGTCGAGGGATGATTCCATATGAAACAAGTAAATCATACTGTGCAATCTAAAAATTTGACTGAGCCAGCGCCAATTAATCATTCTGCTTCGAGTTCAGGAACATTGCTATATCGCGTTATAGAAGGCTCTGTTACGACGCCACAAGGCTTTCAAGCCGGTGGCTTGCATTGTGGTTTGAAAAAAGCGACACGCAACGACATCGGTGCGATCGTGTGTGACGTGCCCGCAGTTGCGGCGGCTGTATATACGACAAATTCTTTTCAGGCTGCGCCGCTTGACGTAACACGCGCAAGCTTAGCTGAAGAAGGGCTGTTGCGTGCCGTCATTGTGAACAGTGGTAACGCTAATGCCTGTACGGGCAAGCAAGGCGAGGCAGATGCTTATCGCATGCGGAGCGCATTCGCGGAGCAGTTGGGCGTGCCTGCTCATCATGTTGCTGTTGCGTCAACAGGCGTAATCGGGCAGCTATTGAAAATGGACTGCGTCGAGCAAGGGATTGCTGAGCTGCCAGGAAATTTGCAGTCTGGGGCTAATGGGGCGGAGCAGTTTTCGCAAGCGATCTTGACGACAGATCTCGTCAAGAAGGAAGTGTGTACCGTAGTGCGTGTAAACGGGCTGGACGTACACATTGGTGGATCAGCGAAAGGTTCAGGCATGATTCATCCTAATATGGCGACGATGCTGGGCTTTGTAACAACGGACGCTGAGATCGATGGTCGGGCATTGGAGCGGTTGTTGAAGCAAGTTACGGACGCCACTTTTAATATGATCACCGTTGATGGCGATACGAGCACGAACGATATGCTAGTCGCCATGGCGAGCGGGGCTGCTGGCAATGAACAGCTAGATGAGCAGCATCCGGATTGGAACGCATTTGCAGCAGCATTTCAACATGTGTGCGAGCATTTGGCGAAATCCATCGCACGTGATGGTGAAGGCGCGACGAAGTTGATCGAGGTGCGCGTCACAGGTGCAACGTCAGAGGACGATGCCCGAGCAATAGCGAAGACTGTTGTCGGCTCAAGTCTGGTGAAATCGGCTGTGTTCGGTGCTGACGCGAACTGGGGACGTGTTATTGCTGCAGTTGGTTATTCGGGGATCAAAGTGAATCCTGAGACCGTAGATATCGACTTAGGTGCGATTGCAGTGCTGCGTCAATCTACGCCTGTTCTTTTTGATGAAGATGCAGCGCTTGTTTATTTAAAAGGCGATACGGTTGTATTTACGATCGATTTGCATATGGGTGATGGTGAAGCGACAGCGTGGGGTTGCGATCTAACTTATGATTACGTGCGTATTAATGCAGCTTACAGAACGTAACGTGTCGAATGAACGAATTTCGTGGAACGCATAGATAGATTTTATGGAGCAGTTAAGCTGGTAACGTGCCGGCAATTAGCACATTTAAGGGGGGAAGAAGCACGATGGCAAACGGAGCGGCGCGGGTGCAAGAGAAGCCGGAAATGTCTCAAGACATTCAGTTGATCAGGCTAAATGAGACACAGACAACGGTAATCGAGGCGAGCGAAATACAGGCATCGGTTGAACGGTTAGGTGCAAAGCGAGTAATGACAAGGAGTTGCGCAGTGAGTAGTAAGGATACGGATAGGAACAACTGTAATGATGCTGTGATCGGTTCAAGCACTATGGATAGTGCAGGTCGTGTAGACAATACAAATCTGCAGCTTAGACGAGGCAATCAAGACGAAACGGAACCAGTTATGTTCGAAAAGTTAGTACCCTCGCGCCGCTTCGTAATGAAATGTGGCGGCAGTACGCTTGCAGCTTTGCCTGAATCTTTTTACACACAGTTGGGTGAACTGCAAGCGGCTGGAACGATGCCCGTCATCGTGCATGGTGGAGGTCCTGCTATTTCCAACACGTTAAGCAAGCTTGGTATTGAGACGGAGTTTGTAGGCGGGTTGCGTCGGACGAGTGAGGAAGTGCTGGACGTCGTTGAAATGGTGCTGGCAGGCACGATCAACAAACAAATCGTACGGCGCTTAACAGCTGTAGGTGCTTCGGCCATTGGTTTGTCAGGCACAGACGGTAGTCTCATTCAAGCAACACCAGTCGCGAATGCGGCAGCTTTAGGATTTGTAGGTGATGTATCGCGAATAGACGCTAGTCTTATCGAGGGTATCATCGGACTCGGCTATTTGCCGGTCATTGCTCCAGTGGGGATCGATGCTGTAGGGCAGCGTTACAACATAAACGCGGATACGGCAGCGGGTGCTGTAGCGGCTTATCTCGGTGTTGAACAGTTAATTGTGATTACTGATGTGCCAGGCATTATGAAAGTAATCGATGGGGAAAAGGTCGTGTTGCCTGTTGTAACGACGACTGAAATTGAGCTGATGATTGCCCAAGGCGATATTTTCGGAGGCATGATTCCTAAAGTGCGTGCTGCTATGCAGAGCATGGATGGTGGCGTAAAGGAAGTCGTTATTGCGGACGGATCTGAACCAGGTGTATTGCGGCGGATTATGGCTGGCGAGCAGTTGGGGACACGTATTGTGAGTGCTGTCAGTGAGAACACAGTGTTGGTGAACTAATCGAATCGATATGAAAATAAATGAATCTAAGCTAAGCGAGTTAATCGAATCTACGCGAGCTGTGTAAATATGTGCGAACTTTAAATAACGATGGATTGAACTAAGAGGGGTGAAATCGGATGACTCATTCAACAGCAGAAAGTGCACTATTTCAAACGTATTCCCGTTATCCAATAGCGATGGTAAAAGGCCAAGGCAGTCGCTTATGGGATGACCAAGGCAATGAGTATTTGGACTTTATGTGCGGATTGGCCGTGACTAACTTAGGCCACGCTCCAGAACGCGTGAAGCTGCGTGTGCAAGAGCAACTGGACACGTTATGGCATGTGTCCAATCTGTATCATATTCCGCAGCAAGAGCAAGCTGCGCAGTTATTGACTCAACATACGTGTGCAGATGCCGTATTTTTCTGCAACAGTGGCGCGGAAGCGAATGAAGCGGCTATTAAGCTGGCGCGTCGCTATCACGCAAAAGTGGCCAATACGGGACGATACGAAATTGTTACGTTCCATCAATCGTTCCACGGTCGTACGTTGGCAACGTTGACCGCGACGGGGCAAGACAAGGTGAAAGATGGATTTTCACCATTGCCGGAAGGCTTCCGCTACGCAACATTCAACGATATTGATGATCTGCGTGGTGCCATTAATGAACGTACGGCAGCGATCATGTTAGAAATCGTGCAGGCTGAAGGTGGCGTTCATCCGATCGAGCCGGAGTTCGCACAAGCAGTCGCTGCGCTATGTAAGGAGCAAGGTTTGCTGCTTATCATAGATGAAGTGCAGACGGGCATGGGACGCACGGGCAAGTTGTTTGCCCATGAGCACTATGGGCTGACGCCAGATATTTTCACAGTCGCTAAGGGACTTGGAAGTGGCTTCCCAGTAGGCGCCATGCTCGCACAAGGCTACTTAAAAGAAGCTTTTGGCCCTGGTAGCCACGCAACTACATTTGGTGGTACACCACTGGCGATGTCGGCTGTGCTCGGTACGATAGAAACGATGCTGGAGCAAAATGTTGTTGAACGTGCAGCTTCAGCAAGTGCGTACTTGCTCAAGCAGTTGGAGGAGAAATTATCTCATTTTCCGATCGTGCGTGGGATTCGTGGTCTCGGTCTGATTGTCGGTATTGAATGTTCAGAGCCGATCGCGGATCTGATTAGTGCCGCACAGCAAGCGAAGCTGCTGGTCGTTCCGGCTGGCCCTAACGTTATTCGACTATTGCCTAACTTGCTCGTGAGCGAGCAGGAAACGGACGAAGCTGTGGCGATTTTAGTGGAAGTGCTGACGAAACATTGTGCCGCATTATCAAAGACATAACATGATCACACAACATAGAAGGAGGTATTACGGCATATGACTCCAGCCAGTACACCATTAGCAACTCATTTTCGCGGACGTGATTTTGTTGCGTTAGCTGACTATACAGCAGAAGAACTGCAATATTTAATCGATTATGCGATTCACATCAAGCAGAAGCAAAAAGAAGGTGTGCCGTTTCAGCCGTTGAAAGGGAAGGCGCTGGGGATGATTTTTGAAAAATCGTCCACGCGGACACGTGTTTCCTTTGAAGTCGGTATGTTTCAGTTGGGTGGCCATGCGCTGTTTTTAAGCAAAAATGATTTGCAACTCGGTCGCGGCGAAACCGTGTGGGACACGGCGCAAACGATGTCTCGTTATTTGGACGGCATTATGATTCGTACATTTGCACACCGGACAGTCATTGATTTAGCTCGTGGCGCGACGATTCCGGTTATTAACGGGTTGTCTGATCATAATCATCCATGCCAAGCGCTAGCTGATTATCAGACGATTTTCGAACATAAAGGCGCGCTTCAAGGTTTGAAGCTGGCTTACATCGGTGACGGTAACAATGTCGCGCACTCGTTAATGATGGGTGGCAGTAAGCTCGGCGTACATGTTGCAGTAGCAACGCCAGCAGGCTATGAGCCTGACGCTGACATTGTGAAGCAATCCATGGAGCAGGCGTCCAAATCGGGAAGTCAACTGTTGTTAACGCAGGACCCGAAAGAAGCAATCGCCGATGCAGACGTCATCTACACGGACGTATGGGCAAGCATGGGTCAAGAGGAAGAACAGGTGGAGCGTGAGCGAGCATTCTCCGGATTTCAAGTGAACGAAGCGTTAGTCAAATACGCGCAATCCGATTATGTATTTATGCACTGCTTACCAGCGTATCGCGGTAAAGAGGTGAGTGCGGACATTATGGACGGTAAGCATTCTATCGTATTTGATCAAGCAGAGAATCGTCTGCACGCGCAAAAAGCAATCATGGCAGCTGTAATGGGCTAATGGGCCACGACAAATATAGGTTGGATAAGGAGAGAGAAACGGCGATGGCAAAAGATAAAATCGTGCTAGCATACTCGGGTGGGTTAGATACATCTGTTATTTTAAAATGGTTGAAAGAAACGTATAACGCAGAAATCATTGCTTTTACGGCTGACATTGGACAGAAGGAAGAACTCGATGGTCTGGAGGAAAAAGCACTGGCAACAGGTGCTTCCAAAGTATATATCGAGGATTTGCGCGATGAGTTTGCACAAGATTTTATATTCCCGATGTTCCAAGCGGGATCTTTGTACGAAGGACAATATTTGTTGGGCACGAGCATCGCTCGCCCGTTAATTGCGAAGCGTATGGTTGAAATTGCTCGTAAGGAAGGCGCAATTGCAATCGCGCACGGCGCAACGGGAAAAGGCAATGACCAAGTGCGCTTTGAGCTGACAGCAGCTTCGTTAGCACCTGAGATTGAAGTTATTGCACCGTGGCGTTCCGAGGCGTTCCGTGAGCAGTTCCCAGGACGTGCAGAAATGATCGCTTATGCGGAACAACATGGTATTCCTGTGCAGGCTTCAGCTTCTAAGCCGTATTCCACGGATCGCAACTTGCTACATATTAGCTTTGAGAGTGGCGTGCTTGAAGATCCTTGGTTCGACCCAAGTGCGGACGAGAACAAAGACATGTTCGTGTTGAGCGTGGCACCGGAAGATGCGCCAGATGTGGCAGAGTATGTGGAATTGACGTTTGAGCAGGGGAACTGTGTGGCGGTGAATGGTGAGCAACTGTCGCCGCTGCAAGTGATGGAAACGTTGAATGAGATTGGCGGTAAGCACGGCATTGGACGTGTTGATATGGTGGAAAATCGCTTTGTTGGCATGAAGAGCCGTGGTGTGTACGAGACGCCAGGTGGCACGATCTTGTTTACGGCGCATCGCAAAATGGAGTCTTTGACGATGGACCGTGAAGTGATGCATTTGCGTGATTCGCTAATTTCCAAATATAGCTCGCTCGTGTACAACGGCTTCTGGTTTGCACCAGAACGCTTGGCTATTCAAGTGCTCGTTGATGAAAGCCAGAAGCACGTAACGGGTACAGTACGTTTGAAGCTGTACAAGGGCAACGTGATCGGAGCAGGTGTGCAAAGCTCGCTTAGCTTGTACAATCCGGATATTGCAACGATGGAAGCAGATCCTTCTAAAGCGTATGACCAAAATGATGCGACAGGCTTTATCCGCTTAAACGCGCTGCGTTTGAAGGTAGCAGCAAGTGTACACGGTTCGACAGTGCACGGTGCTGTGTTGGAGGAAGCTGGCGTTAATCGCTAATTGAGAACCATTAATTATAATCGTTAATCGTTGTAGTTGAGATATTTGATAAGGGTAGTGAGGCACAAGGAGGAACAGACGTGAGCAAATTGTGGGGCGGCCGGTTTACGAAACAGACGGATCAACTGGTTGAAAGGTACACGGCATCAATTACCTTTGACCAAGTGATGGCAGAAGAAGATATTGAGGGCAGTTTAGCCCACGTGACGATGCTGGGGAAATGCGGTATTTTGCCAGAGGCGGACGTTGAAAAAATTAAAGACGGTCTGCATCAGGTGCTGCAGCAAATCCGACGCGGCGATATGGATTATTCGGTATCGGATGAAGATATTCATATGAATATCGAGAAGACGTTGATCGATCTAATCGGCCCTGTTGGAGGCAAGCTGCATACAGGGCGGAGCCGCAATGACCAAGTGGCGACAGATATGCACTTGTATTTGCGCAAGCGGGTTGTCATGTTCGTCGATTTGCTTGGTCAGTTGCAAGGAGCGCTATTGAAGCAGGCGGAAGCAAACTTGGATACGATTGTGCCAGGTTACACGCATTTGCAACGGGCGCAGCCCATCTTGTTCGCCCATCACTTGATGGCGTACGTGTCCATGTTCGAGCGCGATATTGAGCGGTTCGTTGACAGCTATAAGCGGATTAATACACTTCCGCTAGGGGCAGGAGCGTTGGCGGGAACGACGTTCGCCATCGATCGTCATTTTGTTGCTGCGGAATTAGGGTTTGATCGGGTGTACGAAAATAGTCTGGATGCAGTAAGTGATCGGGATTTTATCGTCGAGTTTCTGTCTAATTCGTCGCTCGTTATGATGCACTTGTCTCGCTTGTGTGAGGAGCTTGTGTTGTGGTCGAGCACTGAATTTCAATTCGTGGAGCTGGACGATGCGTTTTGCACAGGCTCCAGCATTATGCCGCAGAAGAAGAATCCGGACGTTGCCGAGCTTGTGCGCGGTAAGACAGGACGTGTGTACGGTCATCTCGTTGGTATGCTGACAGTGCTCAAGGCGTTGCCGCTTGCCTATAACAAAGATATGCAGGAAGACAAAGAGGGCATGTTCGACACGGTGGAAACGTTGGAAGGTGCGCTGCGTTTGTTCACGCCGATGGTTGAGACGATGAAGGTGAACCGTGATCGCATGCGTCAAGCCGTTCGCCAAGATTTCTCGAATGCAACGGACATTGCAGACTTCCTTGTTAACAAAGGATTGCCATTCCGTCAGGCGCATGAAGTAATCGGCAAGACGGTATTGTACTGCATACAGCAGAACAAATACTTGCTTGATTTATCCTTGGATGAATTCAGGCAGTTCTCGACCTTATTCGACGAGCGCATTTACGATGTGTTGCAGCCGGAAAATGTCGTGAATGCTCGTGACGTGTATGGCGGTACTGCGGCTGTGCAAGTTACAGCGGCTATCGAGCGTGCGGGTTCTGCGTTGAGCAATACCTTATCATGGGTGCAGCAGCACGCATCAACAAGATCATAGTGGTGAACGCTCTAATCATATAATCGATATGCTTAGCATGTATCGCATAGTAGGAAGAATACAATTGTACAAGGAGCAGCACGCGTTAATAGCGTCCCGTGAGACGCTGACGCGTGCTGCTCTTTTTTGCTGGCTTGTTGCTGCATACACATAGAGCCCTACGACAATCACCTAGGGCTCTTACGCTGTTGCCTATTACTTCGCCTCGTTCATATTTTCCAGTCCGTAGTCTTCGATCTGAATGTGTGATTCGATTTTAATTGTGGACTTTTTAAAATGCTCGGGCCAATTTTGCTTCAATTTGTTCCATTGTTGCGGATATTTCATATTCAGCTCAGTGCCAAAGCCGACAACATCAGCTTGATACTTGTCTTGAATAAGCGTCAACACTTCTCGTACCATTTTCGTTACTTCTTGCTCGACTTTACGTTCCGATTCTCGAATGATTTTATTTACCTGCTCATCGTCATTCGTAATTTGCATCGGTCGCAGTTCTTCGGAAATCCGCCCCCGGGAACGAATGTTGACGTGAAATGAAATGTGCTCGCCTTCCACTTGTGGTGTAATCGTTGTGTTTAATTGTTTATTTTCATATACGAACAGGGGAGCGCCGTGATCATCATTAAGGCGCAGCAATCCGCCTGTTTTTTTGCCTGTCAGCCACGTAAGGCCTTGTAATTGTAACGGATTCAAATATCCAACTAACTTTTTCGTATCGCCTCTAATGATGCCCCCACCAAAAAAGGTAATCTTTCCTTTATCTACAGCTAAGGTCTGCACCATAAAGCTTGAATGGTTAAGCAGCTTGCCCATCGTCTTTTGTATCGTTAATACCGGAAGAATTCGGGTGGAG
Source organism: Paenibacillus sp. 481 (assembly GCF_021223605.1). Classification (NCBI taxonomy): domain Bacteria; kingdom Bacillati; phylum Bacillota; class Bacilli; order Caryophanales; family Paenibacillaceae; genus Paenibacillus; species Paenibacillus sp. 481. The sequence goes on from NZ_CP075175.1 coordinate 2,838,108, forward strand.
CGATACTGGTTGTCTGCAATATTTGTCACGATATTCGTCGGTATTTCGGTGCCATCCACATCCAGTGTTTTGCTTGCTTCCCCTTTTGAAAGAAGAACAATGCTGCTTTCGCGGAATCCCTCATCACGGTAAAAAAAGTTCAGCGTTGTAATCAAATCTCGCTTCTGGGCGAACTTTTCGCTAATAAGCAACACCTTAATATGCTCTCCGAAAATAGGGTTTGCTTCTAAGGCAACACGCCGTGTTAATTCATGCGACGTTTCACCGATACGTGTAATATTGGAGTATGGCTTCGTACCAGGAGAGCCTCCCTGTAAGCCAGCAGCAATCTTAGGGATTACGAGCTGATACGTTAATTTTATACGCTGATCCGGTCGGGTCTGTAGTAGAGACGCATCGATCGCCTTACTATCGTCAGCTGTATCTATCCCTACTCCTGTTGTAAAGGAAAGCTCGTCAATTTGACGGCTATCCCAGCATCCTGTCAATAAACTCAGCACCACAGCCGCTAGTATGCATATTCTACGTGTGTTAAGACTGCGCTTCATGATTCGCTTTCCCCCGTATCCAGTACATAAAAATGAGCAATAACGGAACAACGATAACGATTCCGTAAAACATCCATTCGATGTAACGTAGAAGCTTGAACAACGAAAATACGCTGCGTGGAATCATGGCTAACAGATAAATGATCGGCATGATCAGGAATACTCCGCCAAGGGGCTTGGCTATGTATACTTTTAACGCCCTTACGATGAAATAATGATACATGACGTAAGCCGTATATATTTGCATAATCCATACTGCCATAAGGAATGAATCAAAGCGCTCGAAGAGAAGGCCTGTGTATTCAAATGAACGAATAAGCGATATCGTCGGCCATAGGACCGTTTTCGTCACTTCGACACCTAGTCCTCCGATAACAGCTAAATAGGTGAAAAAATATATCGCTGTCGGAACGCCAATTCCATACCAGACCGCACGGGGAGCTCGGGATGGATTGGTTAGAAAAGCAGGCAAAATAAGCAGCGCTTCAATCCCGATAAACGAGGTGAAAGCGGGATCGAAGCCCGCTACAATCGGGATAATGCCATGCGATAGGGCAGGACGCAAATGCTCAATATCAAACGTTTTTAAGCTGAGCAGGAGGCAACCAAACAGGACGAGTACCGTTATCGGCAATAAAATGCCGAATAACCGTGCAATGGCCCCCAGCTCGCCAAAAACGATATAGACTGCGGCCATCATCATCACGATGATAATAACCGATTTGGGTGTTTGCTCGAGTAAAAATAAATCGACCACCTCGGCAAGTACTCTGACTTCATAGCTGGCCATTCCGATAAAAAAGACGATCATAAAGCCAACCAAAATGCGTCCTAACCATTTTCCGATTAGGAGCTGGCTGTACTCAAATACCGTTAATCCCGGGAATTTGTTGCTAATATAGACCATTAAGTAGCCGATGCCGATACAGATCAAGCCTGTTAAAAAGATCGAAATCCAACCGTCGGGTGTATCCATGCTCATAGACATATTGCGCGGCAGCGATAAAATAGCTGTGCCTAAAATGTTGTTGGCAAGGATGATTGACATTTGCGGCGTATTAATTTTATTGTGTTTCGTGCCGCTGTCAACTAAGTTCATACTTGATGTCACCCCTTATCGCTCTTATCACCTGGAGATGGTGGTTGTCTGTCTCTGTTTTTCGATTTAAGCATTTTTGGTCGCATCACCATTTTGAAGATGGGAAAACGGACAATGAAATCTTCCCAGTCATTTGTCCGAAAAGTCGCCGCAGGAGAGACATAAGGAACACCGAAACTTTTTAACTTTACGACATGTGCTGTCAGTACAATGAAGAACATAATGACACCGTACAGGCCTAGTGTAGCAGCACAGAACATGACCAAAAACCGCAGCATCCGAATCGATATACTTAACACATATTGTGGGATCGTAAAGGAAGAGATGGCGGTTAGTGCTACAACAATAATCATAATAGGGCTGACGAGATGGGCCTCAACAGCCGCAGTGCCGACCACTAGACCGCCAACGAGCACGACAGAGCCGACAGGTACGGGTAAGCGTAAACCTGCCTCGCGCAGCACTTCGATTGATATTTCCATCATGAGAGATTCCACTAATGGAGGAAAAGGTACTCCTTCCCTCGTTCCAGACATGGATATAGCCAGCTTGGTCGGAATTAAGCCTTGATGGAATGAAATAAACGCAATATAGATGGCTGGGCCAAACAAGGCGACGAATGCTGCTAAATAGCGCAACATGCGTGTCAATGAACCTGGAAGCCACCTATCATAGTAGTCTTCGGGTGTTTGCAGCATCATATTGAAGGTAACAGGTGCGATCAGGGCGAACGGGGACCCGTCCACCATAATGGCGACGCGCCCTTCTAGCAGTGCAGCGATCACGCGGTCTGGGCGCTCTGTGTTTTGGAGCTGTGGGAAGGGGGACAAGTAGTTGTCCTCAATCCACTGCTCGATATAGCCTGTCTCCGGTATATCGTCAGCTTGAATCGTATCGATTCTGCGTTTCACTTCTTCAACCAAATCAGGCTCGGCAATGTCTTTAATGTAGAATAGAGCGACCTTTTTGCGATTGCGTTCCCCGAGCTCAAAGCCTGATACGGTAAAGTTTGGATCATTTATCCGATCGCGCAAAATGGTCGTGTTTGCCCGCAGCGATTCAATAAAACCTAAGCGAGGCCCACGTACTAAAGGCTCGGATGGAGGATCTTCTATGCTTCGCATCAACTTCGCCTTTGTACCGAGCACAATGGCCGTAGCCGAGCCATCTATTAACAAGATGGACGAGCCCGTAAGTAAGCACGTAACCAAGTGCTTAATGTCGTTCGTATCTTCAATTTCACTCAGTGGAATCCAAGTGTTCTTTAAGCTGCGTGCAAGCTGATCGCCATTCATCACATCTGCACCGATGTCGCTTGCCTCTGCCCGCATAAGCGGCTCCAACACAAACTGATTAATGACAGCTTTATCAGCCAAACAATCCATGTAGAGCAGCATGGCATTATGCTTGCAAAATCCAAACGGACGCATGTACAGATCGGTGTTATGCCCGACTTGCTGACAAATGATATCCAAGTTGTCGTTGAGCGAGCGCTGTAACTGTTGCTCGCTATCTTTACCTGTGGCATGAGGTTGATGCAACAACTGGCATTGTGTGGGTTGATTTGCGACGGTCGGTTTGGATTTGATATCTCTCCATCGCTTCATAAAGCGCTCGTTATGGCTAAGCCAGCTGAACAGCTTGTAAATAGAGTACGGAATAATAAAGCTAGCTAACGCTTCTACCCAAGTTAAAAAAGTAGGAGGCTGCACATATTTCATCATTGTTATCACCTGTCGTTAGCATGTGCTGTTCAGCTAGGAATATGCAGAAATAAGCATCTCCCTCTTCTAAGGCAAGAAGAAGGAAATGCTTATAGCGTCAACCGTAAACATTCGTTAGCCCCATTAAAAATTAGGGCCGTTAACACCGTCTTCCAACAAAGGGCCTTGCTCTTGTTTAGGTAAGGTTGGAGGCAACGTAGCATCGCCGGTATTTATCGCAATTAGGGTAGGCTGTGGTCGATATGTATCTACGGATATTTTTTCGCGTGCGACTGTTTTTCCATGTACGATCTTAATGCGGTATGTTTCTACTTTGTAGCCCTTTTTCCCTTTTTGCAGTGTTTCATGTTCACCGATAGGTAGGTTCGGATTTTTAACGTACTTCACGGTCGGCTCAAGCACTTTGATCGTTTTGGTCTCCATTTTGTAAGAAACGCTTGGGTCCATCGTTCCGAATAGTTTAATTTTCAGACGATCATTTTCCGTTGCGGTGCGAATAAGTAAGTGTTTGCCTGTTGTGTTGCGAAATCTAAAATTGATGTATCCTTCGGAAAAGGTGGCATCAAGCCCGAGTGGCAAGTACGTCACTGGGAGTGAATGATTGCGACGTTCTACAATTTCCAAGCCTGTTCTAAGAACGGCATTGTACAGCGTACTGGACACTTGGCATATGCCTCCGCCAATGCCGGGGACGAGCTTGCCGTTATAAATGACGGGTGCTTCTTTGAATCCATACCGACGTGCAGTTTCCTCGATGACATTGTTATAGTCAAATATAGCGCCTGGTTTGAGGGTCGTATCATGCACCGTTTTGGAAGCTGCTGTGACGTTATGAGTTCGGCCATCCTCTGCGATAGGAAATACAGTCGAAAACTCGATAATTTTACGATCAATCCCTTCTGCTTTCAGGGACTGTACCGTTTCAGGTGGAGAAGTAATGACAAGTGGCATTTCAATTTGGATCGTGCCGCCATTTTTCCACGCGTGTGGAATCGAAGTGCGGATAAGTTGGACGAGCTGTTGTCGGTCAATGCGATACACCTTTTTTTCCTCTACGTATTCCACTTGATCCTTTTCCGTTATCCGTCTTGTGGCGTTAATCGGCTTGCCGAAGGTCGTCATTTCCCAAGCAGGCGTAAAGCGCTGCTTCCAGACATTATCTTCCCACCGAAAAGAAAGATGCCACTCCTGTTTGAAATCCCATCTTGCCTTGAATCGCTCCCATAACGAGCCATGTTGTAATTTGTCCAGCGAGTTCCACAATTCCCTTACTTCGTAACGCACACCTAACTGAGAGAGTGTCGTGCGAACAGGGGGTGTATGGGCTTGCCCGAAGGCGAACACAATCGGTACGTTTTCTAATTGCTGCACACGTTCGTTTAATTGTTTACGAAACTTTTCGATAGGTGTACCTCCGATTTGCCAAGCGGACAAGCGAACTTCCGGCGGAACGGTCGTTTGTGAGACGTACGTATACGCCCATCCCCACAATGAGGTCGCAATAAGAAAGAGCAAAGCTACCGCGATAAATAGTGCATGTATTTTTTTCACGCTCAAGAACAGCCTCCTGCCACAGAAGAAATATGATGCCGAAAGGGACAAGCTCTTGTGGCAACCAGATGCGGATGCTTGTGTAAGGCGTCCCGTACTTCTTACTATATGCTTTCCATATGCAAAACTTTACTGTTGATTTATTCGACAATTTTGGTCTTTTTGGCTCGCCGAAATGTGAGCATTTCGTTAAAACATGTTGAAATTCGCGTCGTTTTAAAGGATTTGGAAAACAAGTGTCGAATACATAAGGGCTGATCATAATGACTTGGGAAGTGATATGTTTGATCGAAATGCAGGATGTTTGGAAAACGTACCAGGATGGATCACATGCTTTGCGTGGTGTTTCGGTGCGCATTGATAAGGACGAATTCGTATACTTGGTTGGGCCATCTGGTGCTGGTAAATCGACTTTTATGAAATGTATTTATAGAGAAGAGTTGCCGACTAAAGGACAAATTTACGTAAACAGCTTCAATATTGGCAGATTGAAGCAGCGTAAAATTCCGTTCGTACGCCGTAACATTGGCGTTGTGTTTCAAGATTTTCGTCTGCTGCCAAAGCTGACAGCTTATGAAAATGTAGCGTTCGCAATGGAGGTTATTGAGGCTCCAACGCGTGCGATTAAGCGTCGTGTGCCTGAAGTGTTGGAGCTTGTTGGTTTGAAGCATAAACTGAACAGCTTGCCATCGCAGTTATCGGGCGGTGAACAACAGCGTGTAGCTATTGCGCGCGCCATTGTAAACAATCCGTCTGTCATCGTAGCGGATGAGCCGACAGGCAACTTGGACCCTGAGACATCGTGGGAAATTATGAAGCTGCTAGAAGAGATTAATTACCGCGGCACAACGATTATTATGGCTACACATAACAAAGAAATCGTAAATACGATGCGCAAGCGCGTTATTGCCATTGAGCATGGTCATATTGTTCGCGACGAAGTGCGGGGGGAATACGGCTATGACCTTTAACACAGTAACCCGTCATTTGAAAGAAGGCGGCAAAAATGTTGTTCGCAATGGTTGGATGTCATTTGCGTCCGTTAGTTCAATTGTAATTTCGCTCTTTATTTTAGGCGTGTTTATGCTGCTGTCGTTGAATGTGAATGTACTGACACAGCAGATTGAAAATCAGGTGCAAGTTCGTGTCTTTTTAAACAATATTGATAAAAAGCAAATCGAACTGTTGGAAGTGGACATCGGCAATATGTCAGAGGTAAGCAAAGTGACGTTCGTCTCGAAGGCTGACGGCATGAAGCTGTTGCAAGAAAGCTTGGGCGAGGACGGGAAAGACTTGCTAAGTGGGTATACGGATGCGACAAATCCTTTGCCGGATTCTTTTACAGTGGAAGTATATGAGCCCAAAACGATTGCTATCGTTGCCAAAAAGATAGCCGCAGTCAATGAAACGAACAGTGCAAAGCCGATCTTAAAAGTGCAGTATGGCAAAGGCACGGTAGAGAAGCTATTTACGTTTACGGATGCGGTGGAAAGCGTCGGTCTGATTATCGTAATCGGTCTGGGTATTACGGCGATGTTCCTCATTTCCAATACGATTAAAGTTACGATAATGGCGCGTCAGCGTGAAATTAGCATCATGAAGCTGGTCGGAGCGACAAATTCATTTATTCGTTGGCCGTTCTTTATCGAGGGAGCTTTGCTCGGTTTGCTCGGTTCACTCGTGACAATTGGAATTTTGTTTTTTGGCTATTATCGACTTGTGTACGCTACTAATATCGAAATGGGTCTGATGATGATCAAGTTGCTTCCGTTGCAGGACATTTGGTTATCAGTAGGCGGTATTATTTTAGGTCTAGGTGTCGTGATCGGCATTTGGGGAAGTATGATTTCGATTCGTAAATTTTTAAAAGTGTAACGGCTCAGATGGGAGGAACCATGTTCATGCAGCAACAGCACAACAAGTGGAAGCGAAAATATGCTGGGCTTCTTGTCAGCTTTGCCATCCTGTTTACTATGGCACCACCATCAGCAGGAGCAGCATCAGAATTAGATAAAGTAAATAAACAAATTAAGCAGATCCAACGTGAAAGATGGGCTGCTGAAAAAAAGAAGCAAGCGTCAGAGCAGCAAGTGGCGCAGGCAGAGAAGCAAATCATCAAGACTGAGGCGGATTTGCAATATGTGAACAATCTTATTAACTCCGAAACGAAGAAAATGTACGAACTGTCGGGGCAAATCGATGACACGGAGTATAAATTAGAAGAGGCGGCTCTTGAAGTTGAGGAACTAAATTCACGAATCAAATCGCGTGAAAAGTTGCTTGATTCACGTGTGAGTTTAATGTACACCAACGGGTTCGTGTCCTATTTAGACGTCTTATTCAATGCGACAAGCTTCTCCGACTTCTTGGATCGAATCGACTCTTTGCAACTGATCGTATCGCAGGATAAAGAGATTTTAGAGGTTCAACGACAAGAAAAGCAGTTGAGTGCAGCAAAGAAGCAGGAAATCGAAGTTGATTTGAAGCACTTGGAGCTGCTGTATACGAAGCGGGACAAGACGAAGCGCGAATTGATGATCAAGCAAAAAGAGAAAAAAGTCATGATTGCTGGCTATCAGGAGCAAAAAGAAAGTGCGCATGGAGCGTCCGAAGAACAGGATCGCATGTTGATGGACTTTGCCAAGAAGCGCGCAGAGTTGTATGATAAAAAAAATCGTCTCATAGAAAAGAGCAGGAAAGCCAAGGCGATCGCGGGCGCGAATACGAAGAAAAGTACAAGATACACGTATACGGGTGGTAAACTCGGTATGCCGTTACAGAGCAAGCATTATATATCATCGGGATTTGGCGGTCGAAGAGATCCGATTTCAGGCAGACGTGGTGCATTCCACGGCGGACTGGATATGGCAGCTCCACGTGGTACGGCGATTCATGCTGCTGAGAACGGTGTTGTAACCGTAGCAGGATGGCAAGGTGGCTTCGGTAATACGGTCATCATTAACCACGGCAATAATTTGTGGACTCTTTATGCACATATTGATAGAGGCGGCATATTAGTATCAGAGGGCCAAGAGGTCAAACGTGGTCAACAAATCGCGAAGGTAGGGACAACAGGCTATTCGACGGGATACCACTTGCATTTTGAAGTGCGTGTAAATGGAGAACGAGTCGACCCTGCAAATTATCTCAAATAATGTTGAACGAATATGCATATACTAATAAGGATTGAACAAACGCAGACAAGTTGGATTTGACGAAGGCGGTGATCTGATGGCGTTCAAAGGACGAACAGTTGCGCTCCTCGTAGGAGCAGCAGTACTTGTAAGCAGTACATTGACGATGACAGCAATGGATTTGCCCATATTTGCAAGCGGAGGACAAGCTAGCGCGAACAGTACCGGATTATCGCAGCCAGAACTGCATAAGCTGAATGCGGCGCTGTCCATTATCGAGAGTAAATACTATACACCGGTGGATCGCGAGAAGCTGGTGAATGGGGCTGTGCATGGCATGATTTCGTCGCTTGATGATCCGTATTCCTCTTATATGGAGAAGGAAGAGGCGGAGCAGTTTAATACGAGTATCGAGGGCGCTTTTACAGGCATCGGTGCTGAAGTGACGACTGAAAATGGTCAAGTAACCGTTATTTCGCCGATTAAAGGCTCGCCTGCTGAAAAGGCGGGTGTTCGTCCGAAAGACGTGCTGTTGTCTGTTAACGGTGAGAGCTTAAAAGGGAAGACGTTAAGCGAAGCAGTAGCCAAGATTCGTGGACCGAAAGGGACAAAAGCGAAGCTTGAGGTATTGCGGAGTGGTATTTCGAAACCAATCGAAATCGAGGTCGTGCGTGACCAGGTAGATATGGAAACGGTATATCCGAAAATGATGGACGGTCAAATCGGATACATTGAAGTCCGCCAATTTGCCATGAACACGCACAAGCGGTTCGAGGAAGAATTGGTGAAGCTAGAGAAGCAAGGTATGAAAGGACTCATTATTGATGTACGGAACAATCCAGGTGGTGTACTGGAAGTCGTACAGGATATGACAGAGCACTTTGTACCGAAAGGCAAATTAATTAATCAGGTTGAATACCGCAATAAGGAGCGCGACAAATTCGTCTCCAAAGGTACGGACAAAGTTAAACCGTATCCGATTGCGGTGTTGACGAATAAAGGCAGTGCCAGCGCATCGGAAATTATCGCAAGTGCGTTGAAGGAATCAGCTGGAGCGAAAATCGTGGGTGAGCATACGTTCGGCAAAGGAACGGTGCAATCCAGCTACACGACGAAGGCAGCTGAGGGCAGTCTCATTAAGGTGACTATTGCGAAATGGCTTACGCCAGAAGGCAATTGGATACATCAAAAGGGGCTTGAGCCCGACGTTTCGGTTCAGCAGCCAGATTTCTATCATGCAGCTCCTGTCTCGCGTGAGAAGACGTTGAAGCTTGATATGAATGATGCCGATGTGAAAAATGTGCAAGTGATCTTGAACGGACTGGATTATAAAACGGACCGTAAAGATGGCTATTTCTCACAAGGAACGGCTACTGCGTTGAAACAGTTCCAACGCGCGCATAAGCTGTCTGAAACAGGCGAAGTCGATGCAAAGACAGCCGAGCAGCTGGAGCAGGCGATTCTGGTAGCGATGAGAGAAACGAAAAACGACAAGCAGTTGCAGAAGGCAGTTGAAACACTGCAGAAGGAAATTCGCTAACTGTCGTCGAATACATGGAAGGTCGCAAGCTTCGGCTTCGGCCTTCTTTGCTGTTTCGAAATGATAGGTGCATTACAGGCATAGCCTTGCGTATTGTGCGTCGCTCGAACAATGCTGTGTGAGGCGTGGGATATAGAGAAAGCACAACAATAGAGGAAGAAAGGAGCGGATGAGGTGGAACTCGCAACCGAAATCGTCTATCAGGTGGCGGGAGCTTTATTACAGTGGCTGCTGTCGCCTTTTTACTGGCTGTCCATGCTGTTTATTGCTCTGTATTACAGGCGGCAAATTGTGATGGAACGCAGATTGTTTGCGGTGAAAATGCGCAGTTGGATCGAACAAACTTGGCATACGATGTTAGGTGGATTAATCGCGGGTCTAATCGTATCTGCAGCCGTGATCGGGCTAGGAATTACATTTTCGCGTGAGATTATGTTTGTTCTATGGGGACTAGCGCTATTATTTATGCTCATAAGAGTACGGTTTCTTTGCTTGGCTTATGCAGCGGGTGCGCTCGCGCTCATTCAGATGGGTCTAAATGTGTTCGCTCAAGGCTGGGTGCCTGAGGGATGGATGGGCACCGCGGTTCATGCGGTGCGCACGTTTGATGCTGCTGGGCTGCTTGTGCTAGTTGCGCTGCTGCACGCAGCAGAGGCGTGGTTGATTCGCAAGCAGGCAGTGCGCTTCGCTAGTCCTCTCTTCTTGGAGAGCAAGCGGGGGCGTATCGTCGGAGCGTACCAAATGCAGAGCATGTGGCCTGTGCCGCTATTTATGTTATTTCCGACGATGACTGCGGGAACAACGATACCGTGGACGCCGCTGTTTGGTGGCGATGTATGGCTCCAAGGGTGGAGCGTAATCGCATTCCCGATCGTGATCGGCTTCTCCGAGCTGACGTTTACACGGCTACCGCAGGAAAAGGCGTCTGTTAGCGCTTCGAGGCTATTCGCTTACGCAGCTGTGCTGCTGGCGCTTGGCTTAGCAGCTAAGTTCTGGGCGCCGTTACTGCCTGTAGCGGCTATAATGGCTGTGGTGCTGCACGAAGGGCTAATCTGGTTTAGCCGCCGTGAGGAGATTGAGCGCAGCCCGATATTTACGCATGACGGTCGTGGCTTGCGCGTGTTGGCGGTACTGCCGGATAGTCCGGCGGCTGAGCTTGGTATTCGCACTGGCGAAGTTATTGTGAGGGCGAACGGGATTCAGGTACGCACGAAGGAGCAGTTGCATCAGGCGCTGCGTGCCAATGCTGCTTTTTGCAAGCTTGAGGTGCTGAATTACGCAGGCGAGGTGCGCTTTTTGCAGCGAGCGCTATATGCGGGCGAGCATCACCAATTAGGGGCGCTGCTGGCGCCGGACAACCGCGTATCGTATGTCGCGGTTGCACGTCAGCCTTCGCTGTTCGCACTGCTACTCGTTGCGCCTTGGCGGCAAGCGAGAAATAGAAAGGCGGAGCGTGCTGACGAGCAGGTAGCAGCCACCTCTGAAATGGCGGATTCGGGTGGTGTAGCGATTGTATCAGAGGTGAGCAGCTTGGATAGCTCATACAACTCACATAGCTCGAATAGTCTAGATAGCTCGGATATCCCGGGTGGTATGGGTAGCTCGGGAAGCCGGGATAGCCTAAGTAGCCCGGATAGCTTAAGTAGTTCGAGTAGCGAAGAAACTACGCAGCCCCTACCACGACGTGGAGCTAACAAAGGGAAAAAACAGGACGGCGGAGCAGAGGTTAGCTCGTCGGTCTAATAACAAACGCACAAGTACGTACCGGAATGGTACAAACTTGTGCGTTTCTTTGTTCCGCATATGTGATATAGTATGTGTCCCATGTATATGAACGGACCATGACACAGTATGAATCTTTTTTTATTGTCCACATGTGCAACCTAAACGAGCAAACGTTGCTCAGTTGTTAACTGTGGACAACATTTTTGAAAACGAATAAATTGTATACAGACTTGTTAACAATCTGTTGATAATGTGGTTAACATTGTGTATAACTCGAATATTACTGTGAGTAAACTGTGAGTGACTGACTTTTTCACCATCCGATACGTGTCAAAAAGGCAAGTTATGCACGCGTTTTCAACAAAAGGTGAGTAACTAGTTATTTATTTTGTAAACGTTCTCTATTTATTAACAGGTTACACAGAATGAACAGACTGTGGCGTTGGTGAACGCCGTCCGACATGTCCAAAATGTGCAGAATCTGTGGATTGTTCATATGTTGCAACATCGGGTGAAATATGTGGTGTGAAGCAAACCGCGTAATGATTGTCCGCTAACCATTGTTTATTGGGTGCAGTTGTTCGGCATTGTTCAACGGCTTGCGGGCAGCGAGGAGCGAAAGCACACCTATTTTCAGTCGATAATATCCCTTCATTGACGTTTGGCTCTAGCAAAAACTTCGTGGGCTGCTGCATAAATTGCCGTAGATCGGAATTTACAGCGACGAGTGCCCGTGTATAAGGGTGGCTCGGCTCACAGAGAACTTCGTTTGCGGGTCCCATTTCCACTATTTTTCCCCGATACATAACCGCAATTCGATCACACATACTACTAGCTGTCGTTAGATCGTGCGTAATAAGTAAAATCGTTAGTTGCAACTTCTGCTTCAACTGTAACAATAGTTGTAAAATATCGTTGCGTACCGCTTCATCAAGCATAGATGTGGGCTCATCCGCAATAAGAAACGCTGGCTCTAAGATTAGGGCTCTAGCTATTGCGACCCGTTGCCTTTGCCCACCACTTAGCTCATGTGGATAACGATGCACAAAGTCTGCGATTGGAGTAAGACCGACGGCTGACAGCATGTCCATCGCTTTTTCAACTTGCTGTTGCTGCGATAGCTGTCTCATATGCGTTTGCACCGGCTCTAATAACAGCTCTAACGTACTCATATCGGGATTCAACGTATCGTAAGGATCTTGGAAAATCATTTGCATGCTGCTGCGCAGCAGTTCGATTTGCTTACGCTCTCCATGTAACAGATCGGTGCCTTGAAAAAAGATGCGTCCACTACTAGGCTTCACTAGATCGATCAACATGCGACCTAAAGTGGATTTTCCGCTACCGCTCTCCCCAATCAGGCCAACGATTTCTCCTTGGTGGATATGGAGATCCACGCCTGCCACGGCTGCTTGCTGCTGTTTGCTATTGTCATTGCGCCGTCGGAAAAAAGAGCGCAGCGACCGTTTGGCAAACGTTTTGTGCAGTTGTTCGATGTGGACGATTTTAATTTGTTCTAACATCTCTTTACTGTGCGCCGCTTGTACCGCATGCACCGCTTGTGCATGCGGTTGGCTATTAAGGCTTGTTTGCGTGTTCGTCTTCTTATTGCTGTTATTGGTACTCGCGTTCGTACTGATGTTCGTGCTCATGTTCGCACTCGTGTGCTTGCTCGCGGTCAGATGGTATGTGAGTTCGCTTGCTGCGCCACTGGAAACTATTTTTCCAGCTTGCATGACCGCTATTCGATCACAAATTTGGGTCACTAGAGGCAAATCATGCGATACAAACAGCACGGCCAACTGATGCTCCACTTGCAGTTGTTTGAGCAGAGCGACAATTTGTGATTGAATGATGACGTCCAAGCCCGTCGTGGCCTCATCACAAATGATTAAATCAGGCTGGCACGCCAACGCCATTGCAATCGCAATCCGCTGCTTCATGCCACCGCTGAACTGATGCGGATAATCATTGCCACGTTCGCTGCCCACGGCCACCGTATCTAACAATTGCCGCATACGTGTCTGTGCAAGCGCGCGCGAGACATGCTCGTGTCGCAAAATAACTTCTACGATCTGCTCCCCGACCGTGCAGACCGGATTAAGTGCATTCATCGCACTTTGTGGAATGACCGAAATACGTGCCCAACGGACACGGTTCAACTCCTTTTCCGATGCTTGGAGCAAGTCGATGCCGTCAAACCAAGCTGCGCCAGATACATGGCAGCCAGCAGGTTCCAGCAAGCGAAGCAAGGAACGAATGATCGTGCTTTTGCCACAGCCGGAAGGGCCGATTAAGCCCAGCATTTCACCGCGCTCGATTGTAAACGACACGTCGTCAACCGCTTTGACCGTATGGCCGTTATGCTCGAAGCAAGTTGTAAGGTGAGAAACGGTAAGCAACGGTTCCATTACATTCTTCCTTTCTGCAATCTCGGTTGCGAAGCCTCTTCTACTGCATAGCCAGCCATCGCGAATCCAACGACTAGCGTAGTAATTAATAAACCAGGAGGTAAGATCCACCACACCCAAGCCTCTGTCAAAAATGCACCGCGTGCTTGTGCGTAAAATAGGACGGAGCCCCAGCTCTTTGTCAGTGGATCGCCTAAGCCAAGAAAGCTTAACGACGCTTCAGATAAGATGGCATGGCTTGCTGCCATAATCCATTGCGAAGCGATAACAGGCAGCACACCTGGTAGCAAATGCTTGTACAAAATGACGAAATGAGGCGTCCGCATTGATTTGGCGGCCTCGATATAGCCGCGTGTCTTGATGGACATCACTTGCGCTCGGATAATGCGCGCGGGGCTTGCCCAAGACAGCAGACCAATTACGAGTATCATGTTCCAGAAGCTCGGCCCGACAAATGCGGATAGCATAATCATAAGTGGCAAAAATGGCACTACGAGTACAATATCAACCAGTCGCATGAAGCAAGTGTCGATGAATCCGCCAAAATAACCTGAGATGATGCCGATTACACATCCGACGCCAATGCCAAGCAATGAGGCTAGTATGCCAATTAGCAGCGATACACGTGTTCCCATAATGAGTTCGCTGAAAATGTCTTGCCCTGCGTCATTCGTTCCTAATAGAAATGCAGCACTAGGTGCCGCAAAGGGCGGCCCAACTTGTTCTGCTGGATCATAAGGTACGATTAACGGCCCAAATAGGGCGATAAGTACAAAAAAGATAAAAATACTTAATCCCACTAATGCTGCGTTATTTCGTCCAAACGCAGTCCATAGCGGGCTATTTCGCTTTACTATATTCATGATGGCCTCCCTACTCTCGGATCAAGTAGGGGATACAACATATCCGAGATGATGTTCGCCGCAAGCACGCTGAAGGTGAGCATGAGAAATGAGCTCTGAATCAGCGGGTAGTCGCGGCTTAATACAGCTTCAACCATTAGCTTGCCGATGCCCGGGTAAGAGAATACGGTCTCGATGACGGCAGCCCCGCCGAACATGAAGCCGATATTCAGCATAAATACGGTTGCCGTAGGCAGCAAGGCGTTGCGCATCGCATAGCGGTATTTCACCGTAGCCTCACGCAATCCTTTTGCTTTAGCTAGCAGCATATAATCTTCCTGTAAGACTTGAATCATGGAGGAGCGCATCGTCATATACAGCGTTGTCACTGACACAATTAAAGTAGCTGTCAGCGGCAGGGCGAGATGATAAGCGATGTCTTGCACGCGCGCCCAACCCTCATAGTTAGCCCAAGCTGTTTCTGCGCCGTATACGGGAAACCAGCCGAGCTTGCCAGCGAATACGGACACAAGCATCATGCCGATCCAGAACGACGGCATGGACGTTAAAAAGATAAAGAAAATCATCATATTCATATCGGTCTTCGTCCCACGCCTCCAAGCGGACAGAGAGCCTGCCAGCACGCCGATGATCGTCGAGATGACCATATTGGCACCTGCCAGCAGCAGCGTCCACGGAAGCCGCTCAGCTAACACTTCCGTGACAGGGCGCTTCTGTTGATAGGAAAAGCCTAAGTCGCCCTGCAACAACTGGCCTACGTAGTCCACATATTGAACGAGCAGCGGATCGTTCAATCCGTGCTCGTCCATAATAGCGGCCTTCTGTGTGGAAGTCATAAGGCCGACATCTTCGCCCGCTAAATACACGAGCGGGTTGCCAGGCATCATGCGCGGCAGCAAAAAGTTCAGCGAGGCAATGATCCATACGACGATGGCATATTGCAGCAGCTTGCGGGCGACAAAACGCGTACGTTCCATACTCATTTACGCGTATGGCTGTTGCCAGCTTGTTTATGCTTGGAGCGTTTGCGCAGCAGGAACACGGCAGCGAGGACACAGCCTGCTAGGACAAGCAATATGAGAAGCGATCGAGTGCTGCTGCTCGAGCTACTCGTGCTGCTCGTGTTGCTCGTTTCTACTTGAGCAGATGCGGTAGTCTTGCTTGCGTCCAAGTTCTCGCTTAGCTTCTCATTTGAAGTCTTGCTCGCTGCTCGGTTTGCATGGTCTGATGTTGCTACTAATGACCACTTATTCAAAATCCCTTTGCCTTGCTGGAATACATATTGATTAAAGGCCGTCGGATTGTACGCATTTACGATATGCTCGTAATATAGCGTGACGATTGGCGCGTCAGTTGCGATTAACGTTTGCATCGCTTGTAGCGTGCTCGTTCTTGCCGCGTTGTCATGTGTCTTTGCCAACTGTGCAGCAAGTCGATCGAACTCGGCGCTGCGATAGCCGCCTAAATTGGATGCGCCGATATCGGGATTAGAATGAAATAAGTCGACTAGGCGATCAGGAAATAGCTGCATCGTTGACGACCAGCTCCACATGGACAAGTCGAAATTACGCCCTTTTTTAACATCAAAATCAGGCCATACAAGCGCATCAACAGTCGTCATGTCCATTGATTTTACTTTGATGTTAATGCCCGTCTCTTTGAGCCAACCTGCTATCATTTCCGCTGAGCGAATACGTGCGGCTTTGCCTGAATAAACGAGCAGCTCAAGCTCTATTTTTTCCCCTTGTGCACCTTCCCGCCAGCCATCGCCGTTGCGATCAGTAAAGCCGGCGCTGTCTAGGATACGCTTCGCTTCTGCACGATCAGTTTTGACAGCTAAATCTCGTTTGTATTGCGGTGAGGACGGATGAATAAAGCCAGGATTACCAACAATGGCGCGGCCTAGTGTGATGGTATCCACAAGCTCCTGTGTATCAATGGAGCGGGTAACTGCCTGCCGAAATGCGGGCTCGCTCATCGGATATCGTTCATGGTTCATTAGCAACAAGCTTGTTGCTAAGCCTGCCCCTTGCTCTAATTTGAGCTTAGCGTTGCTTTCAAATTGACTCACAACTTCAGGTGACACAGTGGCTGCTACCGCATCTAGCTGTCCGGCAGTTAACGCCGTAAACAATGCTGTCTGGTCCTCGATGATCGGTAAAATAAGTTCCTTAGCCACAGGCTTTCCTTTAAAATAGTTCGCGTTGGCACTGAACTTATAATATTGACCAGCAACGTACTCATTCAAAATATAAGGGCCGCTACCCATCGGCTGCGTATGTTTCTCTGGTTCGGAAATAGCGCCCCACACATGTTGCGGAAGAATAGGCATATCCGCTAGTGGCTGAATCATAAAGTTAGGCTGTGGTTCAGTTAAGAGAAGGCTTAATTGATGGTTGCTTTGAACGTCTACCTTGGCAATCGCTTTTAGTGGATTCGTAAACCGAGATTTCGGATGCTGTAAAAAGTAATCGATCGTAAACTTCACGTCATGTGCGGTCAGAGGCTTGCCGTCAGACCACTTGACGTCTTGATGCAACGTGAGTTTAATCATTTTGCTGTCTGTGCTTACTTCGAATTGTTGTACGAGCCACGGCTTGGGGACATTTTGCGCGTCTAATTGAAACAAAGTGTCGTACATCAGATCAACCAAATCTCGGCCTGGCACACCCGTTACGTATGTATAGGGAGTTAAGCTGTTCTCGTCTTTCGTAATGCCGATTTTTAATGGTTGAGAAGCAGGCTTGGCCTGAACGGGCAATGCTGTAAATAGGGATGAACAGAGAAGGCAGCAGACTAGAGTCCGCAGTATAATTTTTCGGCTACATGGTTTGCGCAAATGTTACTCCTCCAATGGGAACAGAAATAAGATGTACAATGTTATTAGAAGCAGTATACAAGCGGGCATCGTTTTGGGCATGACTCTAAAGAGCTAGTGGAGCTTCTTTTTTGTGACCAAAAGTCGAACAATGTCGAAAGGATATGCGCTAAAAATAGGTGCAAAAAAGCCTGTTGAACGTTCAACAGGCTAAAATAATCGGATTTAAATGTGGCGTACGGTTTACAAATATTTTATTGAATCATATTACGTAGTACGATAATTTCGACGCGACGATTTTTTTGTCTATTTTCCGCACTATCGTTGTCTGTTATCGGACGTGTGTCGCCATAACCAGCAATTTGGAATTTGCTCGCATCCATATGTTTATCATCCACGAAAAAGCGCAGCACGGACAAAGCGCGTTCTGCGGACAGCTCCCAATTATCTTTATAACGACCGCCAGCAGACATTTTTAAATTGTCTGTATGTCCTTCAATGCTGACTGTTGTATCTAATTGTGGGAATAAGCTAGCAAGCTTGTCCATAGTTGGAATGGCGTTAGCTTTTAAATCGGCACGGCCCAAATCGAACAGCAACTTATCGCTCATCCGAATGGCGATTCCTTTTGGCGTGTCGGCAACTTCAATCTGGTCACCTAGCTTATTCTCATTAACATATTGCTGAATAACGTTCATAAAATTACGCAACTGGGCTTCTTGCTTGCGGAAAGCTAAATCTTTTTCCGTAATCGCCCCAATAGCTACGGGCTTATCGTCTTTCATGTCACCCGAGCCGCCATCCTTGGCTGTCTTCAGCGCGCCCGTGTCGCCCGGTTTCGTATAGGCACCTTCTAAAATGCCAGCTCCCGCAGGCAACGCCGCACTATCGCCGAACGACGATTGCAGCGTTTGGGACAGCGATGCATATTTGCTAGCGTCGACTTGACTCATCGCGTACATCACGACAAAGAAGATCATTAACAGCGTAATTAAATCGGCATACGTAATGAGCCAGCGCTCATGACTGCTGTTCCCGCCTTCGGAATTTCGTCTATTCCTGCGTCTCATGAGCGAACCCCCGCTTCGCGTCAGATGCTGTCTTAAGCGACTTGAACGAGTCGTCTGCTAACAGAAAGGAGCTAAGCTTTTTGCGTAAAATTTGCGGGTTCTCCCCAGCTTGTACAGCAAGAACGCCGTACTGAATCATTTCCATAATACGCAGCTCTTCTTCGCTGCGAGTCTTAATCTTCGTTGCGATAGGCAAATAAATAATGTTGGCTGCCGCTACACCATAGAGCGTAGCTGTAAATGCTACCGCAATAGAAGGGCCTAAAGAGGACGGATCTGACAAGTTGCTCAACACGTGAATCAGTCCCATTACGGTACCGATAATACCCATCGTGGGTGAATAGCCGCCAGCTGCCTCAAATATTTTAGCGTAACTGTCGTGCTTCTGTTCGATCGCGTCCATTTCTAAATCAAGCATTTGCTTAACGAGTTCAGGGTCTGTGCCGTCTACGACCATCATCATCCCTTCGCGTACCGTGTTGTTGGGATGTTGCAGAGCTTGATCTTCGAGCGATAGTACACCTTCGCGACGTGCAATCGTGCCCATGGCAACGATGTCGTCAATGATTTGCTCGGCATTCGTCTCGGAACGGCGAAACGCCATGCGGAATGCTTGCGGTATGCTGCGCAGTCGATTTATAGGGAAACTGACTGCTACAGCAGCGAACGTACCGCCGAATACGATAAGGAATGCGGTTTTTTCCCACAATCCGCTTAAATGCCCGCCTTCCCAAATGAAGCCACCGATGAGTGCGGTTAATCCGGCTATAATACCTATTATCGTTGTTAAATCCATGAAATATAGTCATCTCCCTATCGCTGTGGTTAACGTTTCCCATTTGCATCCAATCTACGAAAGGAGTATAATAAAACGGGAACAAACATTCTTATTTTAATGATGCAATCTTAATCCTATTATCGGGTAAATCAAACATAAAGTTTAGCAAAATCATGCATTAGGGAGCGGTTGACGCAGTTTTGATTCAGAAGTCCTACTCCATTGTGTGAAACCATATGAAATTTTAAAAAGAATGCTTAGTCTAGGGCTATAGAGGCTATCCTAGTACGTAAGACATAATGTATATTTTAAGCTATTTATGAACGGTGTACATGAGGTTTTTAGTTCCATACAAGAACTTATATATAGCGTTGTGATGATGCGCCAGAACATAATTGAACGATATGCTAAAGGAGCGGTGAGGATAACGAGATGGCACAATTTGAGATAAGCTCGAAGACGTTTGAGCTGGTATCGGAATTTTCTCCACAAGGGGATCAGCCAGCGGCAATTCAGAAATTGGTGGAAGGTGTGCGCAAAGGGGAACGACAGCAGACGCTGCTTGGTGCAACAGGAACGGGGAAGACGTTTACGATCGCCCAGACGATCACCCAGCTAAACCGTCCTACACTTGTTATCGCACACAATAAGACTTTGGCTGCACAGCTATGTGCCGAGTTTAAAGAGTTCTTTCCTAACAATGCGGTAGAGTATTTTGTCAGCTACTATGACTACTACCAGCCCGAAGCATATATTCCTTCCTCCGACACGTATATCGAGAAAGATTCGAGCATTAATGAAGAAATAGATAAGCTGCGCCACTCGGCTACAAGCGCATTGTTTGAACGGCGCGATGTCATTATTGTAGCGAGCGTCTCTTGTATTTATGGTTTGGGTTCGCCAATTGAGTATGGAAACCTTGTGCTGTCATTGCGTGTTGGTATGGAGAGATCGCGGAATGACATTTTGGGCAAGTTGGTCGATATTCAATATCAACGTAATGATATGAATTTTGTGCGCGGAACGTTTCGGGTGCGCGGTGACGTTGTTGAAATCTTTCCTGCCTCCAAAAGTGAGCATGCGGTGCGGATCGAAATGTTCGGTGATGAGATTGAGCGCATTACGGAGATCGACGTGTTGACAGGCGAAATTATTGCGGAGCGGGAGCATGTGGCGATATTCCCTGCATCGCACTTCGTTACAGCTGCAGAGACGATGAAGGTTGCGCTCGTCAATATTGAGCGGGAGCTAGAAGAGCGGCTTGCTGTATTGCATGAGCAAGGAAAGTTGCTGGAAGCGCAGCGGTTGGAGCAGCGGACGCGCTACGATATTGAGATGATGCAAGAGATGGGCTTCTGTTCAGGCATCGAGAATTACTCGGGGCCGCTTACGTTCCGTGAGCCGGGGGCGACACCGTATACGCTGCTCGACTTTTTCCCTGACGACTTCTTAATCGTAGTCGATGAGTCGCACGTAACGCTGCCGCAAATTCGCGGTATGTATAATGGTGACCGTGCGCGGAAGACGGTCTTGGTCGACCACGGCTTCCGTTTGCCGTCGGCGCTCGACAACCGACCGCTCCAATTCGACGAGTTCGAGCAGAAGCGCAAGCAGTCGATATTTGTGTCGGCAACGCCGGGGCCGTATGAGCTTGAGCATTGTCCTGAAATGGTCGAGCAAATTATTCGTCCGACGGGGCTGCTTGACCCAGTGGTAGAGGTGCGTCCAACGAAAGGTCAAATCGATGACCTCTTAGAGGAAATTCGCGTGCGCATAAGTAAAGATGAGCGGGTATTGGTCACGACGTTGACGAAGAAGATGTCTGAAGATCTGACAGACTATATGAAGGAAATCGGCATTAAGGTGCGCTATTTGCACTCTGATATAAAGACGCTGGAACGGATGATGCTGTTGCGTGATTTGCGGCTTGGCGTTATTGACGTGCTTGTCGGGATTAACTTGCTGCGGGAAGGTTTGGATTTGCCCGAAGTGACGCTGGTGGCCATTTTGGACGCGGACAAGGAAGGCTTCTTGCGTTCAGAGCGCTCGCTCATTCAGACGATCGGTCGTGCGGCTCGTAACGCAGAAGGTCGCGTTATTATGTACGGAGATAAGATAACGGACTCGATGAACAAGGCGCTTCAAGAAACCGAGCGTCGGCGTACGATCCAAATCGCTTATAATGAACAGCACGGCATTACCCCACAGACGATTCAGAAAAAGATTCGGGGCGTTATCGAAGCAACGAAGACGGCTGAGACGAAGGCAGATTACGATGGCGGCAAATCGATGGAGAAGCTATCGAAAAAAGACCGTCAGTCGCTCGTTCAGCGTTTGGAAAAAGAGATGAAAGATGCAGCGAAAAACTTGCAGTTCGAGCGTGCAGCTGAGCTGCGCGATGCGTTGATGGAGCTGCGGGCAATGGAATAAGATTGTGTGCTCTGTGTTTATAGAAACATGCTAAAGCCGGTCCGCGTGGACCTAGAAGCAGGAGGGACATTTGTGGCTATTGAACATATCGTCATTAAAGGGGCGCGCGCCCATAACTTAAAAAATATCGACGTTACGATTCCACGTGATAAATTTGTTGTGTTAACTGGATTGAGTGGCTCGGGAAAATCATCGTTGGCGTTTGATACGATTTATGCGGAAGGACAGCGTCGTTACGTAGAGTCGCTGTCCGCATATGCTCGGCAATTTCTCGGTCAGATGGAGAAACCGGACGTAGATTCCATCGAAGGCTTGTCGCCTGCGATCTCGATCGATCAAAAGACGACGAGCCGCAATCCTCGTTCGACAGTCGGTACGGTTACGGAAATTTATGATTACTTGCGGCTGTTGTTTGCCCGTATCGGTCGTCCACACTGTCCGGATCACGGCATTGAAATTACGTCGCAGACCGTCGAACAGATGGTTGACCGGATTATGGCTTATCCGGAACGCACGAAGTTACAATTGCTTGCGCCAATTGTGTCTGGTCGTAAAGGCGAGCATAAAACCGTATTTGCCGACATTCAGAAGCAGGGCTTCGTACGTGTACGTGTGGACGGTGAGATACGCGAAGTATCTGAAAGTATCGAATTGGAAAAAAACAAGAAGCACAGCATTGAGGTTGTGGTTGACCGTATCGTTGTCAAAGAAGACGTGCAGTCGCGCTTGGCAGATTCGATTGAAACGGCATTGCAGTTATCTGGTGGCAAGCTGCTTGTTGATATTATCGATCAAGAGGAGCTTGTATTCAGCTCTAACTTGGCATGTCCAGAGTGCGGCTTCAGTATTGATGAGCTGGCACCGCGCATGTTCTCATTCAACAGCCCGTTTGGGGCTTGTCCAGACTGTGACGGCCTCGGTAATAAAATGATCGTTGACCCTGAACTGCTCATACCGGATGGGGATAAGTCGATTGATGATGGCGCATTCGAGGCGTGGGCTGGCAGTACGTCGAACTATTATCCGCAGTTTTTGAAATCGGTGTGCAGACATTTCGGAATTCCGACCGATATTCCAGTCTCACAGCTGGAGCCTGAACAGATGACGAAGCTACTGCACGGCACAGGCAGTGAAAAAGTAGTCTTCCGTTATGAGAACGATTTCGGCCATACGAAAGAAGCGCAAGTCGTCTTTGAGGGCATCATTCATAATTTGGAGCGTCGCTATCGGGAAACGGCATCTGAAGGCATTCGTGAGTACATTGAAGCGTTTATGAGCGCGAAGCCTTGTGGCGGATGCAAAGGGCATCGTTTGCGCAAGGAAAGCTTGGGCGTAACGATTAACGACAAAAATATGGCCTTTGCCACTGCGCTATCAATTGGCGAAGCAGAGCGCTTCTTTGCGGGCTTGCAGTTAACCGAGAAAGAGCAGTTAATTGCAAATCTTATTTTAAAGGAAATCAACGCGCGACTCGGCTTTTTAGTGAACGTCGGCTTAGAATATTTAACGTTAAACCGTGCGGCGGGCACGCTATCAGGCGGCGAAGCGCAACGAATTAGATTGGCTACCCAGATCGGCTCAAGCTTAATGGGTGTGTTGTACATTTTGGACGAGCCGAGTATCGGGTTGCACCAACGGGATAACGATCGATTGATTAAAACGTTGGAGCATATGCGCAATATAGGCAACACGCTTATTGTTGTAGAGCATGATGAGGATACGATGTTAGCAGCCGACTATATTATTGATATCGGTCCTGGTGCGGGCATTCACGGCGGTACGATTGTAGCCGCGGGAACGCCGCAGGAAGTTATGGCTGACAGCGCGTCACTGACAGGTCAATATTTAAGTGGCCGCAAGTTCATTCCGGTACCGTTGGAACGCCGTCAACCAGACGGGCGTTGGCTTGAAGTGCGGGGCGCGAAGGAGAACAACTTGCGTGGCGTCAACGCGAAGATACCGCTAGGTGTGTTTACAGCGGTAACAGGCGTATCCGGGTCGGGTAAATCAACGCTTATTAACGAAATCTTGTACAAGTCGTTGGCGCGTGAATTGAATAGAGCGAAGGTTCGTCCAGGCGATCATCGTGAAATTCGCGGTATTGAGCATATCGATAAAATTATTGATATCGATCAATCGCCGATCGGTCGTACGCCGCGCTCGAATCCGGCGACGTATACCGGTGTGTTTGACGATATTCGCGATTTGTTCGCGACAACGAACGAAGCAAAGATTCGCGGCTACAAAAAGGGTCGCTTCAGCTTCAACGTCAAGGGTGGCCGCTGTGAGGCTTGCCGCGGCGACGGAATTATTAAAATTGAGATGCACTTTTTGCCGGACGTCTATGTGCCTTGCGAGATATGCAAAGGCAAGCGTTACAATAGAGAGACGCTGGAAGTGAAATATAAAGGGAAGAACATTGCCGATATACTAGAGTTGACCGTAGAGGATTCGGTAGAGTTCTTCCAGAACGTTCCTAAGATTCATCGCAAGCTGCAAACGCTGCTTGATGTTGGTCTAGGCTACATGAAGCTGGGTCAGCCTGCGACAACGGTGTCAGGCGGTGAAGCACAGCGTGTGAAGCTGGCGGCAGAGCTGCATCGTCGTAGCACCGGCAAGACGCTGTATATTTTGGACGAGCCAACGACAGGTTTGCATGTCGCTGATATCGAGCGATTGCTGGAAGTGTTGCATCGCCTCGTCGATTCTGGGGAGTCGGTGCTTGTCATCGAGCACAATCTCGATGTTATTAAGACGGCCGACTATATACTCGACCTTGGCCCAGAAGGCGGCAGCGGCGGCGGTATGATTGTCGCGCAAGGTGTGCCGGAGGACGTGGTAGATGTGGCGGCATCGTACACAGGCCGCTATTTGAAGCCGATCTTGGAGCGCGATCGGAAGCGGACGGAGCAACTGGAAGATAAGGAAACACAGCAGGTGTAGCTTTAATTCGTGCCAGCTCGTGCTGGACCGATTAGCCTGTCCACTTTTGTATAGACAAATCGACTGTTTGTCCTTAGGGTAGGAACATTAAAGGCGCGAAATAGTACGGAAAGGCACGGTATGATCTCAGTAGAGGCACCGTGTCTTTTCGCTCATTTTTCATCTAAACAAAATCTTCATACGCTCATAAGCAGGAATGATTTCCCTTGATGCCGAAAGGTAGATCATCAAGCGAAAAGGGATGATGGCGATGGTACAGATGAGCGTTGGCGGCCAAAGCGTACAGGTACGCGGCATTTTGTTCGATAAGGATGGCACGTTGCTGCAATTTATTAGCTTGTGGGGATCGTGGGCAGAAATTGTGCTCGATGGTTTACAGGAGGAGCTGAAAAAGGAAGGGGCAGATTTGCCCGAGCAGCCTGGCTATATATTAGGCGTTTATTTAGAGCCGGACGGCAAAGTAAAGGCGCATGATCGAATGGGGCCGTTAGCGATGGGTTCGCCGACGCAAATGATCGGCATCGCTGCTTATTTGCTCTACAAAGAAGGCGTCGCGTGGAATGACGCTGTTCGCAGGGTGACAGCGGTATATGAACGCGCGAATGAGCGTCTAATTGAACAGGCCGACATACAGCCGATTGCAGGTGTTGCGGCATTTCTGGAACGCTGTCGCGAGCTAGGCGTGCGCACGGCTGTTGTAACTGCTGACGACAAACGTCCGTCAGAGCAGCATTTAGACAAGATGGGCATCCGGCATTTATTCGATGCTATCATCGGTGACGACTGTGTGGAGCGGGGCAAGCCGTATCCAGATATGGTAGAACTCGCGTGCCGCGAAATTGGTTTACAGCCTCACGAGGTAGCTGTTATTGGCGATTCTGTAGGTGATATGGAGATGGGGCACAGCGCTGGATCGATACTGCAAGTATTTATTGATGATGAATATCGGTTCGAGGCTGCTCCAGATTCCGCAGATGTGATGATTCGTGGTTACGATGAAATTGAATTAATGCCATTAAAGGTTCAATCGTAATCGGTTACATGTTTTTGTGATTTCGTGTTTCATTTATGAATGAAATCTATGAAATTATACATATTTACACATCATAGCGGCAAAAAACGTGAAGAATTGGTGACAATCTTGTTAAATATAATAAATTAGACTTGCATCCGATGTTGGGTAAATATAACATAGATGAAGATAGGTAAAATGTACGTGTAGAAGGAGGTCACAACATGTTATTGGCCGAAGCGGCAGTTGCATTAGGAAGTATTAAAGACCCTTTTAATATTATTATGCTTGCGTTTACATTGCTTTTATTATGGGCAGTTGTACGCCAGATCAAACAGCGTCCTCGCAACTGGTTTGCGCTAGGATTTGCCGTTGTTAGCTTACTCGTCTTTTTAGCAGCTGACTTCATTTTGATTAAAGGTTGGATTGATGGTACGTTATAGAACAGACAAATTGTATGAAAGCGCGAGCTAACATATAAAATAAAGTTCAAACAGACCGCGAACAGACTCTTTGATGGGAACATCAGAGAGTTTTTTTTGTAGTTTTTAAGATTAGGTTGCTGATCGATCAGGCTTCAAAGGAGAGTGATACGAATGCGTAGTAACAAGCGATATACATTTGAAAAATGGTGCGGGCGCAGGTTATGCAGCTGCTTTTTATTATTTGGTTTAACGACTATTATCGGGTACACGCTAATACCAAGTGCGATTTCAAGCGCAATGCCAAATTCAGTGCCAAGTTCAGTGCCTATAGCGTTTGCGGCAAGCACTGTGGCAGCCAGTACGGTAAATACGAGTAGTTCCGTTTCTCTACCAGCGAAAAAAGAAGGCGGCAAAGTGTTTGTGCAAGCAGATGCGTTCGTCCAAATGTTCGGTGGCAGTGGTACGTACGATGCAAAGACAAATTCATTCCGTTACATACCCAATGACGTATCGACAGTTGTCCAAAAGGTCGGTCCTTCAGTAGTTGCGATTATTGGTCGTGACAAGGAGGCCGAAGAGAGCGAAAATCCACTTGAAATGTTATCACACGGTACAGGTGTTATCGTCAAAGCAGATGGTTGGATCGTGACTAACGCGCACGTTATTACTTCGTTGAAGAAGCCCGTCGTAGTGACTCCTGATGGAAAGACGCATGCTGTGAAGAAATTTTTTGCGGACGAACTGAGCGATATTGCACTAGTTAAAATTGATACTAAAGGGCTTAAACCGGCTACATTTGTCCGCGCGGACGGGGCCCTCAAAGTAGGGGAGCCTGTTGTAGCAATTGGGACTCCTGTATCGTTCAATTTACGCAACTCCGCGACAGCAGGCGTCATAAGCGGGCTTGATCGAGCGCTGGAATCCAGCTATAAGTTGATTCAGACCGATGCGGCAATCAATCCAGGCAATAGCGGTGGGCCACTCGTCAATATGAAAGGTGAAGTCGTGGGCATCAATACGATGAAATATTCGGCTATCGGTATTGAAAATATGGGCTTTACGGTGCCTGCGGACACGGTAACGTTAGCGGTGCAGCATTTTTTTAAATTCGGCAAAGTAAAGCGTGCTTCAATCGGAGCTGAGCTCGAAGAGAGCTGGGAAGCATTTGTGGGCTTACCAACTAAGGATGCTGTGAAGGTCAGCGAGGTCGTCAGTGCCTCTGCTAAGAAGGCAGGCCTTAAAAAGGGCGACGTGCTGGTGGCGATTAACGGTAAGAAGATGAACAACCTCGTCGATGTTGTCGAATCGTTGAAGACGGTACTGCCAGGCAAACAGGTGAAGCTGACGATGCTTTCGCGAGGGAAGGTCGTGTCTCGAGTCGTCACTTTGACGGATGAGCCGAAACAAGAAGCTGTGGAATAAGTAGATGTGAAATCTGAGCAGGATTCCCCAACCAAGAGAACGTTTATATTAGCATAAGCTTTAATTGTGAGTCCTGTTTTTATTTAATATATCGTATTAACAGGAGGCTTTACATGAGTATGAAACGTTCACTTGTAAATGATTCAAGATCAAGAAAGATAGCATCAAGCGTGTTAAGCAAGACGACACTTAATCGGGCAATAATGACGCTAATACTGATCTCCTTGCTTCAGGTGAGCGTGCTGCCCGATTTAGGAAAGGTAGAGGCTAAAGCAGTTAAATCCGAAGCGAAGGGCCTATCCCTATTAGATAAGCTTATTCATCCAAATGCCAACAAATCCAGAATTGGAGATAGCTATTATCAGTGGTCAATGGCGTATCCAAAGGACTGGACATATGGTTCGTTGTCGTATGAAGAAGATATGATGGGCATTTGGAATGCACAAGAAACAGTAGCTGTAATTGTAGATGTTCGATCGTGGAAAGATATTGAATCCGAGTTTAATCTGTACAAGGCGCCATTTAAAGTCCCAGTCGAAGGGAAGGCAATGCTACTCCATTTAAAGGATTATGTTCAACAAACAGCTGTAATAAATGAGCGTATTGGAAAAATCGGAAATCTAACGTTTGCAGAAGTAATCGGTACCAGTGATGAAGGAAGCTATTTGATGAGGATGATGAATGCGAATGGGAACCGCTATTTGTATCGCGTGCATGATAGCTCTGTGAAACAGGCGACCCAATTAAGTAAGCATGCAGCACTGCTAAATAGCTTCCGTCCGCATTACAAACACGGCAAGTCGTTAGTTACCGATGTAAGCACGGAGGAACACGGCTTCCGTCGTGTGCATGTAAGGGAACGTGGCATGTCTTTTGACGTGCCTAGTAATTGGGTTGTTCGAGAAGATGACTTGTACATCCATGACAAGGTCTATAATGGCCAGTTGGAATCGTTTGTGGCTAAGGCAGAACAAGGATTGACTGTCCAGAAGCTAACAGAGCAGAAGCTGGCATTTTTAAAGAAGACTTACTTACCCGAGCACTTACAAGTACTACAAGAGGAAAATATAAAGCTCAAAAATAACATCACTGCTAAGTATGTAGTAACGAAGCATAGATATGGTAAGCAGTGGCGGATTGGTTATCAAGTGTTCGTCATTGAGCAGGGATTGAAGTTTCACTTGGCTTACAATGCAGACGAGACGGCACAAAGCCGTAAAGAAGGAGAGCGTATCGTGCGCTCTTTACAGTTTACCAATAATCTAAAGATCTTGAGTAACGTGCCAACTCAGACAGAGTGGTCAGCAGATTGGCAAGTAACGGATAAGCTTCATTTTGCTAGTGCAGGAATCACAGTTGATATTCCGAAATGGTGGCGGGAATTATTAACTCAGAGTCAATATGAAGATTTAAAGGTCACCTTGAAAGGCTCGGAGAACAAAATACTGGCTAGTTACAAACTGCCTAATAGTCATTTTTCATTGATGTTATTAACGGAAAAAAATACGGGTGCTGCGAAAAAGGCGATGGAAGTTTACTACAAAGGGTCCGATTCCGGTATCAAATTTGATACATGGAAATCGACCACTTTTAAGGGAATGCCAGCGTATGAGCTTAGTTTTAAAGGCGCCTCTATTTTTGAAAATGATAGCTCTCCTTACACAAGCAGACTGCTGTTAGTAGAGTATAGAGGGCGACAGGTAGTTATTTATTCCACGATGTATGATACGGCACGTACTCCAGAGATGCTGGAAATGATGGACCGAGTGATGGAGAGTGTCACGTTTAAGAAATAGGGTTTGTATTTGAGCAGAAAAAGGGATGCAGCTATAGACTGGGTGGTATGTGCTAAAGCAAATCGATGGACGCATAAACGACGATGGTGTACCTACCGTTATAGAGCATATGAAATGCATTGAGCGATAGAGAATGAAATGATGAGTTACGAAAGAATGATACTATATGCCTCTTAAGATGAGTGTGAACTCGTTTGAGAGGCATTTTTGTTTAAATGAAAAGAAAGTGCATTGACGGATGAACTTAGCTTGATTTGTCATGTGTGCACCTATTTTTCATGTTCAGTCAATTGAAATTTAATAAATGGGTTGATCTGGTGGTTTGCTCGATATTTTGTTGTGGATAGATTGTAGGACTTTAGGGTAAACTATATAGTTAGTGTTTCTTATATTTATTTTTAAAAAGTTAGTGTGATTAGCGTAAAAGCTATTGCTAACTGTCGTAGATTGTAGAGTACACCTTTTATATAGAGAAAAGCTTGGTGGAAGCTGCTATAAAGCATTGTTACGGAGGATGAGGATGACTACGTTGAAACGAGAAGATATTGAATTGTTGGCGCCTGCGGGCGATTGGGATTGTATGCGTGCGGCGGTGGCGAACGGCGCGGATGCGATCTTTTTTGGAGTGGAAAAATTTAATGCACGTGCGCGTGCGAACAATTTCCGTATGGACGAGCTGCCAGAAATTATGGCGTTTTTGCATAGCTATGGTGTGAAAGGTTTTTTGACGTTTAATATTTTGGTGTTTGAGGATGAGTTGAAAGACGCGAAGCAACTTATCGACGCTTGTGTTGAGGCGGGTGTTGACGCTGTTATCGTTCAGGATTTGGGCTTGGTGAAGCTGATTCGTCAAATTTCGCCGGACTTCCCGATTCACGGTTCGACGCAGATGACGATTACGTCGCCTGAGGCGGTGGAGTTTACGAAGCCGTTTGATATGGAGCGGGTCGTGCTTGGGCGCGAGAACAATTTGAAGCAGATTAAAAAAATTGGTGAATTGGCGAAGCTGCCGATGGAAGTGTTCGTGCACGGCGCGTTGTGCGTATCGTACAGTGGTCAGTGTTTGACGTCTGAAATGTGGGGCGGCCGTTCGGCGAACCGTGGTGAGTGCGCGCAGGCGTGCCGTTTGCCATATGACATGATGGTCGATGGGGAGCATTTCCCGATGGGCGATGTGACGTATTTGTTGTCGCCGAAAGATTTGGCGGCGATTGAATTGGTGCCAGACTTGATTGAAGCGGGCGTGACATCGTT
The DNA here is from genome assembly GCF_021223605.1 of Paenibacillus sp. 481. Classification (NCBI taxonomy): domain Bacteria; kingdom Bacillati; phylum Bacillota; class Bacilli; order Caryophanales; family Paenibacillaceae; genus Paenibacillus; species Paenibacillus sp. 481. The sequence continues at coordinate 2,868,651 of NZ_CP075175.1, forward strand.
TAAAATTGAAGGACGTCTCAAGAGCCCGGAGTATGTAGCGAACGTTGTGAGCAAGTACCGTAAGGCGATTGATGATCATTTTGATGGTACGTGGACGGGACCTACGAAGGAAGATGTACGTGAGTTGCAGCAGAGCTTTTCGCGTGGATTTACGCATGGCTTCTTGAGTGGTACGAACAACAAGATGCTTGTGGACGGGACGTTCCCGAAGAGCCGTGGTGTTTATTTGGGCACGGTGCAGCAAGTGTTGCGTGATGGCGTGGTCTGTAAGATAGAGGCGCCGCTTAAACGTGGAGACGGGATTGGGTTCGATGCAGGTGATCCGACGCAAAAGGAAGAAGGCGGACGCATTTATGACTTGCGTCGTAAAGGTGTGAAGCTGGAAGGCGAAGCTGAGGAAGGCTGGATCGTTGATATTGTGCCTGGTCGTCAGGATGTCGACTTGCGCCGAGTGAAAGTTGGCGACCGTATCTGGAAGACGGGCGACCAAGCGCTTGAGAAGCGCATGCGTGCTACGTACGAGACGGAGAAGCCTTACCGAGTGTTCCCTGTCCATGTGCGTGTAGAAGGCCGTGTAGGCGAGCCTCTGCGCACGTGGTGGACAGATGTGCAAAAGGGTACTGAAGTGCAAGTAGACTCAGAGCTGGAACTGGAAGCGGCACAGAAGCGCCCGATGGACGCAGCACTGCTGGAAGAGCAGCTTGGCCGCTTGGGCGGCACGGTGTATCAGCTTGAGCAAATGGAAGTGAAATTAGAAGGCGACGTCATTGTGCCGATGCGCGAACTGAATGCAATTCGCCGTCGTGCGGTTGATTACTTGGCAGGAGAGCGTCCGAAGCCTCCTGTGTACGTACAACGTGACGTAGACGTGTACGGTGATGCTGCGCGTGAGCAGGAACGCACAGTGGTTCCGTTTGGCGGAGCGCAGCTTACAGCGCTGTGCCGTACGTTGGAGCAGGTGCAGGTTGCGGTGAAGACCGATGTGGCGTTAATTTACGCCGATTTCGAATTTATTAAGCAGTTCCCAGCAGCTATCGAGGCATGTCGTGCGGCTGGCAAGCCAATCGCGCTTGTAACACCGCGTATCCACATGCCGAACGAAAATGGCTACCACCGCAACATCCTGAAGTTGAAGCCGGATGCGGTGCTTGTGCGTAACACGGGCGCACTGCATTTTTATACGCAGGCGAAGGCGGAGTTTGAGGCGAAGCAGCAGGCAGAGGGCGGCGCGAACAATGGAGAGACGTTCCCAACACTGATTGGCGACTTCTCGCTGAATGTTGCGAACCATAAGGCAGTTGAGCTATTCGCAGATGCTGGGTTGCAACTCATCACACCGTCGTATGACTTGAACATTCAGCAAATGATCGATATGCTCGGTCGTTCAGATACGTCCAAACTCGAAATCGTTATTCATCAGCATTTGCCGATGTTCCATACTGAGCACTGTGTATACTGCACGTTCTTGAGCGAAGGAACGGACTTCACGAACTGCGGACGTCCATGCGAAGAGCGCAGCATATCGTTGCGTGACCGTATCGGCATGTCACACCCAGTCCGTGTGGACGAGGGCTGCCGTAACACGGTATACAACGCTGTTGAGCAGTCTGGCGCGGAATATTTGCCGAACTTCCTTGAGCACGGCGTAAGCTCATACCGCGTTGAGTTCTTGGAGGAGACGCCGGAGCAGGTGACAGAGGTCATCGACCTGTATGGCCGTGCACTTCGTGGGGAGATCAGCGGTACGCAAGTATGGCGCAAGTTGAAAGCAACGAACCAGCTTGGCGTTACGCGTGGGCAGTTGGTGAAGTAAGGATACGAAGTTACGTTTCAATAGCGTAGTTGAGCTATTTTTGGAGAGGTTCTCATTAGTGAGAGCCTCTTTTTTATAAGGATGCATGTGAGGTTCCAGATGCTGTATAATGGCTTTACTATCATAACTTGAACAGACAATATATTAGGGGCGGAAGGAGTCGGATATATATGAAAGTTCGTAAAGCGATTATCCCAGCAGCGGGCTTAGGGACAAGATTCCTTCCTGCAACGAAAGCTATGCCGAAAGAAATGCTTCCTATCGTAGACAAACCAACCATTCAATTTATTGTTGAAGAGGCCGTGGCTTCAGGAATTGAAGATATAATCATCGTCACAGGTAAAAACAAACGAGCGATTGAAGATCATTTTGATAACGTATTTGAATTGGAACACATACTTCGTGAAAAAGATAAATTCTCCTTACTTGAGCAAGTCCGTAAGTCATCGGAAATGGCTGACATTCATTACATTCGTCAAAAAGAGCCACGCGGTCTCGGTCACGCGATTTGGTGCGCACGTAAATTTATTGGGAATGAGCCGTTTGCCGTATTGCTCGGCGATGATATTGTGCAGGCGGACAAGCCTTGCTTACAGCAATTAATAGAGACATATGAAGAACACGAATCTTCTATTGTCGGCGTGCAGCCTGTACCTTGGGAGCATGTGTCTCGTTATGGTGTAGTTGCGGGGCAGGAGATTAACGACCGACTTATTCACGCGGAGCGATTAATTGAAAAGCCTAAGCTTGAAGAAGCACCTTCTAACTGGGCCATTATGGGACGCTATATTTTAACGCCACGCATATTTGAGATCTTGGAAAAGCAAGAGGTAGGCGTTAACGGAGAGATTCAATTAACTGATGCCATCGCCCGACTAGGTGAGAAAGAGAACGTGTTGGCCTATCACTTTGAGGGCCAGCGTCACGATGTTGGCGAGATGATAGGCTTCATTGAAACGACAATTCACTATGCGTTGCAGCATTCGGAGCTTAGGGAACCTTTGCTGCACTACATGGAGCAGCAGCTTCAACAGGCACACAAAAAAACGGCCCGGGATTAACCGGAGCCGTTTTTTCCATATTAGTTAGCTTTAAAATTCATTGCTGCGATTTGTTCTACTTGCTCTTTTTCGGAAGGAGCTGCTGCCAATAGTTTGTCATACCATTGCTGATCAACATTACCAGCTTGAATAGTTGCCGCGACATACCAGCGAACTAATTCTCGATTGCTCTCTTGTGTTAAATCTTCTGACAAGTAAGGTTTCACTGCTTGTGCAGCTTGATTTGCATCACCCATCACATAGTAAGCGCGGACAGCGTTTAGCGCCATCGGAGTAGATACATGGAACGGTCTGCCTTGCTCTTGCCCTTTTGGCAATGATTTAATTCGTTCTACGCCTGCTTCAACATGCTTAAATGCAGCTATAACTTCATTCAAGTATTTACTTTTTTGTTCTGGCTGTGCAGTGACTGCACTGTAACCTTTGCGGAACGTAATATCCATATATCTTGTATACCATTCCATGTCCCAAGGGAAATGAGAAGCATATTTGGACATAATGTTGTAAACTTCATCGTCTAATCCTTTAGCTTCATATAACTGCATTAATCGTAACAGCAAGATTTTATTATAAGGCTCTTCTTCCAATGCTGTTTTAAAGCTGTCCTCAGCTATTTTAAAGAACTCTTCGTTGTTTTCCTGCTTATATACAGATGTATACAGTTTTCCTTTTTGTTCAGCATATTCAGGGTGTGCTGGACGAGCTTGCATTGCTTTATCCAGATGCTTCATCGTTTCACCTAAATTTTTTGTTTGCTCCAAAGTTACCAACGAATCTTTATATGAACTAGAAGCTTGAGCAAAAACAATGGAAGTAATAAATAACAGTATGGATGATAAGGCTAAGACGCTAGTCATTGTAGCACGAAATACCGTTGGTTTGAACTTGGCTAGCGGCTTAGAGTCTATGGCCGCCACCATTCCACCCAAGCTGAAAAAGACAAGCATACCGATATATACATAATGCATGTTTAGGTCAAGCAAACTGTGAATTAAAATACTCGTTGCAATAATAAAGTAGATAAAATGTTTATCTCTTGTTGCGTCGTCCGCTTTAAAATAAGTGCGAATATATTGATAATAGATATATATCAAAAACGCAAATATAACTAGAAATCCGACAAAACCCACATCCGTTAAGTATTGAAGCGCAAAGCTGTGGGGATTTTCTATTCTGTAAGGGTTGCCCTCATACTTTTCATGCAAATCCCGCCATGCACCGCCACCTGCTCCGAACAACGGGTGGTCTGTTGCCATTTTTAGTGCATCTTTATGAAATGCGATACGTTCCAACAAACTGTGTTGTTGTAAGTTAATATTATCGAGACGGGTTGCAATGTTTTCTGGCAACAAGCTTTTAGCATTCGTACCGATTAATATGACGATGAGTACTATTCCTACAAGTGCACCACCTACAGGAATTATGGCAGTAGCGAATTTTTTTGCTGAAAATTGCTCAAGCTTTTGCTCCAACCACGGCGCTATGTAACGTTGAATAACAAGACTTAAGGCCATGACCACTAACGACGCAGCAATGACATAGAACCAGCCTTTCATTGCTTGTGGATTATCAGTGTTATTATGTAGCGCTAAGCCGATTTCGGTTACAGGATTCACGATCAATACGGTTGCTATAACGCCAATGCCTAAATGAACAAACCATAGCAATTGTCTAGCAGGTTTAATAAATAGCAATACAAGAATAAAAATAACAGGCAACAGGACTAGGCCTGCGCGTGAAAGAGTAAGCAGTATCGATAAAAGTATAGGTACTAATATGAAACTGTGTGCAGCCTGAGCAACCATTTTTCGTGCAGATGTAAGATAAAATAATGCAACAAATAAAAAGGCCATTAAGTATGCCGCATACGTATTCGCATATTGAAATACCGAAGTGAGACGGAAGCCGTCCCTAGTAGCTAATACGGCATCATGGTAAAGGCCATTTTCTTTAAATGGTATGAACCAACCAAATAAGGTGCTAATTACGGTCGTTGTTTTGAACCAGTGCATAAGACCAAAAATAACAATACTATAAGCGCTTCCCACGATGATTTTTGCTATAAGACTATTTAGATTCTCATTCTTAGTGACCTGAATGCTTGCAATGAAAAAGAACGCACAAACAAACTGAATAAGAACCATGTTTGTTGCTAAATAATTTGATACTGCTGGTATTAATGAGATGAGATATACCAATGGTAGTACAAATACGGCTAACTGTAGGATATCCCTGTTTGTAATCTCTGATTTAGACTTGTAGATTGCTACTGCGCTGACAGCAGCAACTAAAGTGGTGAGCATAACACTATAATAAATTTTTTGCTCATGACCAGCTATTTGCCCATTAAAAAGGCTCATTTGAAAAGGAGCCCATATTAATATTAAGGTTACCAAGCCAAGCAGAATCCATTCCAAAGTAGATGTAGGTTTATTGTTGCTTTGATTACCAATTGCATTACTTTTTGTATACCCATATGAAGACAAGTAATTCAACTCCTTACGTAATTTTAGAAGTAATAAACTGCTGTATGCTTTGTTTAAATCTCTCTTTACTAAATGTTTCCGCGTGTGCGCGTATGAAATTAGAGTCAAAATCAATATTATTAATTTGTTTTAATTTATCAATAATTTCAGTTACGTTAGGCTCATAGAAGAATAGTCCCGTCTGACCTTCGATTACAGTTTCAAGGGCACCTCCTTTACCATAAGCAAGAACAGGTCGACCGCTTGCCTGAGCCTCCAATGGTGTAATTCCAAAGTCTTCTTCACCACCTAAAATAAATGCTCGGCATTTCGAGTAGTGCTCTGCAATAACATGATCAGGTTGATACCCTAAAAACTTAATATTTGAATGTGCCATCTGTTCTAAACGTTTTCGATCATATCCATCACCGATAATAACTAAAGGCCACTTTAATTGATTAAAAGCTTCAATGATTAAATCAATGCGCTTATATGGGATTAAGCGCGAAACGATAAGATGATAATCTTCACTTTCATCACTGAAAGTAAACTGTTCTAAGTTAACAGGTGGATGAATGACGCTGGAATCACGACCATAGTATTTTTTGATTCTTTTCGAGACGTTATAAGAGTTAGCAATAAAATGATCTACGCGATTAGCAGAAGCATAATCCCATAGCCTTATCTTGTGTAATACTCGAGGTAACATCCATTTGAACAATGGGTTTTTAAGTTCCTCCATGTATTGATGGTACAAATCCCAAACATATCGCATAGGCGTATGGCAGTAGCAAATATGAACCTGATTCGGATTCGTAATTACTCCTTTTGCAAATGCGCTTGATGTTGACAGGACGACGTCATATTGCCGCAAATCGAATTGCTCCACGGCTAATGGAAATAAAGAAAGCATTTTTTTATAATGCTTCTTTGAAAAAGGTATGTTTTGTATAAAGGAGTTGTGAATTTGCGCCTGCTGAAACACGGCGGGCATCTTCTTCATATCGGAAATAAGCGTGTAAACAGGTGCATCAGGATACAGTTCCATAAATGCTTCTAGTACTCTTTCCGCTCCGCCATGTTGATTAATATAATCATGTACGATCGCTATCTTCATTATTAATCTCCTTAATCTTTATTAAAGAAGACTTTGATAAACCTCAATAGTCTTGTCGGCTGTGCTCTTCCAGCTAAATTGTCGTGATTGTGCAATGGAATAGCGGCACCACTTTTCTCGTAGCGCACGGTCGTTAATAACAGCGTACATTTTATCTGCCCAATCTTCTGGTTCACTAGGATCGCATAGCAATCCGTCAGGACCAATAACTTCAGGTATAGATGAAGTATTTGAACCTATAACCGGAACCCCACATTTCATGGCTTCGACTAAGGGTAAGCCAAAACCTTCGTACCAAGAAGGCATTGCAAATAGGGTTGCGCCGTTATAGATAAAAGGCAAGTCTTCGTCAGAGACATAGCCTGTAAAGACCACCTTATCTTCTAAACGGTGCGTTTCAATGTATTGATAGAGCGATGACGTTTTCCACCCTTTTGCGCCTACAATAACTAATTTTATATCGCTCTGATGATTACTAACTAGGCTATGGTAAGCCTGAAGTAACGTGGTAAGGTTTTTCCGAGCTTCGATCGTGCCTACAAACAAAATGTAATTGTCGGGTAAATGATACTTTTTCAAAACATCCACATAATCATTACGAGCAATAGGTTGAAACTCGTCTGTTGCAGCGAGCGGTGTCACTGTAACTTTTTCAGGTGCAACTGACAATAACTCGACGATGTCTCTCTTTGTTGCTTCTGAAATGGTAATAATATGGTCGGCGTTATTTGCGCAATAGGGTACCCAGCTCATATGGTGCTTGTATATCTTATCACTTGTTGTTTCGGGATATTTCATAAAAGCTAAATCATGAATGGATACAATTTTTCGACCTTTATTTATTGGAACATACGTAAAGTTAGTACCATGATAAATATCGAATTTTTTCTTAAGGGACCAGTCACAAGGTAGATTGTAGCTGAAATTCGGTTTCATTAATCTTCGAATGACTTTATAAGGATAACGAAAAGTAAATAAGTGTTGTTGGCTAGCCTGAACGGGTAACTTTTCACTGTTTAAATTTGTAAATAATTGATTGAACCCTAGTGTTACATCGACATCAGATAAATGTTGAAGCTGCTCATATAAACAGGCCGTATAGCGGCCAATACCCGACAGATTGCCGAGTAATGGCTGGCCGTCAAGGCATACTTTCATTAGTAAGCTCCTTCACCTTTAAGCACAACAGGAATTGTTTTTAATAATATTTTGAAATCGAGACCAATACTCCAGTTCTCAATGTAGTATATATCCAAATTAATCCATTGCTGAAAAGATAAATCACTGCGACCACTAACTTGCCAAAGCCCCGTTATACCTGGTAATACTTCAAGTCTGCGCCACTCCCAGTCACCATATTGCTGTACTTCAATTTCAAGAGGGGGACGAGGGCCTATTAGGCTCATGTTTCCTCTTAGTACGTTAAATAACTGAGGCAGTTCATCGATCGAATATTTTCTGATAAAACGCCCAACCTTAGTAATACGCGGATCATTTTTCATTTTGAACGCAATACCTTCAACTTCATTTTGCTGTGCTAAAGTTGTAAGTAAATCGTCCGCGTTCTGAACCATGGAGCGGAATTTGTACATATTAAATGGTTTTCCATTTTTCCCGATTCGTTTTTGCTTGTAAAGGATAGGTCCTCTTGATTCCAATTTAATGCATACTGCAGTGAAAAGCAAAACGGGAAGCACGAGTACTAATCCTATTGTAGATAATAACAAATCATTCGTCCTTTTAAGGATGTAACCTGCCCCTTTCATAGGTGTTCGCACTAATGAAACGGTAGGTAAAGAATTTATATTACCGACTTGTACAGAGCTGAATACGAGATTAAACATATCCGGTATAATTTTAATTTCAATTGGTGATTTTCTAAAATCACTAATAATGGCATGTACTAACTCACGTTCTGATGGGATAGAAATGATGATTTCATCGATAAGGATCTCATTTTCAATCAATTTTCTTAAATCTGTTATCTTTCCAAGGCATGAAATCCCTTCAATATTTATGTTTATCTCATCATCTATATAACCTACGACTCGATAGCCTAGCCATTTATATTGTTGAAACTCTTTTATTAGGGCCTGACCTATTTTCCCGGCACCAACAATAATGACTGATTTAGCTAATAGCTGCTGGGAAGCAAGTTTTAAATACAGCTTACGTTTGATGAACCGCACAATCGATGTCGTTACGATCGTCACTAGCCAAAAACTTGTAATTACAATGCGTGATAAATCCGTGATTTTGAACAAAAAGCTCAAGCCAACAGCCAAAATGATTGCAAACGAGAGTGCCCTAGATGTCTTTATGATCTCGTCAACTAATCCAGATGATGCGATGAATGAGTGAACGCGAAATTTGAGTATAAAGAAACCGTATATGATTAGGAAAATAAAATAGAAATAAAGGTAACTTATAAATCTTGGATTAGCGAGTTCGAATAATTCAAAAGGGATATTGAATTCAATATGAATACGCCACGAATATAATAGGAAATAGATCAAAGTTATTAATGAAATTTCACTAGCTGTGAATAAGAAAGAGAACACTTTCAGGATCGACTTTTTACTTTGTATCCGTTGATTAAGTTCAAAGGAGGGTAGAAACGGATTTTCTTTTGCCTCTTTTGTCTTATACCTGTATTCCAAACGAATGCTCCTCCAAATCAATTGAATAAAATATTCTAGCAATTATTTGATGTTTGTAGAAAAATGTATAATTTATTGTTACGATATAAGATATGTAAAGATTCAACACAATTATACCGCTTTTTGACGAAATAAGGTATGTGATGACGATTCGTTAATTGAATTATTTTTTCCAGCTAGAGTATAATATTATTTTAGATTCAATTGGAGGTACAACCATGGATGTAACGGCAGTCATTATGGCAGGAGGAAAAGGTGAGCGTTTTTGGCCTAAAAGTCGGACTAATCTGCCTAAGCAGTTTTTAAATATATCTGGAAGCAAGTCAATGATTCAGCAATGTGTAAGTAGACTGCAAAAATACATAGATATTGAGAAAATTTTTGTTGTAACGAATAAACTGTATGCCGAATTAATTAAGGCTCAAATACCTGCTTTGCCTTCTGATAATATTATTATTGAACCGATTGGGCGTAATACGGCACCTTGTGTAGGGCTTGCGTCTATTATTATTGAAGAGAAATTTCCGAATAGTACGATGGTAGTCTTGCCGTCAGATCATATTATTAAAGATGAAGATGAATTTTTGAACATCTTAAAAACAGCAGTAGAGGTTAGTCAGGATGGACAAAGTCTTGTTACGTTAGGTATTCAGCCAACATACCCTGAAACAGGATATGGTTATATTGAAAGCTCGGATGACATCGTTGCCGTAAACGGACTTAACGTGCATAAGGTTGAGCAATTTGTCGAGAAGCCTGATCTGGAAAAAGCAACTGCGTATATAGAAGCTGGGAACTACTACTGGAACAGTGGGATATTTGTTTGGAGAACAGACGTTATTCGGGGCTATATTAAGGAACATATGCCGCAGGTTCATGATATATTAGAAACGATGAAAGCATCATTTAAGAACAATGACCGTAACGTGGTCGTTAGTACGGAATTTCCAAAAATGCCGGATCAATCTGTGGATTATGGTATTATGGAAAAAGTGAAACATATTTATGTGATTCCGTGCGTATTTGGCTGGGATGATGTAGGCAGTTGGACAGCGCTTGAGCGAATTAATGAATCAGATGAAAACGGAAACGTTGTTCGTGGGAATTCATTAAACATAGATACGAAAAGATGTATCATAGAGAGCAATGGGAAATTGATTGCTACATTAGGCGTTGAAGATTTAATTATTGTTGAGACAGATGATGTCACGCTTATATGTAATAAAGATAAAGCACAAGAAATTAAATCTCTGATCAAAGAAATTCGAGTTCAAAAGATGGAGCATTACCTCTAAATCGATCATAAAGGAAGTTGATTTTGATGGAAAAACGCGCGTTAGTTACAGGAATTACAGGACAAGATGGTTCTTACTTAGCAGAGTTGTTGTTGGAGAAGGGTTATAAAGTGTTTGGCTTGAGAAGAAGAACAAGTGTCCCAATTATGGAGAACATTGAGCATATTAAGAACGATATTGAGTTTATCGACGGGGATCTTCTGGATCTTAGCTCGCTTATGCAGGCTGTTAAAATTGCTAATCCTGATGAAGTGTATAACTTGGCTGCGCAGTCTTTTGTCGGCACATCATGGACACAACCTGGATTAACTGCTCAAGTGACAGCACTTGGAGTTACAAATATGTTGGAAGCTGTTCGTCTTGTTAAGCCGGAAGCGCGTTTCTATCAAGCTTCCAGCAGTGAGATGTTTGGTAAAGTAATGGAGACGCCACAAAAAGAGACAACTCCATTCTATCCACGCAGCCCTTATGGTGTGGCTAAGGTTTACGGACATTGGATTACTATTAACTATCGCGAAAGCTTTGATATGTTTGCTTGCTCTGGTATTTTGTTTAACCATGAATCTCCACGTCGTGGCGTTGAGTTTGTTACACGCAAAGTAACAGATGCTGTGGCTCGAATTAAGCTTGGACTTCAATCTGAGCTGCGCATGGGCAACTTGGATGCAAAGCGCGACTGGGGATTTGCAGGGGACTACGTTAAGGCGATGTGGTTGATGCTACAGCAAGACACGCCAGATGATTACGTTATTTCCACAGGTGAAATGCATACGGTTCAAGAGTTGGTTGAAATCGCATTTGGGCACGTAGGACTTAACTGGCAAGACTATGTTGTTATTGATCCGAAGTTTGTTCGTCCAGCGGAAGTTGATCTCTTGCTAGGAGATTGTACAAAGGCTAAACAGCAACTTGGATGGGATCTTGAAGTAGGCTTTGAGCAGCTTATTAAGATGATGGTAGATAGTGATTTGGAAAAATACAAGGGTTAAGAATGGAGTTACTGCTATGAAAAAAGCAATTATAACCGGAGGAACCGGATTTGTAGCGGGACATTTGGCTAATAGTCTAATTAATAAAGGGTACACTGTAATCGGGACAACAAGAAACTGTTGTCCTGAGTTGCATTTTAAGGAAACTTTTGAAATATTAAAAATTAACTATGATGATGTTGATGCATGGAAGAGGTTATTAGATAACTTTCGACCTGATGAAATTTATCATCTTGCTGGGCAAAGTTCTGTGAGTGAATCTTGGAAGGCTAAAGTGAGTACAATCAACGCTAACTTAGTTAATACAATTAATATTCTGGAAGCTATAAGGCAGAGTGAAGTCTGGGAGAGTGTGAAAATTTTAACTGTGGGTTCTTCAGAGGAATACGGTCATATTAATGATCTAAATGCCATTACAGAACGAACTCCTCTTCAACCTATCAGTCCGTATGGTATCTCAAAGGCGTCTGTTTCTATGCTTGCTAGGCAATACTCTAAAGTTTACAAATTGAATATTATTCATGCTAGGCCTTTTAATCATATCGGACCAGGTCAATCATTAGGTTTTATTACTAGTGATTTTGCGAAGCAAATTATTTCTATTGAGAAGGGGTTACAAGCTCCAATAATAAATGTTGGCAATTTAGAAGCCCAGCGAGATTTTACAGATGTAAGGGATATTGTTGAGGCATATGTGAGGCTAATGGAGGGTGGAATACCTGGAGAAGTTTATAATGTATGTTCGGGGCAGCCTAAATCAGCCCAATCAATTCTAGATTCATTAATAGAAGTTAGTTGTGTTTCAAACGGTATAGAGATCTTAAGAGATGAAACAAAATTAAGGCCCTCTGATTACCCTTGCTATTTTGGGGATTATAGCAAATTGAAACAGGAAACTGGTTGGGAACCAAGAATAACTTTGACCGAGTCACTTAAAGATATTTTAGATTATTGGCGTACTCACATTAAATAACATAAACCCTTTATTATTAAGACTAATCTGATGGGTGGTATACAAGTAATAATATGATGCGAATTTTTGGGGAGATTTTTGAATACAGACAAATGCTGGTGAGCGTGGTGCGAAAAGAGCTGCGTTCTCGGTACAAAGGCTCATTTTTAGGTTTTTTATGGACCTTTGTAAATCCATTATTGCAGCTCATTATTTATTCGATTGTTTTTCCGTTTATCTTAAGAAATAACCAAGAGAATTATCCTATGTTTCTTTTTGTTGCCTTACTTCCTTGGATTTTCTTTACTACTTCTATTCAAGGGGCGACAAATAGTATTGTAGGAGGGGCTAATCTAGTTAAAAAAATATATTTTCCCCGGATGATTCTCCCTCTTTCCGTTGTGTGTACTAATCTAATGAATTACATCTTTGGACTAGTTATTGTATTTGCTGCTCTTTTGATTACAGGAATTGATTTAACTCTAAATGTTTTTTGGCTACCTGTCATTTTAGCTATAGAGTTTATTTTTATATTAGGGATAGCATTATTGTTCTCTGCTCTTTATGTGAGATTTAGAGATTTAGAGCATATCGTAGGTATATTGACAATGGTATGGTTTTATATTACGCCAATCGTATTTGATATGGATATATTCCCTGAAAAGATTGCGGACTTGATTGGCTATAATCCAATGGTTCCGATAATTAATGGTTTTAGAAGTATTTTGCTATATGGAACTCAGCCGGACTGGGGTACATTACTGTATTCTCTAGGTGTTGGACTTGTGTTATTAGTGATAGGGATATTTGTGTTCCAAAAATGTGAGAAGACCTTCGCGGAGGAACTATAAATAATGAAAGAACAAACGGTTATAAATATTAAAAATGTTAGTAAAGCTTTTAAAATATATCATGACAAGCCACTTACATTAAAAGAAAAAATACTGCGCTTACGGAGCAATGAACATAGTGAGTTTCTCGCAGTAAATAATTTAAGCCTTGAAATAAAAAAAGGTGAGACCGTCGGATTAATAGGTCATAACGGTTGTGGCAAAAGCACGCTATTAAAGCTAATCACCAAAATATTATATCCAGACTCCGGGGAAATAATTGTTGATGGTAGAATATCTAGCTTAATTGAATTAGGAGCGGGGTTTCACCCCGATTTCACGGGTAGGGAAAATATATATACCAATGCTTCAATATTTGGATTGTCCCGCAAAGAAATTAATGAAAAAATAGATGAAATTATAGAATTCTCAGAACTTGGTGGTTTTATTGAAAATCCAGTGAGAACGTATTCATCTGGAATGTATATGCGGTTGGCATTTTCAGTTGCAATTAATGTTAATCCAGAGATTTTACTGATTGATGAGATTCTCTCTGTTGGAGATGAAAATTTCCAGAAAAAGTGTTTCGAAAAAATTAAAAGCTTCAAATTAAGTGGCGCTACGATTGTAATCGTAACACATGATCTAGGAACAGTTGAGAAAATATGCGATAGAGTTGTGTGGATAAATAAAGGAATAATTGTGGAGCAGGGTGCGTCTGATCGGGTAGTTAATTTATATCAACAACATATGAATGAAAAGTTTGTTGAGCAGAAACAGATCGAATTTAAAAAGCAAGAAAAGCAGGAAAAGCAAGAAAAGGAAATCGAGATAGAAGAGTCTCAATCAAGCAATGTTATTGGGACAAGTGATGAAAGCACATTAACGTTTTCTGATGATGTAAGATGGGGATCCAGAGAAGTTGAGATAACTGAAGCCAGAATGATTAATAAACACGGTGAGAGCACAAATGTCATTACTGCGGGTGAATCTGTCACTGTAGAAATTGACTATAAAATAAATTCTCCTCAAAAGGAATATATTTTTGGGATGGGCTTTTACACAGAAGAGAATGTTCTCCTTTATGGGAATAACACCCAGATTGATAAAATGAAAATTACGAACATGAGAAGTAAAGGTACTGTAAAATTTGTTGTTCAATCATGTAATCTTCTGTCAGGTAAATATAAGCTTAATGTGGCTGTAGTCGAAGGTAATCATAGAGCCTTAGATTTTATTAAATATTATATGGAATTCACAGTTGTATCGAGAGATAGATCTGTTGGATTGATTTCTATTGATCATCATTGGGAACTGGACTAGTTGAAAAATAAGTGTTAAGTCATACAAGGAGGTATAGGTGATGAGCTTAAAGTATACAAGTGTGGAGCATGAAGTGATTTTTAATAAGCTCATGGAAGGTTTACAGCGTACAGAGGATATAAATCAAAGTATCCCTTTCCAAAACAACAGTATAGAAAAGAACAAATACATGGAAGAAATCCATACTCATATAAATGTGATGTCCAACACAAGAGAGAATCGTGCCCATAGATATATTCATTCCCACAGAAAAGTGTTGGGTCCTTTTATTGTGTTTGGAAAAAAAGTGGTTAGAAAATTTTTGAAGTGGTATTTAGATCCTGTAGCTAATCAGCAGACTGAGTTCAACAATGCTGTAACGCCTGCTATAGGGAGAACTACTGAGTTACTAAATAGTGTGTTGGATAAGCAGTCAGAAATGGAACAAGCACACTCCAATAGGATTGAACAGTTGCAGAGCGAACATAAGGAAGCGTTAGAAAAAGCTCAGGTCCAACAACTACAGTCTGAACAGTCTATTCAAAATCTTGAACAAGAACAGTATGGTTATAAACTACAAATTGAATCTCTAAATCAACATATAGACTCTCTAAATCGACATACAGACTCTTTAATTCAACAAATAGAATCTACGAATCAATTCGTAAATTCTATGAGTAAAATAAATGAAATTTATGCAAAACAAGTAGATGAGATTAACAATAAACTAAACAAGTTGAATGATATAGCTCAAATTGATAACAATGATCAAAGTTTCTTTTTGAAAACCACATATTCACAATCAGGTGAAGATAGCATATTAGCATATTTGATTATGGTTCTAGGAATACCACTAGAAGAAGTTAGTTATATAGATCTGGGCGCGAATCACGCCAAGGAAATGAGCAACACGTATCATTTTTATAAATCGGGAGCTAAGGGCGTTTTGGTAGAAGCCAACCCGCAGCTAATACCAGAACTAAAATTTTACCGGCATAAAGATATAATATTAAACAATTGTGTGGATGTCCATTCAGGCCATTATGTTGATTTTTATATACTTAACGGTGACGGATTAAGTACTCCGGATATAGATACGGCTAACCAATTTTGTCAGATGAATTCCACGCTTAAAATTATTGATAAGCAGTCTATAAAAACAATAACTTATGATGATATCGTTTCGATCTATTTAGGCAAAGCCCCGACAATCTTATCTATAGACATAGAGGGGAAGGATATGGAAATCATCCATTCTATAAACTGGGAGGATAATAGACCTCTGATTATTGTTGCTGAGATGATAGAGTACAGCATAGAGTTGGCTTATCATACAAAAAATGAAGCGCTCAAGGAATATTTGAATAGCAAGGATTACGATGAATATGCTTTTACCGGAATTAACTCCATTTATCTAGATAAAAGATATTTAAAAGAGAGGGCTGTTAAAAAATGAATATCGCGATTGATGTATTAGCCATTTTAGGCCCGGACTCTAAAAATAGAGGAATAGGTAACTATACAACAAGTCAATTGAAAAAGTTGTTTGAAATTGACAAGGATAATAGGTATTTTCTTTTGAACTTTATTGAAGATGTCAGCTTGAAAGAACTATTGCATTATTCTGATAATGTGAGCGAACATTACTTTTACGCTGGCGAAGGAAATATATTGCTGAAAAACAGAGAATACAAACCGATAATTGGCGATGTAGTAAAACAATTTATCAAACAAAATGAAATAGATGTTTTTTATGTTACTGCTCCGTTTGATCGGCATATATCTTATGATGCTGATTGGCTAAGTGGAGTTAAGACAGTAGTTACTTTATATGATATTATCCCTTATGTATTTAAAGAAAGATATTTAAGTAATAAAACGGGTTATACAGAGTATATGAGTTGTATTCATAACATAGAACGCTTTGACAAGATACTAGCCATTTCACAGAGCGCAAAAGATGATTTTATTGAACATTTTAAAACAGTCAACGATCAAATAGATGTTATTTATGCTGGGATTGATGAATGGTATACAAATTTGAATATGACTGATGAAGACAAAAAACACATAAGAAAACAGTATAACATCCAAGATGAGTTTATTATGTGTACAGGCGGCGACGATGATAGAAAAAACATATCAGAGCTAATTAAAGCATATGCAAAAATGCCAAAACACTTAATTGATAAATATCAACTTGTTATTGCTTGTAGACTGAGTCAAAGTTCAGTGGAGCGTTACCATGATATTGCTAATAAAAACAATGTGCGGGATAGATTGATACTTACAAACTTTGTTCCACTGGATCATTTGATTAAATTATACAATATGGCGCATGTCGTCGCCTTCCCTTCTCAATATGAGGGTTTCGGGTTGCCAGTTATAGAAGCTATGGCTTGCAGCACAGCTGTGCTAACTTCAAACAATTCCAGCTTGGGCGAAATTGCTCGAGACGCGGCTATATTAGTTGACCCGTTTGATAGAAAGGACATTACTAGAGGGTTAGTTGAAATCCTTGAATCGGCTGATTTAAACGATCTGGTTGCCAAAGGGCACGAACGCTTGAATTTATTCCAATGGGAGAAAGTAGCGAGAGATACATTGCATGCTTTTGAATCCATTATGAAAAATGAAAAAGAAGAAGTTGTCGAATCGGAAAAGCGAAAAATAGCATTTTTTACGCCTCTGCCTCCTAAGCAGTCTGGGATTGCAGATTATAGTTTAGATATACTAAACGAGCTAGTTAATTACTTTTCGATTGATGTCTATATTGATAAGGGCTATGTTGTAGAATGTAAATTGAATGATGGTATAGATGTGTATAGTCATGATAAATTTGCTGCGAATAGAAATAAATATGCTGATATAGTGTATCAGGTTGGCAATAGTGATTATCATTCATATATGTTTCCATATATAAAGAAATACTCTGGAACGGTTGTGCTTCATGACTATAACTTACACGGTGTTATTCATTATTTAACAGCTAGAAAAGGTGACCTGAAATCGTATAAAGAGTTATTATGCGAAGACAATAGCAATGAGTTTGTAGCGAACTATATTAATGATATTAGTTCTGGTAACAGTGGGTTGAAAATATTTGAAATAGCGAGTAATGGTATGGTTGCGAATTATGCCGACAAAATCATTGTTCATAGCGAGTATGTTAAAAAATTGTTGTTGGAGAAAAACATTAGTCATCATGTTGGAAAAATACCTCATTATGCTAATGTTACTGATTTGAACAACGATATTAATGAAATCAGAGCAAAATTAAATATTGCGGACAGCCACATTGTGCTATCTGCTTTTGGGCATATTCACGAAACAAAGAGGATCATGCCAATTTTAAAAGCATTTAAAAAGTTACTGGAATTGAAGGAAGATCTATTGCTTTGTTTAGTAGGAAAACCGTCACCTGATATTAAACAAGAGCTAGAGCAATATATCATGAGTAATAAGCTGGAAGATAAAGTTATTGTCACGGGTTATGTTGATTTAACCACTTTTGAGGACTATATTGATGCAACTGACATTTGTCTGAATTTAAGGTATCCGTACAATGGGGAAACATCAGGCAGCTTTATGAGAATTCTCGCTAAGGGGAAATGCGCTGTTATAAATGATGTGGGCAGTTTCTCAGAGGTACCGGATGACTGTTGTGTTAAATTATCTTCACCTGAAAACACGCATGAAACACGTGAAATTGACATGGTGTATCATTCGTTAAAAGAGTTAATATCAGATAAAGAATTAGTTGATAATATCGGGATAAATGCTAGGCAATATGCAGAGAATGAACTCGATATCAAGAAAATTTCGAAGAAGTACGCTGATTTCATAAAAGAAGATACTACATCATCATTAACAGATACACTAATCGATGCCATTGTCGAGGAAACAAAATCAAGTCAGTGGAATAATCGCAATTTATATCAATTGTCAGCTACGTTAGCATATGCTAAAAGTGGTATGTAACACGGAATAATTTTAGTACAGAACTTAGGTGCCTTTAGGCGCTTAGGTTCTGTTTACTGTTAGAGTTTATTGCATGTACATACATCACGAGGGGCTCAAGATAATGAGGGAAAAGTTGTTTTATACGTCGGCATTACTTTTTTTGATAGGTTTACCGCTTGGAAGAGTTTTATTGTATAATAACAAAAATATTGAGATCGATCCAAGTTCGTTTATGATTTCTTTATTAGAAGATATTTTATTTGCAGTCTGTCTGTTGTTACTATGTTACATTGCTAAAAAAATATACTTTATTATACCCTACATAATTTCTATACCTCTTATTCTCTTACATATAGCAAATATGGAGAACATAATTGCATTAAATAATTTAATTAACTTAAGAGATGTTTTTTACGTTACGGATAAACAGTTTATTAGTGGCACATTGTCACACATAAATTTTCCGATATACAGCCTAATACTAGTTCTTTCGATGTTAATGTTTATTGTATGTTCCGATAAAAGCAAGCTAATTATAAAGAAGAGATTTTCGAATATTAAACTGCTCATCACTTTCATGATAATAATAGGAATTAATATTTTTTTTGTGAAGATATCTGGTTCTTCGTGGAAAGATAACAATTTTGTTTATGCATCAATTAATAATACGCTCACAGCGGCGGTAAATAAAATGGATAGCACTTACGAGGCTGCTATACCTTCTGACATATTAAGTAGGGTTAATAATGATGAATCAATAAATACAGGAAAGATACTGGTGTCCAATGGTGGTAAAGAGAAAAAGAACGTATTGATGATCGTTCTTGAAGGAATTCCAGGAGCATACTTTGCAGACGTTCAAAAATCATTAAATGTCAAACATCCGCTACAATTGGAATCTTTAAATAAGCTTAGAGACAATAGTTTAGTAGTTCCCAATTTTATTGCACACAATAATCAAACGATTAGAGGATTATATTCTTTGTTAAGTGGAGATTACCCTAAACTGGATGCCTCTACTCCAAAAGCTTATGAATATATGCAGATTCAAAGTAATCGGAATCAAATGCTACCACAGCTCTTAAAGCAAGAAGGATATGAAACTGCATTTATTCAAGCTGCTCCACTAGAATTTATGTCTAAAGATCAATTTATGAAACAGGCTGGATTTGACACAATTATTGGATCTGAAGGTTTTACAAAATCATATGTCCCTTTTGGATGGGGAATAGATGATAAGGCATTCTTCGAACAAGTTGAAGATTATTTACTGAACATGGATAAAGCTGATAAACCATGGTTTACAACGCTATTAACGGTAGGTACGCATCATCCATTTGCTGTGCCGAAGGAATATGAAGATAAGTATCCCAACCGAAAAGATGCTGCAGTAAAATACTTAGATGAATCCCTGGCTAATTTTTTTGAGTTCTTAGATCATTCAGGTATAGGAAAAGATACTCTAGTATTGATTGTGTCTGATGAGTCACATGGGGTAGACAATCAACCGTATGGCTCCAACTGGGGAACTAGTATCGCATATTCTTCTGATATCAAAAATAACATAATCAATGAAGGGGTATATGGTCAAAAAGACATTTTGGCTTCAATACTGGACTATGTTAATCCAGAAAAATATAAAAAAAATATAGGTCGAAGTATATTTAGAGAGTATAGTACTGACGAGCCGATATTGTTTGGGTCACATTATAACGGAGATATTTTCTATTCGACGAATAAAGGGAAAGTGCTGCACGTTGATAATAAGGGAGATACTTATGAGTTAGTATCAGAAAATGGTCAGATGTTTTCAAGTGAATACAGTAAAGTTACAGTCGATAATAACAACATTAAAAACGAATTATTGCTATATAAACAATATGTCAGTAGGCCACTTAGTGATAACTTAGGAAGAATAAATATTATAAGTGAAAAAGAATTCCAATTTACAGGGAATAAACGTGCTATCATTACAGATGGACAATATGTTTCTTTACCAGAAAACACTTTTGTTACAGTTGAACTTGATTACGAAGTATCAAATCTTAAATCAGGCGATTTGGTAACAATCGAGTTAGATAACAATGATAATGTAATTCATAATAAAGTTATTGATAGTAACAATCCGAAAGGTGAGATAACTCATTCTTTTTATAATGAGAAAAAGCAGGCAGGATACAGTTTTCGAATGTTTATAAGTTCAGAATTTAACAGTCAAACCGATCGTAAGGAAATCCAAATCAACAATTTGTCGATTTCGTTTTCAAAGGAAGCTCCGAGCATTGATAAAAAATCGGTGTTTAACTCTTACGAAAAAGACAAGTTATATTTAGCAAAAAACTTGATACCCTTAATGTTTGTTACACCTAATACTTATAAAACGTCTAATAATAGTATTATTAGTAGTAAAGAGAATATAGGTATAATCAATGTGTTTGGCCCTTATCAAAGGTATTTGAAAGGTTCTTATATATTGGAGTATAAATTGAAAATGAAAAGTAATAGTATCAATCAAACAGATGATATATTCGAGCTAGATGTAATAAGTAACAACAAACAAAAGGTGCTATCCTTCAAAAAACATAAATTAAAGGATCTTAAACATGATGGTTCTTATTATTATGCTCAACTGCCTTTTGATGTTGTTGATGAGGCTGACATTCTCGAATTAAGACTTAAAAAACTCGCCTCTTTAGATATGGAAATAAGTGAAATTTCGACAAAGAAAGTCGAATAATAAATTAATTTTGAAAACCTTAATAAATATAATTAATGGAGGGGTAAAATTGTCTCGAATAGCAAAGATTCTAGTCTTTTTTGTAGTTTCATTAGCATTGTTTTTTTATTATATTAACTTTTCTTTTAGTTGGCCGATCCACTCGGATGCAGCCTCAGTTGTTCTTATGGCGGATGCAATAAAGAATGGGAACTACCTTTTAGACGGTTGGTATCTATCTACTGGTTCGTATTATACGACGGAAATAGTTTTGTATTACATATTTATTTGCATAATGGGGATAAGCCCTCTAATTATTAAGTACTCCTCTGCTATATGGTTACTTGGTGTTGTCTGGTGCGCAGTGTATTTAGCAGGTAAAACAAAAGAAGGATTCAAATATTCGAATGCTATTATAACCTTTTCATTACTAGCGATTCCTTCACTCTTCATTTCGAGTACGGTCTTGAATGGCCCGATGCATATTAGTTCGATGCTTTACGTATTTCTAGCGATCATTGCTCTTGAGTACTTAAAAAGTAATGTCGCCAAGTATTCATTGTTTGTAATTCTCTCAGTTATTGTTTTGATAGCAGATCCATTTGTCATATGGTTTTTTACGATTCCAATCATTATTACAAGCTGTTTTCTATGGTATCAAGATCGTCAAGCAAACCATATATACGTGGTATTAATGTCGATAGGAGCATACATCGCCTCAAAGCTTGTGCTTTATATATTGAACTTTACTATTCCTTCAGTTGGGGTCGCAAAGTTTGTAGAATTCAAAGATATAGTAAAAAATATTGTATTAGCTGTTGAAGGAATTCTGCTTCTGTTTGACGCAATTTTTTTTGGAGGAGAAGTAACGTCAATTACAACTATAAAAAAAGGCATTCATTTTATTATACTAGTTGTAGGCATATATTTAATTTATTCGGCAGTTAAAAACTTCAAATTCACCAAAAGCTATGATAGATTGTATGTTTTTTTACTAGTTGCAATACTAATTAATTTGGCAGAATACTTAATTAGTAATATGCCAGTAGATATAGGTTCGACTCGATATTTATTCCCTATGTATATTTTCTTAATGGTGTTTATTGGAAAGTACGGGTTTTCTAAAATAGATTTTTCTAATGCAAAAAAACGTATATTATTAGCTGTTGCTTCTGTGGTGATAATTGGTAGTTATATTATTACACCACTTTCAGTTAATCAATTATATGAAAATAAAGTAACAGCATTTTTAGTTGAGAGAAACCTAAAACATGGGTATGGTTCTTTCTGGAGTTCTTTGAATTTAACAGTAGAAAGCAAAGGCTTAGTAAATGTGTATCCTGTAATATCTAATGGAGGAAGTATTCAGGCTCATAAATGGCTAAGCTATGAAGAGTGGTACGAGCAAGATGTGAATTTCATGGTATTCTCAAATGATGGTTGGGGAGACATTAATAAAGAAACTATAATTAATTCATTTGGAGAGCCTACTGAAATTCATAAAATAGACCAATCAGAGATTTATATTTGGGATAAATCTATTTCAAAGCAATTGAAGTGAAAATGGCTATAAAGGGGCATATGCTATGAAAGGAATCATCTTAGCAGGCGGTAGCGGGACGCGGTTATATCCTTTAACTAAGACTATATCCAAACAGTTGCTTCCTATTTATGATAAACCGATGATCTATTATCCTTTATCTGTCCTTATGCTAGCTGGTATTAAGGATATACTGATAATCTCAACTCCGGAGGACACTCCTAGATTTGAACAACTTTTAGGAGCTGGAGATGAATTGGGGATTCAGCTTAGTTATGCTGTTCAACCGAATCCAGATGGATTGGCTCAGGCTTTCATTATCGGTGAAGAGTTTATAGGAAACGATCGAGTTGCTTTAATTTTGGGGGACAACATCTATTATGGGCAAGGTTTCTCAGAACTGTTAATGAAGGTTGCGAAGCGTGAAGAAGGAGCAACTGTATTCGGTTATAAAGTTAAAGATCCTAAACGGTTCGGTGTCGTGGAATTCGACCATGATTTAAAAGTGAAGTCAATTGAAGAGAAACCGGAGCATCCTAAATCTCAATTTGCTGTTACAGGGTTGTACTTTTATGATAACGATGTTGTCCAGATTGCTAAACAAATACAGCCATCGGCCAGAGGTGAACTAGAAATTACAGATATAAATAATGCCTACCTTAAGGTGGGCAAATTAAATGTTGAGCTTCTTGGTCGAGGATTCGCTTGGTTGGATACAGGAACACATGATTCTTTAATGCAAGCCTCTCATTTTATTGAAACGGTAGAGAAGAGACAAGGCTTTAAAGTGGCGTGTATTGAAGAAATAGCGTATTACAAAGGATACATTTCAGCTGAACAATTAGTAGCACTCGGACAAAGCATGTCCAAAAATGATTACGGACAGTATTTGTTGGATATCGCAAAGCAAAGTGCTTCAGATAAAGAAAATCAAAAAGAAACGGAACTAACGTATTATGGATAATAATTTACATAAAACAATACTAGTTACTGGTGGAGCAGGTTTTATTGGTTCGAATTTTATACCATATTTTCTAGATAATTATGAGAACTATACTTTAGTTAACTTGGACAAGTTAACTTATGCGGGGAACAGTGATAATTTAATTGAAGTTCAAAATCATCCTAGATACATTTTTCAACAAGGTGATATTTGCGATCAAGCTTTAGTAAGTCACCTGTTTGAAAAATATAATATTGAGGGCGTAATTCATTTCGCGGCGGAATCGCACGTGGATAATTCGATTAAGTCTCCAGAATCATTTATAGAGACTAATGTAAAAGGTACTTTTGTGTTATTAGACACTGCAAAAAAGTATTGGATGGAAGCGCCGTTTATATATAAAAAAGGGTATGAGAACTGTAGATTTCATCATATTTCAACAGATGAAGTATACGGTACTTTAGGTGAAACGGGGTTGTTTACGGAGAATACTCCGTATGCACCGAATTCACCTTATAGCGCCAGCAAAGCCAGCTCTGATTTAATTGTGAGAAGTTATTATCATACCTACGGTATGAACGTAGTAACTACGAACTGTTCTAATAATTACGGTCCTAAGCAGCACACTGAAAAATTAATACCAACAATTATTTATAACGCACTCAACTCTAACACAATTCCTATTTATGGGGACGGAAAGAATGTGAGAGACTGGCTATATGTTACCGACCATTGTAAAGGTATAGACTTGGTATATCATCAGGGGCAAAATGGGGAAACCTATAACATCGGTGGGCGCAATGAGCGAGTAAATATTTATATTGCAGATCTAATCTGCGAACTATTAGATGATACGGTTCCACAAATGAGAGATAAGAGTTTGAATAGTTACAAAGAATTAATCCGTTATGTAAACGATCGTCCCGGACATGATCGTAGATATGCTATTGACGCATCTAAGATTGAAAACGAACTTAATTGGATGGCGGATGAAAATTTCGAGAGTGGCATTAAGAAGACTGTTGAATGGTACGTCAATCAATTTATGTTGGAAGGGAAATAATATGCAAAGTTGCTTAATGGATATGAAGGTACATTCGGATCCTGAAAGAGGAAGCTTATCTGTAATAGAATCTAAGCTGCAAGTCCCTTTTGATATAAAAAGAGTGTTTTATATTTATGGGACTAAGCAAGGTGTGCGCAGAGGTGGTCATGCACATTACAAGACTAGACAAGCTCTTATTGCTATCTCTGGATCTTGTAAAGTTTCCCTCGATAATACGAAGAGAAAAGATGAAGTGACACTTGATTCACCTCAAGCCATGCTTTTACTTGAACCCAATGATTGGCATGAAATGTACGATTTTTCCGAGAATTGTGTATTGCTAGTCTTGGCTTCACATCATTACGATGAGGCAGATTATATTCATAGATATGATAACTTTTGTGAGGTGTATAAGAATGAAGTATTATAAGCATCCACAATCATTAGTTGAAACTGATAATATTGGAGCGAATTCTCGCGTATGGGCTTTTGCACATATTCTCCCAGGTGCAGTTCTAGGGGAGAATTGTAATGTCAATGACCACACTTTTATTGAGAATGATGTTGTCCTTGGAGATAATGTCACTGTGAAGTCAGGTGTCTATATATGGGATGGTGTAAGAATTAAAGATAACGTTTTTATTGGTCCTAACGTTACCTTTACTAATGATTTAAGACCGCGATCTAAACAATATCCTGATCAATTTCTTGAAACGATTGTAGAGGAATGGGCTTCGATCGGAGCTAACTCAACAATAATAGCTGGAATAACAATAGGGAAATATGCGATGATTGGTGCGGGTTCGGTGGTAACGAAGAATGTACCTAATAATACGCTATGGTTTGGAAATCCAGCCAAGTTTGTAAGTTACATTTGCAATTGTGGAGAGAAGCTATCTTCTGATTTAGTTTGCAGTAAATGTAATAAGGAATATGAACACAAAAATTGTATTCTAGGAGAGAAAAATGATTAGTTTCCTGGATTTAAAACAGATAAATTTGCGTCATGAAGCTGAAATGATGGAAGCCATACAGAAGTTTATTCACTCGGGCTGGTATGTTCTCGGTGAAGGTGTTAAGCAGTTTGAGGCTGAATTTGCTCAATATTGTGGAACTAAACATTGTATCGGCGTTGCGAACGGGCTAGATGCACTTGCGCTTATTATTAAGGCATATGATATTGGAGAAGGGGACGAGGTTATCGTTCCTTCGAATACGTATATCGCCTCAATTCTCTCAGTATCAATGAATGGAGCAACTCCAGTACTTGTTGAACCGGACTTGCATACCTATAATATAGATCCTGCTTTAATTGAAGACAAAATAACTTCTAAAACTAAAGCTATTATGGTTGTTCATCTTTATGGACAGCTATGCGATATGGATGCTATTAATGGTTTGGCTAAAAAATACAATTTGAAAGTTATAGAAGATTGTGCACAATCCCATGGAGCGAAATATAGTGGGAATAGAGCAGGTAACCTCGGGGATGCAGCAGCTTTTAGTTTCTACCCAGGTAAGAACTTGGGGGCTTTAGGTGATGCAGGTGCGATTACTACAAATGATGATTCCTTGGCTCAAAGGCTTTTTGCTTTGAGGAATTACGGATCTCACAAAAAATATGAAAATATTTTTAAAGGGGTCAATAGTAGATTAGACGAAATGCAAGCATCCATTTTAAGCGTGAAATTAAAGTATCTTGATGAAGATAATATGAAGCGAAGACAAATTGCTGATTATTTCATGAATAATATCGATAACCCGCTTATTATTAAACCAACTACAACGGATGAACAGGAATCACATGTGTGGCATTTGTTTGTAGTGCGTACAGCTAATAGGGATGATTTGCAGAAGTACTTAATGGATAACGGTATTCAAACGCTGATTCATTATCCAATTCCACCACATAAACAAGAAGCTTACAAAGAGTGGAGTGAAATGGAATTCCATATATCAGAGAAAATTCATAATGAGGTTATCAGTCTACCGATCAGCCCAGTAATGGATATGGAAGATGTACGGAAAGTCGTGGAGGTAATAAATCGTTATGGAGAATAAAAAGCTTTTCTCTATTCTTGTTCCGATTTATTATAACGAGCTTAATATTCCAAATACTGTACCCAGACTAAAAAATCTTCAGCAGTTATTGCCTGAATATGAGTTGGAATTTGTTTTTGTAGATGATGGATCAGGAGATAAGTCACTTCAATTATTATTGGAAGAAAAAGAGAAAGATTCAAGAATAAAGATAGTGAAACTAAGTAAAAACTGTGGGTCTATGGCTGCTATACAAGCGGGTCTTCATCATATTGATGGGGATGTAGTAGGTATTATCTCGGCTGATTTGCAAGATCCTCCAGAGTTGTTTGCTGATATGCTTGGACATTGGGAAAAAGGTAACAAGGTTGTTCTCGCAACGAGACAGGACCGTGAAGAATCCATCTCTCAAAAGGCATTTTCTAATACGTATTACTACTTTATGGACAAGCTTGCGATCAAGGGATATCCTCAGGGAGGATTTGACTTTGTGCTAGTCGACAGGCAAGTCGTTCGAGAATTGAATCAAATCAATGAAAAAAACACAAATATTATGAGCCTCATTTACTGGTTAGGTCATGATAGAACTATGATACCCTATACTCGCGAAGAGAGAAAACTGGGGAAATCAAGATGGACACTGTCTAAGAAAATCAAGCTATTTATCGACTCTTTTGTCAGTTTTTCTTACGTGCCGATTCGATTTATGTCTTTAACTGGCTTTATTGTTGCAGCTTTTAGTTTTATCTATGGAATATTCGTAGTCATCAATGCCCTTACAGGAGTAGCCAGCATTCAAGGTTGGACTTCAATAATTGCGTTAATCACATTTTTAATTGGACTTATTATGATCATGTTAGGAATAATCGGAGAATATTTATGGAGAATACTGGATGAAACGCGCAAAAGGCCTGCATTCATTATTGATGAAGTTTTTAAGTAAGGAATTTTTGAAATTCGTGGTCGTTGGTATAGTTAATACGGCGAGCACCTATTTAATATATTTACTGCTACTGAGTGTTTTATCGTATACGTTGTCGTATACAGTTTCTTATGTTTGCGGCATTTTCATTTCCTATGTGCTGAACACTTACTATGTATTTAAAGAGAAGTTGAATTACAAAAAAATGATTCAATATCCTTTGGTTTACGTTGTCCAGTATGTTTTAAATGCAATAATGCTGTATCTACTAATTGATTATTTAGGATTAGAAAAAGAGTATGCTCCACTTATAGTTATCATACTTTCTATTCCGATAACCTTTATTCTAAGTAGATTGATTATTAAAAAAAATGACTGAGTTAAGGTTAAGCCGAAAGCGAGCATCCTATGATTGGCTCGCTTTCGGCTATTGCTCTATCTTAAATCAAATACAAAAAATTACTTCCACGTCGAAATCCATCCCCATAGGAGTAGTTCTAGAATGATTTTCACACGCGTTTTGTATGTTCAATTAGTCCATCATTTCTAAATTAGTTGATGCAGTAATACTTCAATAACCAATTTGTATCAATACGAGAAAATTATCATTCAAGTAAGGATATCACCTTCATTGACACCCTCATCCCGCTGGCTTAGACTTATTTTGTTCTGCCTTTTTCTTTTTTTGAGGGAAGGCAATTGGGCCAGTGCTCTATACGCTGAAGCGTGAGAAGTTCATACAGAGAGTGGAGGAACTGAAATGGCGGCTTCCGCAAATGGTAACAACACAATTCAAGACATTCAATTACTACAATGGAAACACGTGTTTAAGCTCGATCCAGATAAGGAAATCGACGATACTACGCTTGAACGGATCTGCTTATCCGGTTCAGACGCAATTATTGTGGGTGGATCGAGTGGAGTCACGTTTGATAATACAGTTGATTTGATGGCTCGTATCCGCAGGTTCGAGTTGCCTGCTGTGCAGGAGGTGTCCGATTTAGACGCGGTTGTGCCGGGGTTCGACGCTTATTTTATTCCGATGGTATTGAACACAACAAGTACGGAGTGGTTAGTAGGTCAACATATGCGAGCTATTGAGCAATATGGTTACATGATCCCATGGGATTTAATCATTCCTGAGGGATATATTATACTGAATCCAGATGCTACAGCAGCGAAGGTGAGTCAGGTGAACTCGCACCTTACTGCCAGTGAGGCATCAGCATATGCGCATATCGCAGACAAGCTAATGCGTTTGCCAATCGTGTACGCGGAGTATAGCGGAACGTTTGGTGATATGGAAACGGTAGGGCAGATCCGGAAAGCCGCCAGTCAGGCACATGTTATCTACGGTGGAGGAATCCGAACTATAGAGCAGGCTCAACTGGCTTCGCAAAATGCGGATACTATTGTGGTAGGCAATGTGGTGTATGATGATTTAGAGGCAGCTTTAGCTACAGTAGCTGCTGTGAAGACGTTAGAATTGAATAGTTAAATGACGTTAATGAACATTGATATAAATCGATTATTTATATGTGAGAAAAGATAATGTGAAATAAGAAAGGAGTTACGGATAAATGTTTGAATTTCTTGACTCATCCCGTGAAAGGACGGACATACACGAAGCAATAGCGAAGCTTAACCCCGAGCAACAGCGTGCCGTCGAGGTTACCGAAGGACCGCTGCTCATTATGGCTGGAGCGGGCTCTGGTAAGACGCGCGTTCTGACGCATCGCATCGCATATCTAGTCGCAACACGCAAAGCACCGCCGTGGGGGATTCTCGCCATTACCTTTACGAACAAAGCAGCACGTGAAATGCAGGAACGTGTATCCAGACTAGTCGGTGGCCCAGAAGGACACGATATTTGGGTTTCGACCTTCCACTCCATGTGCGTGCGAATTTTGCGCAAAGACATTGAGCGGATTGGATTCTCATCCAACTTCTCTATCCTTGACTCAGCAGACCAACTTTCCGTTATTCGCGGCTGTATGAAGGACCTTAACCTAGATACGAAGAAATTTGAGCCTAAAGCCGTGCAAGCTTCCATCAGCACAGCGAAAAACGAACTCATTTCACCGCAGCGCTTTGAGCAAAAAATCGGCGACTACTTCGATGGCATCGTTTCTAACGTGTACAAAATGTATCAAAAGCGACTCAGAAGCAACAACTCGCTCGATTTTGACGATCTCATCATGATGACGATCGAACTGTTTAAGCAAGTGCCGGAAGTGCTCGATTTTTATCAAAAAAAATTCAAATACATTCACGTCGACGAGTATCAGGATACGAACCGCGCGCAATATATGTTGTGCCGTATGTTGGCAGACCAGCATAAGAACATTTGCGTTGTCGGTGACAGCGACCAGTCGATCTATCGCTGGCGCGGCGCTGACATTTCGAACATCCTCAACTTTGAAGAGGATTATCCGAACGCGACGACGATTATGCTTGAGCAAAATTATCGTTCCACTTCGAATATCCTGAATGCTGCCAACGAGGTCATCAAGCTGAACATCGGCCGCAAACCGAAGAAGTTGTGGACTGACCGTGGCGAGGGTAGCGCGATTAAGCTTTACCAAGCGGATACAGAGCATGACGAAGGATATTTTGTAACAGGGGAAATTAAAAAAAATCAAATGAGCGGCAAGTCGTACAGCGACCATGCCATTTTATATCGGACGAACGCGCAGTCTCGTGTTATTGAGGAAATACTTATTAAATCCGAAATTCCGTATCAAATCGTCGGCGGCATCAAATTCTATGACCGCAAAGAGATTAAAGACTTGCTTGCGTACTTGCGTCTCATCTCTAACCCGGACGACGACATCAGTCTAGAGCGAATTATTAACGTACCAAAGCGAGGCATTGGCGCTACAACGATCGCTAAGCTGTCCGATGCGGCGACTGCGCGCGATACATCCATTATCAAAGTCATCGCCAATATGGATGACATCGACATCGCGCCTAAGACAAAAGGTACATTACGTGACTTCCAAGCGATGATCGACAACTTGCATCGTATGTTGGAGTACTTGTCTGTCACCGAGCTTACCGAAAAGATACTCGAGCTATCCGAGTATAAGTTAGAACTTCAGCGCGAGAATACGCTCGAATCGAAAGCAAGACTTGAGAACATCGACGAGTTCCTATCCGTTACACAGGATTTCGAAAAGCGCAATGAAGATAAATCGCTCGTCTCATTCTTGACGGACTTGGCGCTTATCGCGGACATCGATTCCATGGGTGATTCCGATGATGACGAAGAGCCGCAAGATGCGGTCATCCTCATGACCATGCACAGTGCGAAAGGGTTGGAATTCCCAACCGTATTCATAATAGGCATGGAGGAAGGCGTCTTCCCGCATAGTCGCACATTCAACGACAATGAGGAATTGGAAGAGGAACGTCGCTTAGCCTATGTAGGTATCACTCGTGCCGAGAAGCAATTGTTCCTAACATGTGCTCGTACGCGCACCTTGTTCGGACGAACGAGTGCAAATGCACCGTCGCGCTTTTTAGCAGAAATACCGGACGAAGTTAAGGAAGAAGTATCGACATCTGGCGGTCGCTACGGTCGTCATGATCGCTACGGTCGCAGCAATACAGCCGCTTCCTACGGCGGCCGCGGGCTCGGCTACAGCGGCAGCTCTGGTAGCGCGGGCAACCAAGGCTCAGCAAGTTCCGGCGGCAACAACGCCAACGGCTCAAGCAATGGCCTCGGCAGCCGCAGCGCTAGTGCGAGTAAAGTGACGGTCACGTCCGCACTCGACAGCGCCAAGCAGACCGGAACACAGGATGGTTCCTTCCAGACAGGTGACAAAGTATCTCACGCCAAATGGGGCGTTGGCGTCATCGTATCCGTAAAAGGTACGGGCACGGACACGGAACTGCAAATCGCATTCCCAGCTCCTGTAGGCGTCAAACGATTGCTATCTGCCTTTGCACCCGTAACCAAAGTATAGTCTTGTCGTGCAGAAAGCATTACGCACCTAGAATCAAACGACAAGTAACAACCGACAAGTAACATTCAACTTGGCGAGTGAGAAGCAACAAGCAACCGAAAGGAGCTACCTTCGTGGCAGACGCACAGTCCCGCATGTCTCAACTCATTGCGGATTTAAATAAGTACAACTACCATTACTACACATTGGACGAGCCTGTCCTTAGCGATAAAGAATACGATGCTCTTTACGATGAGTTAGTTACCCTAGAGCAGCAAATGGGTGTAACCCAGCCCGACTCCCCGACCCAACGTGTCGGGGGGCAACTACTCAAAGGCTTTGACCCGCATCGACACCTATCACGTCTTTGGAGCTTGGACAAAGCCCAGAACGAAGCAGATTTGTACGCTTGGAATCAGCGTGTCCTTAAACTCGTTCAAGACTACAATACGAAAAATCCCGATGAGGAGCCACTGCCGGCTCCTACATACGTGGTAGAGCTCAAGTACGACGGCTTAACGCTGAACCTTACGTACACAGACGGACAGCTCGTCCAAGCTTCGACGCGCGGGAACGGCCTCATCGGCGAGTCCATTTTGCCACAAGTCAAAACGATTCGCTCTGTACCGCTCACCATTCCTTATATAGAAGGAACAGTTGAAGTACAAGGCGAAGGCATCATGAACCTGTCTGTGCTTGAAGCCTATAACGAGACAGCCGCAGAGCCGCTCAAAAATGCACGCAACGCAGCTGCGGGCGCGCTGCGCAACTTGAATCCGCAAGTGACAGCAACGCGGAAGCTTAACGCATTTTTCTACAATGTCGGATATTCGGACACCGACTTATTTCACGACCATCGTGAAATGATGCAGTTTTTGAGAGACAACCAATTCAAAGTGAACCCATACATCACTTACTTCAATACGATTGAAGATGTACGTGCGGAGCTTGAACGTATTCAGGAGCAGCGGCCATCGCTTGATTACCTTATTGACGGTGCCGTAGTCAAAGTAACCGACATGCGCACGCGCACAGTACTCGGCTACACCGATAAGTTTCCGCGTTGGGCAGTCGCATTTAAGTTCGAAGCTGAAGAAACGACGACCGTACTCGAAAGCGTAAGTTGGGAAGTTGGTCGTACAGGCAAAATCACTCCCGTTGCTCGTGTAGAAGCGGTTGAGCTGGCGGGTGTAACCGTACAGAATTGTACGTTGAATAACATCGGCGACATCGAGCGTAAAAATTTGAAACACGCACTCGGCTCACGTGTATTCATTCGCCGCTCTAATGACGTAATCCCTGAAATTTTGGGGAAAGTAACGGATGAGCAGGACGGGGAGGAAATCACATTCCCTACTCATTGCCCATCTTGCAGCTCGGAGCTGGAATTGCGCGGTGCCCATCTATTCTGCAACAACAAGCTTGGCTGTAAGCCGCAGCTTGTAGGACGCCTTGCCCATTTTGCATCGCGGGATGCGATGGATATTGAGACGTTTAGCGTTATGACAGCAGAACAGTTGTACGATGAACTTGAAGTACGTGATCCGTCTGATCTATTCGCGCTCACGTTTGAGCAGTTGATTAGCCTAAATCGATTTGGTGAGAAAAAAGCGAACAACCTGCTGCAAGCTTTTGAAGCATGCAAGACTCGCGACCTTTCCGCCTTCTTATTTGCACTTGGTATTCCAAACACAGGGAAGACGACGACTAAGGCGCTAGCCGATCATTTCAACACACTTGAAGCGATTATGAATGCTACGCTAGATGAGCTTATCGCCATCCCAGACGTTGGTGGTATCGTAGCCGATAGTATTGTCAGCTTTTTCGCTGACCCGATTAACCAAGCAAGCATTACCCGCATGCTGGAGTTGGGCCTACAGCCACAGGCACCAGTTAAAGCAGCGCCCGTAAGTGTAGATTCGTTCTTCTACGGGAAGACGGTTGTCCTAACAGGTACACTTCACCAGCTGACACGTGACGAAGCTGCCGCTAAGTTAGAAGCTTGCGGTGCTAAGATTACAGGCAGTGTATCCAAGAAGACCGATCTTGTCATCGCCGGAGAAAAGGCAGGCAGCAAACTAGCCAAGGCCGAACAGCTAGGCATTCCAGTCATCACAGATGAAAATGAACTCATTCGCCTGCTAAACGAGGCACTGCCGCAATAGTACAAGCGCAGACGAGTACACGATCAATCCCCGTTTATGCGTCGCTTTCACCAAAGTGAACGAGACGGGGATTTTTAATTTTCATATTAGGAGGCCCCTGTATGTCATGGACCATTCTCATCGTTGAAGATGAGCCGCTGGCGCGCGAAGATCTGGCGCACACACTATCCCTTTACCACGAGGAATTAGAAATTGTACAAGCTGCCACAGGAACAGAAGCATTGCAGCTTGTTCAGGAGCGGGAGCCGAAACTCATTTTTTTAGATATTAATTTACCCGATATAAGCGGACTTCAAGTAGCAGAACATATTTCCGCGATGCCAATAAAGCACATCACACAGCGTATTCCGATTATTTTTTGTACAGCCTATGATGAGTATGCGCTACAAGCCTTTCAATTGCGAGCTTATCATTATCTATTAAAGCCTTACGATGAGCAGGACATATACGCGATATTAAAGGAACTCCAATTTAACACGCAATTAAACACGCAAGTGAACAATCGAATGAACACGCAAAATACCTCTCAGACCCGACCTTCATCCATCCATGCGTGCAAGCTCGCACTTCCGAACGAAAACGTAACTCATTATGTGATGCCCGAGCATATTATTTTTCTTGAAAAACAGGACAAGCACGTCCGCGTAGTTACGACGCAAGGAACCTACTTCACGACACGTACACTCCAAGAGTTGGAGCGTAGACTTGAACCCTATTTATTTTTCCGTTGCCATAAAAGCTTTGTTATTAGCATGCGTCATGCTGAACAGCTCAGTACGTATACAACTGGAACATTCAACTTGCTGATGAGTGAAGGCAGCACAGTACCTGTGAGCCGTAACTATGTTAAAGAGCTGCGATATAAGCTAGAAATTTAACATCTTGATCTACATATCTTACATAACGCTCCTGTCCCATTGTATTACGGTGTGAACCGATTATACTTTTTGCAATCGTTATCAAAATGTGAACAGGTGGTGAATAAGCACTTTGTAGCTTTATGTATGTACTTGAAGCAACTTAGAGCATCTTGTGTCAGCTTAGAATCGACCTTGATTGAGCAGTATGCTGAACATATCTATAGTACATATCCGCGTGATTTAACTTTATCGCAGTAACGTGGCATTACGACGGTGATCAAGGTCTTTTACAAGCAAAAACTCTCATCATATGCATGACACGCTATGCACCACTAAATTTGCAACCAAATGTACATGCCATTTTTGATTTCAAACGTTCTATAGGGGAGACGATTCGTGATGAAAAAGAAAGCGTGGATATCCATCTTACTGTGGGGACTTATTTCACTGATCGGTGCTAGTGCGCTGGGAACATTAGCGTTGAACCGCGGCGAAACCATTAATGCGGTGTGGCTCGTTATCGCTGCCGTTTGCTTTTACTCCGTTGCGTATCGCTTCTACAGCAAATTTCTAGCTAACAAGGTGTTCGGACTCGACGATAAGCGTCAAACACCGGCCGAACTCAAAAATGATGGCAAAGATTACGTCCCGACGAACAAATGGGTTCTTTTCGGGCACCACTTTGCCGCGATTGCAGGAGCGGGCCCACTCGTCGGCCCAGTATTGGCTGCGCAAATGGGCTATCTGCCAGGAGCCATATGGCTCATTGTCGGCGTTATGATAGGAGGGGCTGTACAAGACTTTATTATTTTGTTCGCATCTACTCGTCGCAATGGAAAATCGCTAGGGGACATGATTAAAGATGAAGTCGGAAAGCTAACCGGCACCGTCGCTATGATCGGTATACTCGGAATTATGATCATTTTACTTGCCGTTCTTGGCCTCGTCGTCGTTAAAGCGCTCGTTGGTAGCCCGTGGGGAATGTTTACGATCGCGGCTACGATTCCAATCGCGATCTTTATGGGGCTATATATGCGTTACATCCGACCGGGGCGTGTAGGAGAAGGTTCGGTTATTGGTCTCGTGTTACTCTTTCTTTCCTTAATAGGTGGACAATACGTTGCTGAACATCCGACATATTCAGCATGGTTCACATTTGATAGTGAAACCATTGCACTTATGATGATTGTTTACGGCTTCGTCGCTTCAGCCATTCCAGTCTGGCTATTGCTGGCGCCGCGCGATTATTTAAGCACTTTTCTTAAAATAGGTACGATCGTAGGTATGGCGCTCGGTATTTTGTTCGTTATGCCCGAATTGCAAATGCCGGCTCTCACGCAGTTTGTAGACGGGACGGGCCCCGTGTTTGCAGGGAACTTATTCCCGTTCCTGTTCATCACGATTGCCTGCGGCGCTGTCTCTGGCTTCCATGCGCTTGTTTCTTCCGGCACGACGCCTAAAATGCTTGAACGCGAGTCGCATGCCCGTCCTATCGGCTACGGCGCCATGCTGATGGAATCGTTCGTTGCGATTATGGCTCTCGTTGCAGCTTGCGTGCTTACGCCAGGCGTATACTTTGCAATGAATAGCCCGGCTAGCGTAATAGGAACCGATACCGTGCAGGCTGCCGCTACCATAGGACAGTGGGGCTTCACGATAACACCCGCTGACTTGGATACGATGGCCAAAGATGTTGGCGAATCCACTATTTTGTCCCGGACGGGC